>JBKAGC010000015.1:0-31249 GCA_046290215.1 Pseudomonadales bacterium | reverse complement strand
TACTGCAATGGGTCGCTCTTCCCCATAACCAGCAGAGAGAATTCGTTCAAAGGCCACATCGTTTGCTTGCAACACATTGGCTACCGCAGTAGCCCGGCGCTCAGAAAGCTGCTGATTAAACTCATTAGAGCCGGTGGAATCTGT
This sequence comes from Pseudomonadales bacterium, assembly GCA_046290215.1. GTDB lineage: Bacteria > Pseudomonadota > Gammaproteobacteria > Pseudomonadales > Azotimanducaceae > JAHRVQ01. Next base: position 31,105 of record JBKAGC010000015.1, on the reverse strand, counting down.
GTGGCCGGTAATTTCTAGAATAGTCTTATCGAATTCAGTCAGCACTTTCGCTACCGAGTTCAAGACCTCCTGAAAGTCACCTTTAACGGCTGCGCTACCGGTGGCAAAGGTGATATTGCCCGGCATCAGCAGAATTAGATTATCGCCGTCACGTACTACCTGAACGCCGGTATTAGCAAGCTCCTGGCGCAGCATGGCCTCCTGGCGATCCATGTAATAACCAACACCACCGCCAATCGCCCCGCCGGCTGCCGCAGCAGCAAGCACACGTTGGTTACGAGTTCTGGAATCATCACCGCGATTATCAATGGCGGCACCGATTGCGCCAATGGTGGCGCCAATCGCAGCACCAATAGTAGCTTTGCTCACCTGCTCTTCGCCGGTGTAAGGGTCGTAGGTCATACACCCGGTTAACATAACCGCCAAAGCCGAACTCAAAATTAGTCGCACGATAGTATCCTTAATCTGTAAAGTGACTTAGAGAGACCATAACAAGTTTGGTTCACGTTCTATGACCCCATATCGGCGCTTTGCTGCCGCCCAGCGATTAAACCAACTGGGATAACTAACGAACATAAGATTCGAATCAAGCAAAAACAAACGAACCATTAGGAAGCCGTATGCGCCTGTTGATATTTCTCGCACTGCATCTCGTTAGCCTGCCTGCCCTCAGCCATAACGCCACTGCTCATTACCTGGCCAATGAGGGTGTGATGGTGGAAAACGGCGCAACCAAGGTGGTTTTTGATCCGCTGTTTAACAATGACTATGGCCGCTTTGAGCTACTGCCAGAGGACATGAAGGCAGCGCTACTTGCTGGCGAGGCACCTTACGACAATCTGAGCGCGGCGTTTATTTCTCACTCCCACGAGGATCACTTTGACCCCGAGGATATGGTGCGCTTGATGCTTGCCCACCCACAGTTAAACTTTTTGCTCCCATTCAGGCCGTTAAGGATCTGCGTGCTGCCACGAACTTCGATAGCAATTTGGAGCCGCGCATTACCGCCATCAAGCCCACAACAGCACCGCAAAGTTTCCAACTAGAAAATCTGCTTATTGATGCCCACAGCATCCCCCACGCGGGTTGGCCAGAGAATATGACCGATATCCACAATCTGGTATTTAGGGTTTCTGTGGCCAATGCCACGGTAGTCCATCTTGGTGACGCTGATACCAAAGATCATCACTTTGCGCCGCAGGCGAAGCACTGGGATGAAAAAACCATTCACATGGCCTTCCCGCCTTACTGGTACCTGTATTCAGAAAACGGCAAGAAAGTGTTAAAGGAACGTTTGCGACCTAACCAGGTTGTTGGCATCCACGTGCCGAAAGCCATGCCAGACAATGAAGCCGACCGCCCGCCGGATTATCAGGGCCCTGATCTCTTTACCGTACCTGGTGAAACCCGTGTGATTCGTTTGAATTCAGAGAGCGCAGCGCTCTCAAGGCCAAATTAAGGTACCATCGGCCTCAGAATTTTTATGAGGGGCAAGTATGGAACTTCAAAACAAAGTAGCGGTAATCACAGGCGGTAGCGGCGGCATTGGTAAAGCCATGGCCAAGGCATTTCTTCAGGAAGGCGCTAAAGCCGTTGTCCTGGCGGATCTTAACAACGATGCCGTGCAAGCGGCAGCCGCTGAAATCGGTTGTGAGGGTGTTGCCTGCAACGTGACTAACCCGTCTGAAATCAATGACCTGGTTACACAAACCATCGCCAAACACGGCCAGATCGATTTGTTTTGCTCCAACGCTGGCGCCACCGGTCCCGGTCAGGTTCTCGATGCCGATATTGATACCTGGAATATGCAATGGGATCTACACGTCATGGCGCACGTCTACGCTGCCAAGGCATGCCTACCAGACATGATCAAACGCGGTGACGGATATTTCCTGAACACAGCCTCAGCCGCTGGCCTACTCGCCGCGATTGGCTCTGGCCCCTACACCGTATCGAAAGCGGCAGCGGTGAAGTTTGCCGAGTATTTGGCCATTACTCATGGTGATGAAGGTATTAAGGTCTCTGTGCTTTGCCCTCAAGGCGTGAATACCGCCATGGCACCAAGAAGCCTGGGTGATGGGCAAACAGATGGCATTATTGAAGCTGACCAGCTCGCTAACACCGTGGTTGAAACCCTCAAAGAAGAGCGATTTTACGTCTTGCCTCATCCAGAAGTTGCCGATTACGTACGACGTAAGGGCGACGATGTTGATCGTTGGCTAAACGGCATGCGACGCTTACGCCGACAGGCTCAAGAAAACGCCTAAATTCATCGCAAACTTAATGGCTAAACATGAACGCGCCTATTCAGTTCGATAATTCTTACCGCAAGCTCGGCACGCAGTTTTATGCCGAGCAAGAGCCAACACCAGTGTCTGCGCCAGCTATGATCCACTTAAATCAGACTCTGGCGCAGGAATTAAATATTGATGCTGATTGGCTACACTCTGCAGAAGGCCTTGCTGTGCTTAGTGGCAATGCTATTGCTGAAGGTTCAGAGCCCATTGCCACAGTGTACGCCGGGCATCAATTTGGTGGTTGGAATCCCCGGTTGGGCGACGGCCGCGCGGTCCTGTTAGGTGAAGTGCAATCGGCTAGTGGTCAGCGGATGGATTTGCAGCTGAAAGGTTCCGGCCCCACCATGTACTCCCGCGGCGGCGATGGTCGCGCGCCCATTGGCCCGGTGATCAGGGAATATATTGTGTCTGAGGCCATGCACGCGCTTGGTGTACCCACCTCGAGAAGTCTTGCGGCGGTGAGTACCGGCGAGCAGGTAATGCGCGATGCACCGGAACCCGGCGCCGTTTTAACCAGGGTAGCCAGTAGTCATATTCGCTTTGGTACCTTTCAGTATTTCACTAGCCAAAGTGACACCAATTCGGTTAAACAACTTGCCGATTATGTGATTGACCGTCACTACCCGGCTTGTGCTGGCGGGGAGAATCCCTACCTCGAGCTCTTTACGGAAATCGTTAAACGCACCGCTAGCCTGGTGGCAAAGTGGCAACAAATCGGCTTTATTCACGGCGTCATGAATACCGACAATATGTTGGTTTGCGGCGAAACCATCGACTACGGTCCTTGTGCGTTTATGGATACATACCATCCAGAAACCGTGTTTAGCTCGATCGATACCGGGGGACGCTACGCTTATCAGAACCAGCCAGGTATTGCGCACTGGAATCTCGCTGCGCTGGCGCAGTGTTTTACGGCCCTGGTTAGCGACACAGAGGACACAGCGGTTGAGTTGCTGAAAGCTGAGTTAGATCAATTTCCTGGTCACTTCTTTACCCATCACCACACCGGCATGGCGCATAAAATCGGTATAAGTGAGCCCAGCGACGAAAGTGATGAACTTGTCCGTGATCTTCTGACCCTGATGGCAGAACTAAAACTCGACTATACCAACACCTTTACTAGGCTGCGACAAAATCTGATCCAGAAAGCTCAGCTACCCGAGGGTCTTGGTGGCTGGGCCAAAACCTGGGTATCGCAAATTAGCGATCTGGAAAGTGCTGCAGACTTGATGGCGAAAACCAACCCGGTAATCATCCCGCGCAACCACCAGGTCGAACGGGCCATTCAGGCAGCGCTGAAAAATGATTATTCCTTGTTTGCTGACCTAACCACGGCGCTGCAAAACCCATTTGACGCTCAGTGGTTAGACAGTGACTTGGCAGCGCCTCCTGCCGAGCTAGAAAAGGTTCAGCGGACCTTTTGTGGCACTTAAAAGGCTGCTCGGGCCTAACGAAACTTTCTCTGCTTGGCCGGGTTTTTGCGATTTAGGATTACCGGCCCCGGGCCATCTTTAGCAAGCACATCATTTTGGTTATAAAGCGGGCAGGCCTTCATGGAAAGACAGCCGCAGCCAATACAACCATCTAACAAGCCGCCCAGTTTCTCTAGATTTTTGATACGCTGATTCAGCATCACTCGCCATTGCCTGGAGAGATCTCGCCACTGCTGCTGCGAGGGCGCTTGGTGCAATGGCAAGGTTGCTAGCTGCTGTTTGATCTCTGCAAGGGAGACACCCATATTTTGCGCGGCCTTGATTAACGAAACCCGTCGCACCACTTCTTTCCGGTAGCGCCGCTGGTTACCCGTATTGCGCACACTTTGGATCAATCCCTTGCGCTCATAAAAGTGCAGCGCCGAAACATTGATACCACAACGCTTCGCTACCTGCCCCACGGACCAAAGGTTGTCACTCATACATTTCTTATCACTTGTTCTTTCTGTCAAATTTAAATGGATAAACGCTTGACCTCAACTTAAGTTGAGCTTTTAAGCTCACAGCAACTTAACTTTTCGGGAACCACCATGAAGTCCATGACCAGACAACTCTTGCTCGCGAGTTTATTTGCTGCCAGTGCTGCCCAGGCAAACGAGCCATCGCAGGACGCCCCGGCACTGCTGGCGAAAATGCTCGACCGCCTGGGTGGTAAAAGTAACTGGGCAGCCCTTACTAACACCGTGAACGGCTCTATCCAAAATCGCGCCATTGAGCCTACCGAGGTTTATTCAGTCATTACCATGGACTTCACTGAACCACGATTTAGCATCGAAACCACCAGTAAAGACATCTACTTAAAGCGCGTCATTAATGGGGATAAGAGCTGGCGTATCAGCTGGAGCGGTGTAGTTGAAGACCTACCCAACGAATCCTATGAGGCGGACATGTTATGGCACGATGCGCACATCTACCGCACCATTCACAGACTGGCCAGTGACGATCCAAAGCTCTCGGTGCAAACTCGTGCCGACCGCCTGGAAGTCATTGAAAACAAACAACGACTTATCTGGTTTAAGCTAGATGCCAAAGGTGAGCCCTATGCGTTTGGCTTTCGCGGCGATGACCGCGGCAGTTTGAGCGGCCCCTGGAACGTGATCAAGCAAGGCATCCGCCACCCCAGTTGGGTCACACACGCGGATGGTACCTGGCGCGCAGCGGTTAAGGCCCTTGAATTCAATGTGCCATTGCACGACAGCCAATTTGCCAGACCAGAGACAGAAAGCTAAAGAAGAGAAATGTCTGCGTCTAGTGGCGGCAATGTCACGCCGCCATTAGGCGTCGTGAGTTCAGCTTGTAAACTGAAGGTAGATGCTTCCCGCAAATTTAACAAAGGGCTTAGATTTTCGGTGCCGAGCAGTGTTCGATAAACTTCAAGATTCGGTACCGCAACATTTAATCTGATGAGCTCTGCGCCGCCAGGAGAAGTGGTTGCCGGATGCTGGCACTCTAGCCAGTCAATATAAAAAGGCGCGCCGGGAAATCTGACAAACAACAGCGCCCATTCGAGCGCCTGACCTGCTGCTGTCGTGCGCCTGGCGCGCCGCACGGCACCGGGCTTAAATCCCGCGGCACTTAACTCATGGCGCCATGCCGAGAGATCCTTCACAGTCATGGCATAAGCCAGAAGACCGCCATGATCAAGCTGCGCCAGGCGGCCGCCAAAGTTATCTTGCAACGATTGCTGCGGGTCTGGGGCGATAACTTCCAGGTAACTATCCTGCCCTAGAGACAGCAGTGCGTTGCAAGTACCCAGCCCCTCATGACTACCCGCATATTCTGCGGTAACGCCAGTGAGCTCCTGTATTTGCGCAATGCCCGCTACCAGTTCAGGACATGCCCACATAAGATGGTCAAGCTGCATAAAACCCTGTTCACTAAAAAAGGAAAAAATTGTATCCAAGGTGCATCCAAACAGCCCCTTGCCTGCATCTAGTAGAGTATCAAAGGTGCTAAAGCACAGAATTACAAGGAGAAAATCATGGGAAACTTATCTGACGTCAGCGCTGGCCTGATGGCCATAGCCTTCTGGGGCTTTATTGGCATGTGTGTGCTAGGCGGTATTTGGGACGCCATTAAAAAGCGAGAGACAAAGCATGAGACCCTGAGGCGCCTGGTAGAGTCCGGCCAACCACTGGATGAGAATCTACTCAAGCATCTAGATATGCTGACCAGGGATGGTGGCGATCGTTTTGACCGCGGCTTTATCATTACTGCGCTCTGGCTATTACCGGTTTCCCTTGGTCTGGCCGCATTCGCGTTTATCATGGGTTATGTTAATTCGGAGGCACAGATTGTGCTTTTTGGTGTCGCCGCACTGGTTGCCGTCATGGGAGTTTGCTGCTTGCTTGCAGGTAAAGCCATCTCACCCTGGTATGCAGACAAAGACCAGAAAAGTGAATCTGGCGATTATCGTGCCCGCATAAACCGCTAGATCTTGCCATGAATCGAGCCAGGGATTTTTATCCCAACTGCCCCGAGCCAATCCTCGTCAAGCTGGCGAAGCAAGGGGATCAAACTGCCTTCCAGCAATTGGTGATTCGTCACCAGAGCAACTTGCGCTCGATGTTGCGGCGCATGGCGAACGACTCTAGCCTGGCGGACGACTTAGCCCAGCAGACGTTTATCACTAGCTTTACCAAACTCGGGAACCTCTTAGACGATCTCGCTTTTGGTGCCTGGCTGCGCAAAATTGCCATCAACACATGGCTACAACACTGCCGGAAACATGATGTGCTAGCCACCAGCATCACCGAAGATGAACTGAGTGCCGGGCGCAGTGACAATAATGCGGCCAGAGACATTGCCACGGCGTTGGCTCACCTTGGCACCATGGAAAGAACTTGCGTGGTACTAAGCTACCAGGAGGGTCTGAGCCATCGTGAAATATCCGATTCACTGGAGCTACCGCTTGGTACGGCGAAGTCACACATCAAAAGGGGTGTGGAAAAACTTAAACACCATCTTACGGATTATGAAGAGAAAACTAACCATGACTGACTTTGACGCCCAACTGAGAAACCTGCTTGAACCAGAAGCCATTAAAGATAACGGTTTTAGCGAGCAGCTTATTGCTCAGCTAGCAACGGAGCAAAGGCGCGCCTTTAGGCTCAGGAGCATCGCCTGGTTTATCGCCACTCTGGCGATGGTGAGTATCATCATTTATTTTGACCTTGATCGACTCATCACTTACAGCCTTACAGCGCCACTCTACCCTCTAGATAAGGGCTGGGCGGCCCTGGCATTAGCGCCCATTAATAATGCTGGCGCGCTGCTCGTGGTGATGTTTCAGATTTTCCGTTTGATAAGAAGCGGCGGTGTGGGGCCGCGTGTTAATCTGTAATTTTTTTAGCTCATACCAATATGCAAAATCTCTACTTTATCCGTCACGGTCAAACCGAGTGGAATGCTATCCGCCGCATGCAAGGTCAATGGAACTCCAACCTCAATGAGGCAGGGCGCGGCCATGCCGATGTCAATGGCCAACTTCTGGCGAAACTCAATATCGATGCCTTGTATGTTTCACCGCTGGACCGCACCCGGCAAACCGCTGAAATCATCAACCAGTACCTGAACCTCGAGCCGATCTTTGATGATCGCATTATGGAATGGCACTGTGGCGACTGGAGCGGCGAGATGTATGCGGAAATCCCCAACAAGTGGCCAAAGGAGTGGCAACAAATGGAGGAGGATCGCTTTTACTTTCGCCCGCCCAATGGCGAGAACTACCCAGACATGTTCGATCGTGCCAGGCCATTTGTAGAAGAGTTGTTAGCCACACCTCATCGCAACATTGCCATTGTTTCTCACGGCATGATCGGCAAGGTCATGTTCTCCTACCTGATGGGCTACCAGCCTCAAGAAGTTCTCGCTGTGCATCAGGACAATGATATGGTTTTTAAAGTCACCGTAAATGGCGACGAGAGAAACATTGAACATTTTTTAGCCGGTAAAGGACCCATTGCGGGGCTACCATTCGAAGACTAGGAAATTGCAGAGTTCGCGGGATTTCCACATACTTTCCGGACAATTCCCAGAGGGAACCATCATGATCAAAACTTGCGCGAATGTACTTTTTGGCCTGGTACTCCTTGGCGGCTGCGCAAGCCAGTCAGACAAAACCGCTGCGAATCAAACATTGCAGGCGTATATCGGGCAAAGCATTGCTGACGCTGAGGAAACATTTGGTAAACCCAGCCGGGTTTATGATATGCAAGACGGCACCTGGGAATACATCTGGTCAAGTGCCAGCGGCGGTGTTGCCGGTGCTGGTCTAATGGGCGTTCAAGTTGCTAGTGGCAACAAAAAGTCTTGCAATCGCGTCCTGATTGCTAACAAGAGTAAGGTGGTGCTGGGGTACCGCTTAGAAGGCACATGCCGCCGGTAAACAAGGTTCGTCATACTGCCCGGGCACTTATCATCAACCCTCACGATGAAGTGCTGCTGCTCTCGGTACAACTGCCGTGGCTAGAAGGTCCAACCTGGACAATGCCAGGAGGTGGCATTGAGGCGGGGGAATCAGCAGAGATTTGTGCGCGGCGAGAAATTGAGGAGGAAACAGGCTACCGCCACGCCGGTGAACTAGTGCCAGCCTGGCAAGCCAAGATTGAGTTCCGGTTTGAAGACAAACACATTGCTGTGTTTGAGCAATACTTTGTCGCTCGGGTTGCGCACCGCTTTGAGCCCAGCATGGCATCGATGTTGGATTATGAGAAAGACTTTTCTTTAGAGCTTAAATGGCTGGGCTTCGGTGAGTTGTTGGATGCTGGTCAGCACTTCTCGCCGAGACAAATACCGGAGATGGTAAGGCACATCCAAGAGGACAGATTACCTGACACGCCGATACTGTTAAGCAATCCAATGCCGGATAACTACCGACTGGGGTGAGACTCAAGAGGTCTTATTGCGCTTCTTCCGGTGCAACGTAATTGTAACCCGCTACCCGGTCACGGCCCTGCTCCACAGCAAAACTCAGCGCCTGCTCAGCGTGTTCAATCAGTTCTTCAGGGCTTTCCGTACCGTGGAAAGAAGTAATACCACCGCTGGCGGTAATCTTCACATCGTCCTGATCATTTACCTGGATCTGGCTGATCAGTTGCGAGATCCGATTGATGATCTGCAAGGCATCTTGTTCACCACAACCAGATAACACCAGAGCAAACTTGTCGGCTTCAAGGCGGGCAATCACATCCACCTCACGCAACGCGGCTTTAACAATACGCGAGAATAACTGCAGAACCTCATTGCCCCGGCCAAGACCCTGCTTTTCAATAATTTCGGCAAACTGGTCCACCTGGGTAACTGCCACGGTGAACTCATAACTACCACGCTCGCTCATGGCCCGGTGCTGATGTAACAACTCAAGAAAATGCCGCTTGTTAGAGCAACCCGTCAGTTCATCGAGGGTTGTGACCGCAGAGAATTTCGATTTCAGAGCGCTTAGCTCATCGCCCATGGCGCGTAATTCAGCATCCTTTTCATCAACAGCATCATTGAGTTTGTTAATGGCCAGATTAATCAAAACCATTGGCGCGAGCATGGCAACCACCAGGCCGCCCACGACCATCCCAATTAGATTTGGGCTTGGCTCAGGCAGGAGAAAGACCACCGCGCCCGCAACGATAATTGTGCTTACCGTGACGACACCGTAGATTCTAGATTTCTTCATGCAGGCGCTTCCAAAGGTTTAGAACGCACTCTTCTATAAAAGAGGCACTTTAAGGTCATGGATAATAATGTAATCCTGTGCCGAATAAAACTCATGGCAAATATCGAACCTGGTATTCAGTATGTTTCTATTTCTGATCTTCACAACACTGGTCACATGGTCAGCATACAACCTGTATCGGCCGATTTATCACCATTCGCGCCTTGCCACGGTGAGTTTTCTCGCTGGATGGCTGACCGGTGAGCTGGCATTACACCATATTCTCTGGCAAACCGTGGTGTTTGCCCTGTTTATCTGGGCTGGCGCGGTGGAGGGTTTCGTTGCCGCACTGGCATCTCTGCTGTGTCTGGCAAGTTGGTTTGCCATGGCCTGGTTCTATTTTGAGGGTGATCGCGCCAAAGGCGTTGTTGAACAAGCACTCATTACAGGGCTGGGGACTGACTTTCACAGTCACATCGCACCAGAACTTCAGGATCGCTTCCCAACAGAGCCGGATTACAAAAAAATAAAGCGCCCTCTGGATCTCATCGATCCGCAAGTGGAGGTAACCAAAAACCAACCCTATGGCTCCAGCGGACAATATTTAGACATTTACCGGGCCAAATACAGCGGTGACCAGTGCCCTGTCCTGATGCAAATTCACGGCGGTGCCTGGACGGAAAACATGGGTAGCAAAAATGAACAAGCCCTACCGCTTATGAATCACATGGCGCTGCGGGGTTGGGTCTGCGTCTCAGTGGACTATCGTTTAAGCCCGCGCTCGACTTTTCCGGAAGCCATTGTGGACTGCAAGGAAGCGCTAGTTTGGATCAAGCAGAACATCGCGGACTTCGGCGGCGATCCGGATTTTGTCGTGGTTACTGGCGGTTCTGCCGGCGGTCATCTAGCTTCGCTATTGGCTTTAACTGCCAACGCCCCGGAGTTTCAACCCGGCTTTGAATCTGAGGACACCAGCTTACAAGGCGCGGTGCCGTTTTACGGTGTGTACGACTTTACTGATTCAGAGGGTCATCAACCTAACGATGGCCTGCTCAGTATCCTGGAAGATTCCGTTATGAAGCTGCCTCGCGATGAGAATCAAGCTGCTTATGAGGAGGTCTCACCGGCCTTCCGAATCCATTCGGAGGCACCACCATTTTTTATCATTCACGGCGACAAAGACTCTCTGGTACCGGTTCAGGAGGCGCGATCTTTCGCTGCCAATCTCAGGCAAACTTCCCAGCAGCCGGTGGCCTACGCAGAAATTCAAGGGGCGCAGCACGCCTTTGAGATGTTCCCCTCTCTGCGCAGTGAACATGTGAAGCACGGAGTGGAGAAATTTCTCGCCTGGTTGGTGAGTAATCGCTAAATCGCCCGGCCTTGCCAATCCGGGTCAACCAGGGCAAACACGTGATCTAACATCCGCATGGTAAGGCCCCACACCACCTGGTCACCCACCGCGTAACCGGGGAAACTTTGTACCACCTCGTTCATGGCAAACTGCGTTTCAGTTTCAACACGCCCATGATACATATCATTGAGTGACCCCCAGAGCACGTCAGCCACCTCGTAATTTGGCGTGAAGGTGACATTCGGGTTTTCCAACAAGAACACATGGGGAGACACCACCATATCAATGTTGCGCCCGCGAGGATTAGCCTTCACCTCGTCCAGGGGGCCGAGGTAACGACCGTGTGCTTCCAGATCAAGACCGATTTCTTCGCGGGTTTCACGGATTGCTGCTGCGGTAGAGGAATCGTCAAAAGTCTCGATATGACCGCCAGGGAAAGCCATTTGCCCAGACCAGGGGTCACCTTCTTTGGGCGCCCGCAGGATAAACAGTGCCTGGGTGTGGCCCGCTTCAGGCTTCAAGATGGCTGCAACCGCAGCCCGACGAGTTTTTTCACCCACGGGATAGCGAGTGGGTTCGTGGTCGCTTAAGCGACTGGCAATATGATCAATGGAAACTGGCATCAGATAAGTTTACAGCATTTTGTCGGTGAGCCTCGCAGTTCTGAAAAATTCTCAATAACATACCGCCATAACTTCTGGGAGCTATGCACCATGCGCTTGTTACTACCACTGATTCTACCGTTGATTTTGGCCACCGGCTGCGCGGTTAATCCAGTCACCGGCAAGAATGAATTGTCTTTTATCTCTGAGAGTGAAGAGATCGCTCGTGGCAGCGCTCAATACCTACCCTCTCAGCAATCTCAAGGCGGCACATTTACTACCGATCCAGAGCTAAGCCGATATGTCAGCCAGGTAGGACAAAGGGTCGCGGCGGCAAGTGACCGAAATCTGCCTTATGAGTTTGTGGTGTTAAATAATGGTGTACCCAACGCCTGGGCATTGCCCGGGGGTAAAATCGCCATTAATCGCGGTCTACTCATCGAGCTTGAGAATGAAGCAGAACTCGCCGCCGTGCTCGGCCACGAGGTGGTTCACGCTGCGGCCAAGCACGGCGTGAATGCCATGCAGCGGGGCATGATACTCCAGGGCGTCGTGGCTGCCACAGCCATTGGGGTTGCTGCCAGTGAAACCGAGTACGGTAACTATGTGATTGGCGGAGCTCAGGTTGGTGCTCAGTTGATTGGCCAAAAGTATGGCCGGGACGCCGAACTAGAATCTGACTATTATGGCACCCGCTATATGGCGCAAGCTGGCTACAACCCGGTGGCCGCGGTGAGTTTGCAGGAGACTTTTGTGCGACTTTCTGGCGGTCAGGAAACTGGCTTTATTGATGGTTTATTTGCCAGCCATCCGCCGTCTCAGGCCCGGGTGAATGCCAACCGAGAAACGGTGGCGGCGCTTGGCAATCCGGGAGGTGAGTTGGGCAAGGAAAGATACCAGCAGGCGATTTCGTTTATTACTAAGCATCAGGATGCCTACAACCGCTTCGACGCAGCCCAGGCTGCATTAGCTAGCGACGACTACAACGGCGCCCGCATGCAGCTAAGCCAGGCGCTGAAACAGGTCCCGAATGAGGCACGATTTCACGGCTTACAGGGCAATATTTATCTTGAGGAAAAACGCTACGATGATGCCGAGGCTGCTTATGCCCGCGCCATGGAACTCGACAACAACTATTTCGAATATCATCTCGGCCGCGGTCTGGTGCAATCTCGGAAGGGTAATTCACAGCTGGCAAAACAATACCTGGAACGGAGCAATGAGTTACTGCCCACAGCCGTTGCCGCCAACGAGCTAGGAGAGCTGTCGTTAACAAGTGGCAACCGCGACCTGGCAAAACAGTACTTTAGTGCGGCCATGAATGTACAAGGTAACGTCGGCCAACAAGCCACCGCATCATTTTTAAGGCTCGACATTCCAGATAATCCCGCCCGTTATCTCGAGGTGAGAGCCGGTCTCACCGAAAACGGATATTTGATTGCGAGAGTAAGCAACCCCACGCCAATCTCGCTGAGCGAGGTGAACTTAAGGTTTACTGCAACCTACAATGGCCAGACCCAATCCGTACTAGTAACACTGCCAGTTGGCAGCGCTACCAGCCGCGATGCCAACTCCGGTTGGCAATTCCCAAGCAGTGAAGGGCTGGCGTTTCAAGTGGATGTGATTGGGGCAGCGCTATAGCTGCCCTGGCAACGCCGTGACCCTGTCACAGTTGCTTGCGGTTATCCTCGGGATTTCGGTCGATCAAAATGTTAAGCGGGTCAATACCTGCCCAGCCTGGCTTCTCATCTACCTGAAATTGATAACGAGCAAATTCGCTGTCTAACTTAACCTTCTCAAGGTGAATGATTTCGCGCACCCCGGTTTCCGGGTTTTCCTCGCCTAACACCCCCACATCTACCCAATCCGCCATGGGAATGGCAGTTTCCACTCCTTCACCATTGGCCACAAACTTTTTCGCCGCAACGCTAAAGCTTACCTCGAACTGACCGTTGGGCAACGCTTCCAAGGACGCTTCTGTAACTTTCAAGTCAAACAGTACGATCCGCTCAAACAAATCCGTAATGGTTTGCTGATACTCATCGGCTGCTCGCTCGCGAATCAGCTTGAGCAGATCACGGGTGGTGGGGAAAGGCGCGCCTTTAAATCCATATTGATCAATAAACGTTGCCAGTGCGTCGTTGATGGCATCTTCGCCAAGTAGATCTTTTAAGGCGTAAAACACCACACTGCCTTTTCGGTAGTGGATGTAAGGCTGGTTTTCAACTCGATACAAGGGCAGCTCTTCGATAACTTCACCGCCGCGACCTTGCAAGTAGCTATCTAGCTCAAAGGCGAGGAATTTTTGCATGTGGGCACGACCGAACTTCTTTTCCATCACCATTAAAGCTGAATACTGGGCCAGGGTTTCAATGATCATGGTTGAGCCTTGCACGTTTGCGCCGATTACCTGATGGGCCCACCACTGATGAGCCAGTTCATGGGCCGTAACATAGTAGACATAGTCGAGACTCGACGGGTCCCGTAAATCCGCGGTAAAGCCTATGGCCTCAGAAAACGGGATCGTATTTGGGAAAGACTGGGCAAACCGCCCCTGAAACTGCGGGAACTCTAATATTCGAAACTGACGATATTGGTATGGGGAGAAATTCTCTGTGAAGTAATCCAATGAGTCTTTGACTGAATCCAGCATAGAATCCAGGTTATAGTCATGTATGTAATACACCTCGATCGCCACATCATTCCACTGGTCTTTGGCAACTTCATAATCCGCGGATAAAAACGAGAAAAAGTTCCAGATCGGCGCATCCATTTTGTAATGGAAATAACGCCGATCACCTTCGCGCCACTGTCGCTGCAAATAGCCTGGAGCTATGGCAATTTGACCAGCGGTCGTTGAAACAATCGCCTCAAATTCCACTCGCTCACCACCAAAGGCCAAAGACGAATAACGCGCCGCCTCATCATCAAGGTCAGGTAGACGCTGCAACGGCGGCAAGTCATATTTGCGCCGATCGTTATTGTTTTGCAATTCGGCACTAGCCTGGTACCCCAGTAAGGGGAAGATATCCGTGTTGTCAAAAAACGTTCCATTGTGGGCTAGCTGCACAGGGTTACCAAAGTTAGCAAAACCCGGCGTTAGCCAGGCTGTGGCAAACTCCATTTGCAGTCGCTCACCGGGTTGCACAGGTTCTGCAAAATGATAAATGCGATAGCGCAGATCTGCGTCAAACTCTAGCTCCGCGCCTGGCAGCTGAATATCTACGCTGGTGGCAAATAAAGGGTCTGTAAGGTGCAATTCTGTTACCGGCTCAGCAGTGTTGTTTACCAGGTCATAGACCCCACTAACACGGGCTTCTTGCTCCTTTGGATAAATATCTACCTCCGCGTAGACTCGAGTGACTACCAGCTGCTCGCGATTTTCATAATCCTTATAGGACTGCTCGTATTTCGCCTGCAAGGCCTGCACATCATCCAGAGTCAGGTAATCGTTGAGTACATTGGTGTTGTAGTAAATAAACCCGCCGAGGCCAACAAAAAGCGTTGCTAATGCCCAACTGATCAACGCGACGGATTGATTTAGGCGTTGTCTGGCAACCTTGAGCCTATTTGCCCAACTATCTTCGATACCCCGCGGCCAAAGCAGGTGTACCACTACTAGCAATAGAGCGCCAAATGCACTCCAGTACAAGGTCAACCAAACGTGCGGCACGAGATTGTGACTGTAACCTGTGAAATCTGAATAAGGCGCGTTCACTTGACTCATTCGATAAAGGAAGTGCTGTAAGTCCAAAGCTGGCAACAGCGCGAGCAGCACAAAGTACACGATCATCAAGAACATCGCCGCAAAACGATTCCGCGTCAGAATATAGACAAACAGCGACAAGGTGATGGTCAGGAATATGGGGAATTGAAAGAAAAACAACAAGCCAACCACATATTGCAACAGGTCAATATCGTGGAAGCCTTTAAACAACTGCACGCCGATAGCAGCAAGCATGATGCCGAACAACATCATGATGATGACTAGACTTAAACCTACCCACTTAGCTGCAATCATGATCCAATTTGCATACGGCATTGCATCCAGCAATTGATTGCTCTTGCTGCTCGCCTCGCGGCCCATCATTTCAGCGGACAAGTACACTAGTACCACCAGCAACGGTAGCGTGAAAGCGCCGTTAATTACCGCGATCATATTACTGGTGGTAGGTAGCAGTGAGGTGCCAACGATATTGCCTAGATCACCTGCAGTAGCACCAATTACCTGCGCCATACCCAACAACACCGCAATGGGGAAAGGAATCGAAAAAACAATACCGCGAATTTCCAACCGGGTTTGCGACCAAAACTGCGCAAGCTGCGCGGCCACTCCAAATTTCTGCTGGACTCGAGCAGGCTTTTCTGGCGCTACAGATTCAGAGCTGACAGCTTGCCTGGGCGCCGCAGTTTTGCGGCTACGATTAATCGTCTCAGGAAACAGCCAATAGGCTGACACAGCGAAGCCTGCAGCAATCGCCAGCCATAAAACACGGTTGGCGAGTAAGGCCCCAGCAACCTCAGGCAATTTGTTGTTAAGTTCAAACGGGGTCCAGTAGCGAATCACCTCCTCTAACGCGGTAGCGCCAAACGGATCCAGGATGCTGACCAATTGCACCGTGTCTCGCTCTGTGAAGGTATCTAGCAGCGCTGTCAAAATGAGCAGCGCAATCGCAATCCCATAGGTCCAGGCCATGGATCTTGTGACCGCGGCGATACAGAAAAATATGCTGCTAAAAATAAACAAATTTGGGATACCAAACACCAGAGTACCGTAAATATAGGCGTCAGCGTTCACCGGCCCGAGGCGTTCTGGGTCCAACCAGGGGGCTAGTTCGCCGAACAGGATACCTAACACACCGGCCAGATAAACCAATACGCCAAAGCAAAAGCTGCCAATAAAGCGCCCATAAATAAAACTGGCCTTGTGGTAAGGGCGACTGAGGAAAAACTCCACTGTCTTAAAATCATAATCCCTTACCACGCTATTCGCCGTAAAAGCGATGGATAGCAGAATGGTCACAAGGGACAAAACCCCAAGGGTACTTAAGATAGCAGTGGTCGCATTCAGATCAACATTCGGTCCTCCGCCATTGATCTGGACATTCGGTGACGCCATGGCGAGAAAAAACAGCAGAAAGGTCACTCCGGCCAGTATGTAAACCAGATACTGCTGCTGGTGATACTTTAGTTCGAACTTGATCGTTTCAGTTAACATGCAGCCTCCCCCGCACCATCAAAGTTGTTGGCTCAAACAGAGACTGAAATGCCATGACCGATCAAGGTCGCGAAATAGACGTCTTCAAGATTAGCGGGCTGGTTAGCGAACCCTGGTGGCTGGCTATCTGACAATACATGAATGACGGTTTGGCCCTCGCGAAGGTGGGACAAGATGACTCGATGCTCAGCCTGGTATTGGCCGAGATCTGTGCGCTGAATTTGTTTGCTCCAAACCCTGCCCTGAATGCTGTCGATCACTTCTCTGGGTTTGCCGGTAAGGAGAATCTGCCCGGCACCCATAATGGCCATATTGCGACAAAGGTCGGTTACATCTTCCACGATATGGGTCGAGAGGATAACCACAATATGCTCACCGATCTCGCACAGGAGGTTGTGAAAACGATTCCGTTCTGACGGATCAAGTCCGGCGGTGGGTTCATCCACGATTATCAATCGTGGCTCACCAATTAGTGCCTGAGCAATCCCAAAGCGCTGTTTCATGCCACCAGAAAATGTATCTATAGCCTTTTTACGCACGTCATACAGATTCACCTGATGCAGCAAACCGTCCACCAGATCTTTTCTTTCGCCCTTATGGGCCACGCCTTTAAGGACGGCAAAGTGATCCAACATGGCAAGGGGAGACATCCTGGGGTAAACGCCAAAATCCTGCGGTAAGTAACCTAGCACCCGACGCAGCGCTTCTTTGTCATGAAGGATATCAATGTCGTCCAACATGGCGGTGCCTTCATCGGGCTCTTGCAGTGTGGCAAGTGTACGCATCAGTGAGGACTTGCCGGCGCCGTTGGGGCCTAATAAACCGAACATACCCGGTTCAAGTTGCAGGCTGACTTTATTCAGTGCCTGCACACCATTGCTATAAGTTTTCGAGAGCTCTCGAATGATTAACATCTGCGCCCCTTGTGGTTGCCCCGCGATTCACTGCAGTCACTGCCTGGCCCATGGCCTCGGCGTTATCGGTGGGTAATCTGCAGAATTCGCGCCAATTTCTATGCAATTGATTTTCATGGAGTTTTTTACCCAGCGCAGTGGTACGCTGGGTAAATCACCCACTTAATAGTCATTAAGACGCGAGGACACCTCAATTGGTTCTAATCGATCCAACTGATTTTTACTTCACTTCATCGCCGGCAGGGCTAGCGAGACTAACTTAAACCCAGGCGAGCAAACTGTTCCGCAGGCGCTTGCAGTTCAGTCAGCGCATGATGCAAGAGGTCTTGCATTTGTTTTTCTAAAGACTCACCAACCATATTATTGGTTTCCCCTGGGTCGTTGTGAATCGAGTACAAATGATGATCGTCAATTTGCGGGCCCATCGACCAGAAAGGCAGCAGGTCACCCTCCTGGAACGGCTGGCGGATCACGGGAATATCACTACCCGGCATATAGTCAAGATAAGCTCGTTTATCTGGATTAGGCAAACGCAATCCCGGCATGGCCGGCACTGGCATGGTCGACCAACGATTTGACCACATCGAAAGTGGGAAGCCGGTACCCACAGGCGCTCTGACATACTTATTGGCGCCATCTTGTACCTGGACCCACTGGCCAAAAATGCCACCCAGCGCATATTCACGCACTGCAGTTTGTTCGCCGTACAGCAAAGGCAATAGAGATTTGCCGTGGGTGATGTACTCAACATCAACACTAAACAGATCCGCCAGCGTGGCATGAATATCGACATTGGTGGTCAGGGCATTCACTTCACCAGGGGCGACGCCTGGAGCAGCAATCATCAATGGTGTGTGGCCTAGCGTTTCGTATTGCGGGACTCGCGGTTTACCCCAGAGATCCTTTTCGCCGAGGTAGTGTCCGTGATCCGTACAAAGAATAAAAACCGTGTCCTGCCAACGGTCACCGGCGTCCATCTCATCTAATATTTTACCGAACCAGTGGTCAATCATGCTCAGTTTGGAACCGTAGTTCGCCCGAATATGCTGCCCCTCACGGGCATCGATCACACCGTTTGCCACGCCATCAATCGCGTAGGGCGGCCAGATAATCAGTTCATCTTGCCAGTCCGGATCGTACTTGTTCGCCCAGGGTGCCGGGGTGTCGAAGGGCTCATGGGGGTCGAATTCATCCACGAACAACAGGAACTCAGAGTGGAACTCACCATTTTGCTTGAGCCAATCCGCTGTGGACTGCATGGTTCTTGGCCCCGGAAAATCTAGCTCCTCCTTAAACCACGAGCGCGAGAGGTCATACACCAGCTTGCCATCGAGCTGCGGATATTTCGTTTTGGCCGGCAGCGCAGGTGCCCCCACCCAACTAGGATCCTCCCGGGTTTTCCAGGGATCGCCCTCGTGGCCGCGAGTGTAGTCCCAGGCAAAAAAATCAGTGTGGTAGTTTTCGCCGCCGGTTTCGAACAAATGAGGATGATCCGAGAACAACTGGGTTGGTATCCCCTTACGCTTCAAGTAGTAGGTAATTGGCCTTTCCCAGAGCTCGATAGAACCCCAGGGACGCCAGAGAAAATCCATGGCTCCCACCAAAATATCATGCCGAGCCGGCATACAGGGCAATGAACCCGTGTAATGGTTGGTGAACTTAACAGCGCGCTGGGCCAGTCGATCAATATTGGGGGTCGCAAATTCTTCCCCGCCGTAGCAACCCAACATATGGCGGTTCAAGCTATCTAACAGCACCACCACCGCTTTCTTTGGTTTATTCGCCATGAACTATCCTTATAGCCTCATTTTTTTCATTACTTAATCAGAATAATCTAGCTAAAACCAAACTTTTTTACCCGTTGCCCCGTCAATACCCAGACAAGAGCTTGCCGAGACCTTTGTGTTTACCCGGAAAACCGACCAACAACTGATTGAGAGTGCCATGCAAGGTAGTGAGCGCGCCTGGCTGAATCTGGTCAAGCGTTATGAAAAGCGGGTTTACAACTATGCCTTGCGCATGAGCGGCAACAGCGATGATGCGCTGGATATCATGCAGGACGTCCTGGTATCGGTATATCGCAATCTCAAGAACTATCGCGGTGAGGGGGAGTTTCCCGCCTGGCTGTTTCGAATCGCCTCATTTCGCTGTATCGACTACTTTCGCCGCCGGCAGTTTCATACACCTGCTGATGAGCAGGAGTTGTTTGATGAGTCCCACGCCCACCAGCCAGAAATGAATCTGGCGGCGGTGCAATCTAATCGCGACATGACGGAGCTCATGGCGCTTTTACCGTTGGAACAACGCCAGGTCATCGAACTGAAGTTTTTCCAAAACTTTACCTTTGACGAAATCAGCGGTCAGTTAGGTATTTCCTCAAACACGGCGAAGACCAGACTCTACGCCGCCCTCGGTAAGATGAAAAAGCAAGCCAGCCACGCGCCACAGCTCGGGGCTAGTTAAAGGAGTGAAACATGAATTCTGATTGCCAGGACATTCGCTTAATGTTGCCCGACCAGGTTGATGGTCGCTTAAGTAGTTTGCAACAGCAAAAGCTAGATCAGCACTTAAACCACTGCGAGGACTGCTCAGAACAACTTGCCAGCCTATGGCAAATGCAAGCGCTAGCAAGCCACTGGCAGGATCAGGCGGTGCCTAACTGGCAGCGACGACAGCTGTTCTTTGCAGAAAAAAGTTGGTGGCCGAATCTGCAATGGCTCAGCAGTTTTGCCTCGGTACTGGTGCTGGTATTGGTGTTAACCAATGCGAGTATCGATACCAGCGATGGCTTAAAAATCCAGTTTGGTGAATCTAGCGGTTTAACTGAAGCGGAAGTCAGCGCTTTGTTGGCAGAACTCGATGACCGACAAAGCCAGCGCCTGGATGATACCGTTGCTACCTTGAACACCCAGCAAGCCGCTGCCAATCAGCTACTCATTCGCACCATCCTGGATCGCAGCCGTTCTGAACGCAAAGAGGAACTCAATACCCTACTAACGGTTTGGGATTACGCTCAGGATCAGCGTAACCAAAAAACCCAGGAAAGTTTAAGCGTGTTGTTTGCCAGCCAGGTGGAAGACAAGCGCGACATCGATCAAATTAATCGTCTCTTGCGACAAGCATCGCTAGAAGGAAGTAACTTATGAAACCTATCCAAAACCATTTACAGTCAATTTTTCTCGGCGGTGCGCTGCTCTTTGGCGCATCCGCTAGCGTCGCAGAGGCTGATTTCGACCGCATCCACAAAGATGTCACGGTGATGACCAATATTATCAAAGGGGCGTTTGAAGCTGATGAAAACTGCCGGGGCTGCAAACCTCGTATCGAGGCCACTTATCTCGCCAATCAGGGTGCGGTGTTCGCCATCCGGGTGAACGCCTGGCGTAGCTTTAGTTTTATTGAAGACTCCGATAGTGAATTTTCCTTTGTCATTCCTGCCCCAGAGGAAGTCAGGGAAATCGAGATCACCGAAGTAGTGGGCGATGTTCTCGATAGCCTGGGTACGGTCGTGGAAGACGTGGGGAGTCGAATTGAATTTCGCATGCAAGATCTTGAACATGATGAGTCGTTTATGCGCATTGATTCTGAAGCAAGGCGTGCCTTACGCGAGCTACAAAGAGAGCGCCGCGATCTGGAATACGAACGCCGTGAATATGAGATCGAATTGATTCATGCCGATGAGAGCTCTCGAAAAAACATAGAAAAACAAATCGCTAAACTCGAAAAGCAAGTAAGTGCTGTGGAGCAGAAGCGTGCAGAGTTAAACGAGGTGTACGAGGCCGAGCGCAAAGAACGAGAAGCAGAGCGCCAGGCCAAACGGGAAAAAGCCCGTCAGGCAGCCGAGCAACAACTTGCCGCGATCGAGAATGTGGTGATCCGCAGTCTTTGCGACTATGGCGGCACATTGAAGAACATTCCTGAAGACGAATTTGTCTCGCTGCAATTTGAACGGGGCGGCGAGCAAAAGACCAAGATCTTTGTCATAGAAATGGGCGACGTACAGGGGTGTCGTCAAGCTGATGTGTTGCGCAGTGATGCCTTGATCTACAAATTTTAGCCGGGCTGAATTTACCTAACAGTAACCACCAGGTCCGTCGCCACTATGATATAAAGGCGCTCAAGTTAACGCGAGGCGAGAGGGGACGGACTTGGCAGCTCACAAACACTGGGAAAATCCTGAAGTACTCAGCATTGGCCGATTGCCGGCCAGGAGTAGCTTCCAGCACGAGGATAGCATCAGCCTAAATGGCCAATGGCGTTTTCGCCGCTATGCCTTTCCCGCCGATGTGCCCTCCTCCTGGTACCAACCTGCACTCAACGACAGCGACTGGCAAACCATCGACGTCCCATCTCTTTGGACCATGGATGACAAGGTGCCAGAAGATCAGCCAATCTACACCAACGTGCTGATGCCATATCGCACTGAACCACCACTAACGCCACAGATGAATCCAACCGGCGTGTACCGACGCCTGATCAACATCCCGCCTCGCTGGGACGGCCGGCGTATTGTCATTGAACTTGGTGGCGTAGAGAACTGTTTTTATCTTTATTGCAATGGCATTGAAGTGGGTTTTGCCAAGGATTGCCGCTTGCCGTCGGAATTTGATCTCACCGACTTTTTACACGTGGGTGAAAATAGCCTGGCCATTCAGGTGCTGAGGTTCAGCGATAGCTCTTACATAGAGGATCAGGATCAATGGTGGCATGCGGGCATACATCGCGATGTGAACTTGTACGCCACTGACCCTGTGTACTTGCGCGATATTTTTGCCAAACCCCAGATTGAAGTGGCTAGCGGCAAAGGCAACCTGAATGTAGAAGTGAGACTTGGCGGCGAACATCGGACGCCGTTGCATCATCAGGTTGAAATTGAGGTCAGTCAGGTGGGTAGCCGTAGCAAGCCAAAACGCGCCGAACAACGCCTGGAGAAATCTAACTACTATGCAGTAACGGGTAAAGGACCTTTACTGGCGCTGCAATTGAATATGGGCAAGGTCAAACCCTGGAGCGCCGAAACGCCAACATTGTATGAACTCACTACCCGCTTAAAAAATCCTGATGGCGCAGTGATTCAAGTGGCCACACAAAAAATCGGTTTTCGAGATATTCGCATCAAAGATCGTGAGCTTTTGATTAACAACCAACCGGTATTGATTCGCGGCGTGAATCGTCATGACCACTGCGATAAAACCGGCAAGATTATCACCGAAGATCTCATGCGGCTCGACATTGAGACCATGAAGCGTCACAACATCAATTCAGTGCGCACCAGCCATTACCCAAACGACCCATTGTTTTACGACCTATGCGACGAATACGGACTGTACGTTGTCGATGAATGTAACATCGAGGCGCACCATCACTACGCCCAGCTAGGCCTTGACCCCTATTGGGCCAGTGCATTTATCTCGCGGGTGTCGCGCATGGTGGAACGAGATAAAAACCATCCCTCTATCATTATGTGGAGCATGGGCAATGAAACTGGCTATGGGCCGAGCCACGCTGCCATGGCGGCCTGGACCCGGAGTTATGACCCCGGTCGCCCGATTCACAACGAGAACGCGATTTGCGAGCAACAAGTGAGCGCTGACTGGGACGGTCACCATGAAGGCACGGATGTGGTTTGCCCGATGTATCCTAGTGTTCAGAAAATTATCGACCACGCGGTCAACAGTAGCGATTCCAGACCCGTCATTATGTGTGAGTACGCCCACGCCATGGGCAATAGTTGCGGCAATCTAAAAGAGTATTGGCAAGCCATCGAAACCCATAAAGGTTTGCAAGGTGGTTTTATCTGGGAGTGGCTGGATCATGGCTTACTCAAGGAACATGACGGCGAAACCTACTGGGCCTACGGCGGAGATTTTGGTGAAGCGCGCCATGACCTTAACTTTGTTTGCGACGGACTTTGTTGGCCAGATCGAACACCCCACTCATCACTGCTTGAATACAAAAAGATCATCCAACCCGTTACCGTGTCCCGGCTGTCAAAACAGCGTTACAGAATTCATAACCGCGATTATTTCACTGACTTGAAAAAATATACGGGCAAGTGGTCGCTGCTTAAAAATGGCGAGCACTATAAGTCTGGCGTCATTAAGGGTCTTAATGCAGCACCCCAATCTAGCCAGATATTCGAACTGGGCCAGACACTACCGCCAGTTGATGCCGGCGAACACTTGTCTATCGTATTTGAATTCTTTCTTAAGCAGGACACTGCCTGGGCAAACAAGGGATATGAAGTAGCCAACGAGCAGTTTGTTTTGGCAGAGAAAAAGCCCAGGCGCGCCAAAACCATCAAATCCAATGTCACAGACAATGTTCTTACCCTGGGTGACAGTAAGCTGGTCTTTTCTGACCAGGGTCTAAAATCCTGGCAACACAAACGCAAGACCGTCTTAAGCAGCGGGCCAACACTAAACCTCTGGCGCGCGCCTATTGACAACGATGGCATTAAGGGGTGGAGTGGACAGGACAATAAAGCATTAGGCAAGTGGCTTAAGGCGGGTCTTCCTGATGCTGCGCTTACCCACGCGTTGTTGGCAGTGAGCGACCAGGAAATCATTACTGAATCCCGGGCAACTTGCCGCGGCGGGGCTGTCACCATGACCACAAGCTATCGCTGCTCTACCGAAGGAGAACTACTTGTCCAGCACCAGTTCTCTAACCCGGACCTGGCTGATTTACCAAGAATCGGGGTGCGTCTGGCGTTGCCAGCTAACTTCAAACAATTCAGATATTTCGGCCGCGGACCCTTTGAGAACTATTGCGATCGCAAAACCGCAGGGATCATTCGATGGTATGACAGCACTGTACAGGAGCAATACGTTCCTTATATCTTGCCCCAGGAGCATGGCAACCACACCGACATCCGAGCGCTGCAATTGTCTTCGAAAACTTGTCAGCTCAATGTTTTAGCGGAGTGTTCTATGGAAGCCAGCGCTAGCCATTATCCAGCGGAGTTGCTCACACCGGCATTTCATACTTATGAGGTTAAACCCACGAACACGACCTACCTTAGTTTGGATGTGCAGCAGCGCGGTCTCGGCGGCGCAAGCTGTGGACCAGATACACTGCCGGAGTATCTGGTCGGCGTGGGTGATTATGAACTTGGCTACCGACTCAAGGTGACTCAATATGCGTAAGCTCATCTGGGGGCTACCCATTCGTATTTTTCATTGGGGCTTACTGGGGCTCATCGGGGTATCGTACTACACCGGCAAGTTTGGTGACTTTGATAGCATCGACAATCATATGTTGGCGGGCTACGGCATTATAGGTCTGGTGCTATTTCGCCTTCTGTTCGGCTTTTTCGGCAAGGGCCATGTGCGCTTTAGCAACTTTGTCCGTGGACCAGGCACCATAGCCACCTACGTAAAAAATCCCAGCGAAACAGCAGGACACAATCCATTGGGAGCGCTTGGCATCGTCGCTTTGTTACTCTCCCTCGCTGTGCAAACGGGCACAGGTTTATTTACCACAGACGAAATTTTTGTCGAAGGCCCCCTTTACCATTTAGTTAGCGCAGAGGTCGCAAGCCTGTGCACTCAAGTGCACGAAATTAATCAGTGGGTTCTACTGGGATTGATCGTGATTCACGTTGGTGCGGTGTTGTTTCATGAGGTGAAACTAGGCCATCGAATTCTCTGGCCAATGATCACCGGGAAGAAAACCGGTAATGCGGTGGCAAACGAACCAGAACAATCCCATCAGATTGTCCTGGCTGTTGTTTGCAGTGTGGTCGCAGCTTTCGCAACCTGGTATTAGTGAACGAGGTTTAATCTGCCTTGAAGTTGTCGTGGCAGTTCTTGCAAGAGCCACCGAGTTCACGAATAGCACCACCGATTTGTTTTTTATCGCCTGCCGCTACTGCCGCAGCCATACCGTCAGCAGCACTAACGAATCGCTCCATAGCCTCTTGAAACGCTTCAGGTTCTTCCCAGATCTCGGGTAAGGCTGAAGTCTTGCCTTCACCACTACCTTCTGGGAATACAGTAGGTGCAATCCTGGCAATTTCTTTCATGCCATTGGCGTGATACGCCAGGTCATCGGAATAAACGCCATTACGCAGGATGGCACCCAGTGCAGCCATATGTCCGCCTACCACCCGATAAACACCCTTGCGATAGTTAATTTCACCTTCCGCGTCAGCTAGCACCAGCGGTGCCTGAACGAAAAGAAGACAAGCTAAAACAATTCTAAACACCTTACGACCCCATCAATCTATGCAACAAGATTTGAGCATAGCGGTTTGTAAAAGCGTTTGGCAATTCGCTTATGGCTTATTTTGCCGCTGCTCTGCGATTAAGCGGCCCTGGCGCTTCACTACATGTTGGATAAGCAACTCCTCCACATCATGACTAAGGCGCACAAAATCCATGGATACCAACCATCGATTCACATCGGGCACTTCACGACAGCTCACCACTTCAGCGACGGTTTGCACATGCAAATCCGTCGGCAGTAGGGTGATGTCCACATAGACCTGTTCACCTGGGCGCATTTGCTCGCGCATTTCAAAGCTCACACCACAGGCACTAATGCTAGCGCGCACCACCTTAACGTGACTCAAGCCACTCTGATTATCGTTTTTCAGTAAGTTGAACTTGGTATTGAGCAGATCGATGGCATCGGCAAACTCTGGGTTTTGCACGCGTAACTTGTCGATTAACAATTGCAGCTGTCGCTCGGCTTCTTGCAAGCTATTGTTGGTACCAAATTCACCACGATCTATTGCCGCCTGTCGGGCTGCTGCTTCACGATCGTTGAGCACCTCGTATTGAATACCAATTGAATCTTCAATACGGAAGTAACGACGTCTTTCATCCATGGCAGACCATCCTAGAATATTTCATCTTCAGAGAGTTGGAACTGGGTCTCAAACTCGCTCTTAATCTCGTTATATAAATTCGGGTCGATTTTTTTGATGGCATCTAGTTGCTCATCGGTACCGCTATCAAGCCCCTGGGAAATCACAATCTCCACCCGGCGGTTCTGGGCACGATTTTCCGCCGTATCGTTAGCCACTAATGGCCGCGTTTCCGCATAACCTTTCACTGAGAAACGTTGCTCCTTCAAGTAGCCACCTTCAAACAAACCATGGGCAACAGATACTGCGCGAGCACTGGATAATGCCCAGTTAGAACCAAAAGCCCGGGTATTGATAGGGATCGAGTCACTGTGACCCTCGATAGAAATCTGCCCCGGCGTGCCGGCAACCACGTTGCGAATCACTGCAAGCGTTGGCAGAAATTCTTCATTCAAAGTCGCGGAGCCTGATTTAAAGGAGCCCTTTTCCTTTACCCTGATGGTGATCTTACGTCCCTCTGTTTCCACCTCCAGGGCACCCTCTTTGATTTGCTCCGACAGCGCGCTCGCAATGGTTAACGCATCTTCTTCAGTTTCACCAATAAGCTCTTTGAGGCGGTTCATAATCACCAGCTTAACGGCGTCGCCGCGTTCACCCTCGTTGCTATTACCGGTATCAAGACAAGCAACTTCAAGACTGTTTTCCGTGAGGTTTTTCGTCTTCTGGAAGATCTCATTGATCGGGGTGGGGTCAGGTCGCCCGGGAGAAAACTCCTGGGCAATAATGCTGGTACCCCGGGGAATGTCGTTCAGGTTCAAAACATTCTGCACGCCAAAGGCCTGGGACATAGAACCTGCCAGGCGCTTGAACTTCAAGGCGTCCATCTCGGAGAAAGACAGCAGCAACACGAAAAAGCACATGAGCAATGACATCAGATCGGCGAAGGTCATTACCCACGGGGCAATTTTCTGTTTACATTCCTCTTGTTGCGCTTCTTCCATGGCAATTAGGCTTCAGCGGGTTCGCCGGCCGCTTCAACATCTCGTTGTGATTCAGGCAAGTAAGCTTTCAACATGGCCTCGATCACCCGTGGATTCTGACCACTCTGGATAGCGAGCAACGCATCAATGATCAAGTTTTTGATCAAGCCTTCTTCCTGTGATCGCAAGCTCAGCTTGTCAGCCATGGGCAAGGCAAACATGGTTGCCAACATGGCACCATAAAGCGTGGTTAACAGCGCTACCGCCATGGACGGTCCAATGGTTTTCGGATCGTTCATGTTTGCCAGCATCGCCACCAGACCAATCAGCGTACCGATCATGCCCATTGCCGGTGCAACATCCCCTAAAGCCTCAAAGATTTTGGCTCCCCAGGCGTGGCGATCCTGGCCCTGTTTCAAATCCTTGGTGAGCAATGTTCTAACCACGTCAGGATCATGGCCGTCTACTAGAAGTTGAATCCCGCCGGCAAGGAAGCTGTTGCTCACCTCTTTGCCCTCGAGGCTTAAGAGGCCGCCTTTACGGGCCACATCCGCTAGTTCCACCACCTCGGCAATAAGCTCCTGGGGCGAATCCAGCTTAAATTTAAACGCCTTTACCAGTACTTTAACGGCACCGATAAACTGATTTAGGCCGAATTTAATCAGCACCGTAAAAATCGAGCCCACCACAACAATCAGAATACTCTGGGTATTAATAAACAGCGTGACATCGCCACCTAGCACCATGGCATAGATAACAATGGCGAATGCGCCAATCAGGCCAATGAGCGTGGCTAAATCCATTTGTCGCCTCTATATCTCCAATCTCTCTTTAGTTTAGTCGGCTTTCTCATCCCTGCACGGTGCGTTGACGTTTATGTTTGCCGTGGTTATCGTGCAGCCCTCTCGGTAAAATCATCAGGCGAATACACCCATGGCGGCAAAAAAGAGCTATCCCTTTGAGGCTTCACTGGCGAAGCTAGAGTCCCTGGTTGAGCAAATGGAGTCTGGTGATCTAAGTCTCGATGAAAGCCTGAAACTGTTTGAAGAAGGCATCAAACTGACCAGGGAATGCCAACAAGCCCTGGCCAGTGCCGAGCAAACCGTTAACCAGCTTATGGAAAAAAACGGCGTCACCACAACCACCGAGTTTGCCGGCGAACCAGATGCTTGACGGGTTGACCCGCCATATCGAGCGCATCGAACAACACCTGGTCACTTGCC
Organism: Pseudomonadales bacterium; assembly: GCA_046290215.1. Classification (GTDB taxonomy): domain Bacteria; phylum Pseudomonadota; class Gammaproteobacteria; order Pseudomonadales; family Azotimanducaceae; genus JAHRVQ01. The sequence continues at coordinate 2,568 of JBKAGC010000015.1, read as the reverse complement.
TACCCGCGACAACGCCCGAACCTTTAAAGTCGGCCATGCACTACGCGGTCACTGCTGGTGGTAAGCGCTTACGTCCGGTCCTGACCCTCGTGACTTGCGAAATGTTAGGCGGCAACTCCGGGCAAGCCCTGAACACCGCCGCGGCTATTGAAATGGTGCACACCTATTCCCTGATTCACGATGATTTACCGGCCATGGATGATGACGCCTTACGCCGCGGCAAGCCGACAGTGCATATCGCTTTTGATGAAGCCACCGCCATATTGGCGGGGGATGCCCTGCAAAGCCTCGCGTTTCAACTCATCGCTGAAGATACGAGTCTCAACGCCGAAACCCGTGTCGATTTGCTGGCCCTACTGGCAAACGCAATCGGGCCAACCGGCATGGTGGCCGGTCAAGTGCTAGATATGGCTAGCGAAAATACCCGCATTGACGCAGATGCGCTGGCAAAGATTCATCAGCATAAGACCGGTGACCTGATTGCCACTGCTATCAGTGCCGGCGCTTGCATTGCTGGAGCTAATTCAGACGATCGCGCCGCTCTCACCCGGTTCGGCTACTTGCTGGGACTCGCCTTCCAAATACGTGACGACCTATTAGATGTGATTGGCACCACGGAGCAGTTAGGCAAACCGCAAGGATCTGATGTGGCACAAAATAAGAGCACCTATACCTCAATCTATGGTGTAGAAGGCGCGGAACGGCACTTGCGCAAGGTTCGCGATGAGGCAATTGAGGCACTTAAACCTTTGAATAATCGTGCTGGGCAGTTGATTGATCTGACCCACTTCGTTGCCGAACGGCTTAGTTAAAGTACATCAATCAGGTTTCTAGAACTGGCTGATCAGAGTATAAATAAGCCACTATTATGAGCCGAGTGGTCCTATGAGCCGAACACTGCAACTCTCCAGCAGTCCCGTCCACATATCTACCCGGGCCAATGCCAGTTTTGAAGTCTTGGACTGGTTTAAGTTCGATGAATCATCCTGGCAGCGCTACGTGACAGATCACTGCAGTAGCGAAGACCCCGGTTGTATCGTCATAGAAGAGACTTCGCCTGCCAGTTGGCCAACCTGGGAGTGCCATCCCAAAGGCGACGAACTGGTCATTGTGCTAGCCGGGCGAGGCACATTTTATCAGCAGCTAGAGGGTGCGGAAGTAGCGATGCCATTTCAAGAGGGCGACACCATTCTCAATCCTAGAGGTGTTTGGCATACCGCGGATGTGACCGAGGCAATGCGAGCGATTTACATCACCACTTGCCCGGATACTGATCACAAACCCCGGGCCTGACGTAAATTCAAAGCGTACAAGACACGGTTAGTGTAAAATCGGCCGGCTATGCCGAAAGCTTTTGACCAAATTCCTTTAGATAGGCCCGAAACACCGCTGCTTGACCAGGTGCGATGGCCTGCTGAGTTACGTAATCTCGATGAGACCCAGTTAGAACAGCTGGTCGACGAGCTGCGCCACTTTTTAATTTATACCGTGGGCCAAACCGGCGGACATTTCGGTGCCGGGCTGGGTGTGGTTGAACTCACTGTCGCCTTACACTATGTATTCGACACGCCAAAGGACAAATTAGTCTGGGACGTTGGCCATCAAACCTACCCCCATAAGATCCTTACCGGGCGCCGCGAACGCATGCAAGAATTACGACGGCCTGATGGTATTGCACCGTTTCCATCCCGTGCTGAAAGTGAATACGACACGTTTGGTGTGGGCCACTCAAGCACCTCCATCAGCGCCGCTCTGGGGATGGCAATCGCGGCAGCAAAGCGAGAGCAACCGCAAAGAACCGTCGCGGTTATCGGCGACGGCGCGATGACCGCAGGGCTTGCATTCGAGGCATTAAACCACGCTGCGGATACCCAGCCGGACATGCTGGTGATTTTGAATGACAACGCCATGTCGATTTCTCAGAATGTTGGCGGTCTGGCCAAGTACTTCGCGAGAATTCTTAGCTCGCGGCTTTATCTTTCCATGCGCGAGGGCAGTAAAAAGCTATTGAGCCGCATACCCAAAGCCTGGGAATTAGCCCGCCGCACAGAAGAACACATGAAAGGCATGGTAGTTCCAGGCACCTTATTTGAAGAGTTGGGCTTTAACTACATCGGCCCTATAGACGGTCATGATCTACCCTTCCTGATTAATACGCTACAAAACATCAAAGACCTCAAGGGACCACAGTTTCTACACCTCGTGACGCAGAAAGGGAAAGGCTTTTTGCCTGCTGAGGCGTCCCCGGTGGGCACACATTCTTTGAGTAAAATAGAAACGAATAAAACCGTTGATCGCAAACACAACACACCGAGCTACTCCAATGTATTCGGTCAGTGGCTGTGCGACATGGCCGCGAGTGACCAGAAACTGATTGGCATCACGCCAGCAATGAAAGAAGGTTCAGACCTCATTGCTTTTGCTGATGAGTATCCTGATCGTTACTACGATGTTGCCATTGCCGAGCAACACGCCGTGGCATTGGCGGCCGGCCTCGCCTGCGAGGGGGCTAAACCGGTGGTAGCTATTTATTCAACCTTTTTGCAAAGGGCGTATGACCAACTGATC
>JBKAGC010000014.1:0-31858 GCA_046290215.1 Pseudomonadales bacterium | reverse complement strand
GTAGGTCCAGGGTAGCAAGAGAATGGCGAAATCTGCGTTGGTTGGCTAATCATGAAATTCCCATCCCGCGCCCGGTTGCCATGGCAGAAGGTAATCGTTGGTCCGGCCAGTACTGGGGGTTGATTGTCACCGAAGAAGCGCCGCAAACCATTGATTTAAGAAAGATTTATCGAGATTCTCCAGAGCAATTAGAGAACCGCCAATGGCGTCTCGCGATGCTAACAAGACTCGCGCAAATCGTCGCTCACATGCACCAGCAGGGATTTATTCATAACGACCTGCAATGGCGAAATGTTCTGGTAAGCTTAAAAGATAATCAGGTTTTTCTGATTGATTGTCCGGCAGGTCGTGGGATATATCTTGCAGGTAATAGGCGTGGGATTGTGCGGGAACTAGCGTTTCTCGACAAAATGGCGAAACTGGCCCTGTCCAAGACAGATCGGCTTAGATTTTATATGATCTACCGGGGAGTGGATCGTTTGAGGGAGCGAGACAAAAAAGAAATACAGCGGATATTGGGTTTCTTGGACAAAAAGAACACTGGGTCATGAGCCAGTTGTAAACAGGACCCAACACAAGGCAGCACTCTAGATAACTGGATGAAGCTAACTTAGGTGAAGGCAATTTAAGAAAAGGCAACTTAAGTAAAGGAAGCCAGATAAGAGTAACAAGGTAAGTGTGCCAGGGAAGAGTAAGGGAAGAGTAAGGGAAGAGTAAGAGAAGGTATGGATGTTTTAGATTCGCGCACCCTCATCCAAGCGCAGCGGGATGTTCCCCTGCCGTTTGCGATTCAGGCTGTTGCCACGGACGTGGGCGAGACCAGTCAGGGTGAAAAGTGCGTAGAAAAAGACCAGACGATCGATATTGAGTTTTATCGAATTCTGCGCCTGCTGCCGGGGAAACGCATAGTAGGTCTAGCCCGTTGCGGCGATCAGGATATCCTCGTAAAGATTTTTCTAGGTCGACAAGCAAAACGTCATGCTGGGAAAGAGCGAAGAGGCCTTCAGAGTATTAGCCAGGCTGGTGTTCGTTCCCCTGAGTTTTATTGGCAAGCCAGCTTTGTGGATGGCCATGGTGAGGCGCTGGCCACCCAATATTTAGCGAATGCCACCAGTTTGCAAGATCGTTGGGATGCCGCGAAAGAGGATGACGAGCGGGTCGATGTGTTGACCCGGGCGATGATCATTATCGCCAAACTGCACAATCAAGGCGTGGTACAAAAAGACATCCACCTCGCGAACTTCCTGATGAACGACGGCCGCATCTACACCATTGATGGCGGTGAAGTGGTGCGAAAGTCGACGCCCCCCTTGCCAGAAGCCGCTAGCCTGGAAAATTTGAGTTGGTTCTTTGCGCAATTCTTCCCGCGCTTTGATGAGTTAGTGCAGGTTGTTATGCCTGCCTATGATGCGGTTCGTGGCTGGCATGCTGATCCCGCCAGGGTAATAGAGTTACATGCACAGATCTTGCGTAGTCGTGATTCTCGCAAGCAATATTATCTAGAAAAGGCTTTCCGTGATTGCACGCGCTTTCATTGTGAGAAAAGTTTCTCGCGCTATTTGGTTTGTGAGCGCTCTGAATACAATGACGAAATGCGCCAGCTACTGGCAGCGCCAGATAAGTATATTGAGTCAGGTGAAATACTAAAAGCTGGTAACAGTGCCACAGTGGCGAAGGTCCGCCTTGGTCAGCGGGACCTTGTGATAAAACGTTACAACATTAAAAACCTGGGCCATGGCATCACACGTGCCTTCCGCAAGAGTCGCGCGTGGAATTCATGGGAAAACTCCTACCACATGGAATTCCTCGGCATTCCCTCACTAAAGCCCCTGGCAATGATGGAGTCGCGTCTTGGCCCGTTGCGTGGCAAAGCTTATTTCATCACCGAGTACATTGAGGGTCCGGATGCCCTGAACTACCTACGCGGCGCAAAAAATCCCAACGGTGAGCCTGAGGCTCTGGCCAATCTATTGCAGTATCTATCTACTAGCCAGATTAGTCATGGTGATTTAAAGGCAACCAATTTTCTTATGGCGCAAGATGGCCCTGTGATTATAGATTTAGACGCCATGCGCCAACTAAAAGATCCGGAGCAATTTGAGAAGGCGTTCAATAAAGATCTGGATCGCTTCATGAAGAACTGGGAAGACAATCCAGAGCTGGCGAGTCGATTTGAGGGATTGCTGAAATTCCCGCGGGGATAACAGCGTCGCAGACTTGACCAGACAGGTCCTCCAGTTATGCCATGATTACCATGGCCCTTTTGTATCCGTTTGTCGTCAATACGTCGAGGCCGTGCCTGACATGGCAGTGACGACAATTTTCATTCAGGGACGTCCCGATACAGATGTGGTTCGTGGGGTCGGTGGCGAGAAGGTGCTGTTCCTTGAACAACCGGGTGAAAATTTGCGAGGTATCAAGTTTTCACAAATTTTTCGCTTAGCGAAGCTTTTAGCTGATGTGGAATATGAAGTGGTCATCGCTCATCGCTATAAGGCCATCTATCTTGCCGGCATCATGAGTTACTTTCGCGACTTCAAGGTAATGTTGGGCGTCGCCCATGAACATCGGGTCTTTCAGCGTATCACCAGGAAACTTTTTGTAACCTTCTGGCGCAGGAAGTTTCTGGTGGCGGGCGTATCAGCTTCCGTTGTTAATGATATTGCAGAACGTTGTCCGTCGCTATTGAGTGAAGATCGTTTGTTTCACCTGCCAAACGCCTTACGTCTAGATCATCAAAATAATATTCGGTCACGGCAGGATGCCAGGGTAGAACTCGGCGTGGCCGAGGATGAATTTGTCGTCGGCTTTATTGGTAGGCTGGTGAAAAAGAAGTCATTACCAGTACTGATTGCAGGCTTTGCGCGGTTCGCAGCCAGTCACGCAAAAGCAAAGCTGCACCTGCTCGGTAGCGGCCCCATGGAAGCGGAGTTGCGGTCGCAAGTTGCAAAGTTAGGTATAGATCATCGTGTGAAATTTCACGGCCATGTACCTGAAGCAGGTTTGTTGGTGAAGGCAATGGATTTGCTCGTCCTGCCATCAGGTAAAGCGGAAGCCTTTGGGCTGGTGTTGTTAGAAGCGATGATTGCCAAAGTGCCTGTGCTTTCGAGCACGGCACCGGGGCCTGCTGAAGTCCACGGTGATGCTAATTGGCAATTTGCCGAGGCCGATGAGGTGTCTCTCGCGAATAAGCTGCGGCAGTGGTATGAGTTAGATGCTGATGCCCGGGCGACAGTAGTAGCGCAGAACTACCAACGGGCAATTGAGCAATTTGCTGCAGAGAAGTTCCAACTTAAGCTGCAACGGGTAATCGCCGTGCACTAGTAAGGTCGAGACTCACCTTCCGGGCGTGTCTTGAATCTCCGATGTACCCACCAATACTGACCAGGTGCTTTGAGTATGGCTTGCTCAACAATCTGGTTAACGCGCGTTGCGTCCGCGACATCGTCGCCGCTGGGAAATGCTTGCAGCGGCTCGCCAAGATGAATGACATATTGATCCGTGTCCGTGCGATAGTGAAAGAACGGCACCACGACGGCGCCCGTTAGTTTTGCGATTCTGGCGGTGGCGGTAATGCTCGCGGCCTGCAGGCCGAAAAATGGTGCAAATACTGATTGCTTGCGGCCGTAGTCTTGATCTGGACCGTACCAGACCACTTGCTTGTCTTTTAGTGCTCGAATTACTGCACGTATGTTCGCGCGCTCGATGGCCGCGGGATAGTGACGCCTTCGACCATCACTCATGACTTGCTCTAACAGCGGGTTTTTATTTTTGCGATACATCACGTGGAAGGGCACTTCCCTCGCCAAAGCAGCACCACACAAATCTAATGTGGAAAAGTGCATACCGAGTAGCATTACGCCGCGATTTTGCTCTTGTGCCTGTTTCAGGTTATCGAGGCCAACGAACTGGAATCGAGAGGCAATTGGCGCAATGCTGGCAGACCACGCGTAACCTGTCTCAATAATGCCCATACCGCTGTTTAGGAAAATGTCTTTGACCAGCGCTTGTTGCTCTGACGCTGACTTTTCCGGAAAGCAAAGGCGTACGTTGGTCTCAGCAATGTGGCGTCGGCTCTTGGCCAGATAATAAGCCAGGTAGCCAATGACTTTGCCCAACTTGAGCTGCCATTGGAATGGCAACAGACGAACCAGGCGCAGCAAGCCCAGGCCTAACCAATTCGGCCAATATCTGGGATGCCAGAAGTTCGATGGGTTGCTGCGCGCCATAGCGAGGGGGAGTCGAGGAAAAGCCGCAGTGTACCGGTAGCAGCTAATATCGTTCAACGAGGGGTGGTATGATGACTTTGAGAAAATTGAGCACAAATATGAATTTACCCAGGTTTGATCAAGCGAAGGTGCTAGTTTTTGGTGATGCCATGCTAGACCGTTACTGGCACGGCGTGACGTCAAGGATTTCACCGGAAGCGCCGATTCCTGTGGTGGACGTTTCAGAGGTTGAAGACCGGCTTGGCGGCGCTGCCAACGTTGCCCTGAATATTGCTGCCCTTGGTGGATCGGCGAGTTTAGTGGCAGCCGTGGGTGACGATGAGGCGGCTCGGGCCCTGCAACAAAAACTACAAAGCGCCAATATTGTCTCGGATCTTGTGACTATCTCGGGTCGGCCCACGAGCACCAAAGTCAGAGTTGTGAGCCAGCATCAACAACTGGTTCGAGCAGACTTTGAGTCCACAGCGCCGTTACCCAGCGAACACTTTATGGCAGCGCTCGAGCGGTGCTTACCAGAGCAAGATGCTTTATTGCTGTCCGATTACGATAAAGGCGTGCTAAATGAACCTGCCGCGGCCATTGTCCTGGCACAGAAGTTAAACAAACCCGTTCTGGTGGATCCGAAGTTTAAAGACTATGCCAGCTATGCCGGCGCCACATTGGTAAAACCGAACCGTAAAGAATTTGAAGTAGCGGTGGGTACCTGGCACAGCGATGAGGAAATGGTACAAAAGGCCAAAACCATGATGTCTAATTTAGGTTTTGCCGCCATGTTGATTACCCGCGGTGGTGAGGGCATGACCCTGGTCCAGCGTGACCAGCCCGCCTTGCATTTGCCTGCTGCGAGTCGTGAAGTGTTCGACGTGTCCGGTGCCGGCGATACGGTCATCGCTACCTTGTGTGCTGCGATCAGCGCAGGCCATTCTATGCGTGATGCCGTAGAGCTGTGCAATATAGCTGCCGGGATCGTCGTAGCGAAACATGGCACCGCTAGCGTTACTGGGCCAGAGGTTCGTATGGAAGTGGCAAAGCACTCGGCGAACAAAGGCATTATGACCCGCGAACAATTGCGTGCAGCAGTGACCGAGGCGCAAGCTAGTGGTGAAAAAGTGGTGTTTACCAATGGCTGTTTTGACATTTTGCATGCTGGACATGTGGAGTATTTGGCAGAAGCGAAACAGAAGGGTGACAAACTGATTGTTGCCATTAACGATGACGACGGCGTAAAACGATTAAAAGGCGAAGGCCGGCCGATCAATCATCTTGAGCGACGCTTAACGATGCTAGCTGGCCTTGCCGCGGTAGATTGGGTCGTGGCATTCGAGGAGGATACTCCAGAGAATTTATTATCAGAAACCAGACCCGATGTGCTCGTCAAAGGCGGCGATTATACGGTTGCAGAGGTTGTTGGCGCAGATATCGTCACGGCCTATGGCGGTGAGGTTGCGGTATTGAAACTTGTGGACGGTTTGTCTACCACGGCGTTGGCAGAGAAAATTAAACGTTTGTGATTGCCTGAACATTGTCCTCAAGATGGGCCGCACTAATTGTGCCGACAATGGTGCTGGTGACACCAGCAAACTGATTAACATATCGTAAAGCCAGTGCCGGATTGGTACTGTGGCCACTTGTTAGTGCCTTCTTAATCACTACTCCTTTATTGTTAGCCCGGCATTGTTGAATGAGTGAGACCTGGCTTTGATCCGTTTCGTTTAAGGCGATCATAAAGACATCGCAATAAGGGATGGCCAGGGCGGTCTGGTTGGCAACTTTGCCAGAGAATCCGATAGCGCGAATCAGCCCGCGCTGTTTCAGCTGGCTAAGGGTTTCTAACACAGCAGTATGTTCTATGACCTCCTGGTCATTGCCGTCGGAGTGAACGTAAACAATATCTAACGTTTCCCGGCGTAGTTTTTTCAGACTCGCTTCCACGCTGCGGGTGGTCGTTTCTGCCCTAAAATCGAACTCTGATTTATCACCCGTATAGTACTCGCCCACCTTGCTTGAAATGACCCAGTCGCGGTTGTCGTTTTGCAAGAGTTCACCCAGAGTTGCCTCACTGCTGCCATAGGCGGGCGCTGTGTCCAGATAGTTGATGCCCAGCGCTTTAGCTTTATCAAGTAGCGCGCGCAAGACCTGGTGATCTGGAATGGTGAAAGCGGCTGGATACTTCACACCGGTATTGCGACCAAACTTAACGGTACCCAGACCGAGTTCGGAAATCTCAATCCCAGTGTTCGCTATTTGATTTTTTTTGAGCTCACGCAAATGCAGTCTCCCATGGGTAGGGAGCCAGTTCTGCCAGCGGCAATTGTATGGAACTGTTTTGTCTATTGTCGGGCGGCGGTAGAAGACCAAGCACTTCGTCCCCAAGCATGGGGGTCAACGTCAGTTTAGTGGGCCAGCAGGTAATCACGGGGCCGATTGCCTTAACATAAGGGAAGTCTGGTCGATTGCCGCTGTCCTGGCTGGGTTCCGCACGATTAATAGGCAGAGTGCGGTAGCTCAACTGCTCGGTGTTAATCCAGGGCAGAAGTTGCTTCAGTTCGAGTTTGGCATTCTCAATAAGTGCTTCATCAGTTTGTGAGACACCTTGCTCTGCTAAGTTGCCGCCGAGATACCAGACGTTATCGCCGTCTGGCATAGGATGGGTGGTGATGGTGAGTCTGGGTTTGGCAGCATCTTTGAGACTAACCGCGTGGGCGTAGACCTCCGGTAAAGCACCCTTCACCAGGACCTGCTTAAGTGGCCTGGTTTGCATGCGTATTGGCTGATCTGGCATTGAGGTAATCAAGTCGCGGTTGCCCTCGCCGGCACAAAGCACCACTTGATTCGCCGTGACTGTGGTTCCGTCCTGCAACTCTAATACAGGATTTTGATCTTGCTTACCTCGTGGGCCCAGAGCGACCCTGGCATGAAAGATGTGATTGGCATAGCGACCATGCAATGCTTTTAAAAGCGCGCTGGTATCAATGACAAGGTCTTGCAGCTTGTACAAATTGCCTTTAAAGCGCGGATTGGCGAATGCTTCCGGATAGTCTTGTTTGGCAACAGGAGTGACCCGACCCCGTAAACTTTTGCTGGCAAAAAAGGCCGTGACCTTGCTGCTTAAGGCGCCGTCGGAAAATAAAAAGTAGTCATCTGAGCGGACCGTTAATCCCTCTAGATTGATCGGCCCGGTACCGTTGATGCAATCACGCCACACTGAGGGCATATTGGCGATGGTTTCTGAAGCGGGTGTTGTAAAGCCGCCAAGGGTATATTTGATACCACCATGGATCATGCCCTGGGAGGCCAGAGTTTGGCCGACGCCTAATTGGCTGGCTTCGAAAAGGTTGGCGTCGTAGCCTCGGTCTCTAAGTAGGTTAAGTAGCCACAAGCCGCAGATGCCGCCGCCAACAATAGCGATTTCGGTAGTATAGTTGGGCATGGCACGTGGCTCGAAATGGCTTAAGCAAAAAGGTGAGTATATCAGTTTAGCGATTTACGCAGGGGATCTTGGATGTTGAGGTGGCTATACAGCCTTATCTTCGTTCTGGCGCTACCTTTGGTGTTTATCAGAGTGTGGTGGCGAGCGCGCAAAGAGCCTCGTTATGCTGAGAATGCCGGCGAGCGCCTGGGCATGGTGCCGCAACAAAAGGCGGGTTCTGTATGGATTCACGCGGTTTCTGCGGGAGAAACCATAGCCGCAAGTGGCCTGGTGCGAGCGCTGGTGGCTGCGGGTCACACTATTAGCTTGACCAATATGACACCTGCTGGGCGGGAACGCGCTGAGGCATTGTTTGCGGACTTGTTGGCGAGCGGTCAACTTACTCTATTTTATGCACCTTACGACGTTCCCTTCGCAGTGAAGTTGTTCTTACGCCGGGTCAGACCCAAGGCCTTGTTTATCATTGATACCGAACTCTGGCCAAATACGATTGCATTGGCTGCTCAGTTTGGTCTGCCTGTCTACCTGGTTAACGGCCGTTTGTCCGAGAAGTCCGCCGCCGGCTACGGCAAGTTAGGTAAGCTTGCGACCGAGATGTTTTCCGCTATCACCATGGTATTTGCCCAGAGCGAGCCCCAGGCGCAACGATTCCGAGGCCTTGGTAGTCCTCATGTGAAAACCGTGGGCAGTGTCAAATTCGACGCCCAGCCACCTGCAGATTTTGATAGTAGAGTGGCGAACCTGCGGCAGCGATTTAGCGGTAAACAGGTGTTACTCGCGGCCAGTACCCATGAGGGAGAAGAAGACGTTGCGCTTGATGCATTCGAGCAACTGTTATCTGAGAGCGATTCCTCCAGCAGTAAGACAGTTTTAGTCCTGGCGCCCAGGCATATTCATAGGTTGCAGGCGGTGGAAGCAAAACTTGTCTATCGCCATCTCGTATACCAACAACATAGCAAGGGGGAAGCGTTAAACGACGATACTCGAGTTTATCTTATCGATACCATGGGTGAACTCATTTACTTCTACGGCGTCTCTAACTCAGCACTTGTGGGTGGTAGCCTGGTGGATGTGGGTGGGCACAATCCGATGGAGCCAGGCATGTTGGGCAAACCCATGTGCATGGGGCCACATCGTCGCAACATTGCTGACATTGCGGGATTGTTCGCTGAGGCGGGTGCACTCGAAGCAGTGGCAAATAGCAACCAACTAGCTCACTTCTGGCGCAGGCTGGCCAAAGAGCCGGAGCTAGCCAGCGCAATGTCTGCAGCAGCGCTTCAAGTTATGGCGGAAAATCGCGGAGCCCTGCAGCGGGTCTTGGATCAGACTCTGCCGGCGTTAGAGCATTAATGGTTAAAAAAATCATTGTTGATCTGATACGCTCGAAACACTTCTTGGAACGAATATTGCGTTATTGAAAATTGTCGAAAAGCCCGTTTTTTCCTGTTTTTCCGCACTTGTTGTTGTCACCAATACACCTCTATACTGAAAACAGCTTTTTTAAAATTTCAGTCAATAACCCCTGTCGCCAACCTCTGTCACAAAGCTATGAATAAACGCCGCCGCTATGTTCCGAATCTCATTGCCGATATGGCAGAGTGCGATGCGAACTATATTCGGCTGCATCGTTTGTTTCCCCATATGGCAGACCAAGATCAGTTGGAATTTGGCGTTGATGCCAATGGCCAGTCGGGTAATCAAATATCAAGTTTGACCGAAGATGGCGCCACAGTAACGATCAGTATTGTCGAGCGCTGCCCCTATACCACCATGATGTTGGTGCGGGTCGCGAGCGAAGAAGATAAGCCCTGGATTCGTTGGCCAACCCTGGAAGTGCGGGTGTATCACGACATTAAGTCTGCTGAAGTGGTGAGCTTTGAGCGGCATCGAAATTTTAAGTTTCGTTATCACACGCCGAATCAAAAGATGTTTCAACCCGATGAAAAGTCGCAGATTAATCGCTATTTTGGCGAACTCCTGACTTTTTGTTACGAACACGGCCACAGTCTCGAGACCGTGGACGTTGGTCGCGCTTAAAAGCGATTTTTAAATACAATCAATACCGATACTGGTTATAATTCCAGTGGTCGATTTTCGACGTATTTTCCTTTTCTCATTTCATAATTGTCGATTTAATCTATGGCAGGTAAGAGCTATCAAGCGGATTCTATTGAAGTCCTAGAGGGGCTAGATCCGGTCCGGAAGCGTCCGGGCATGTATACAGACACCACGCGACCCAATCACCTGGCTCAGGAGGTGATTGATAATAGCGTGGACGAGGCCCTGGAAGGCCATGCCAATGAAATTCGCGTCACGCTGCGCAAAGACGGGTCCATGTCAGTGGGGGACAATGGACGTGGCATGCCAGTGGATATCCACAAAAAAGAGAAGGTGCCTGGTGTCGAATTGATCCTGACTCGCCTTCACTCCGGCGCCAAGTTTAATAGTGATAACTATAAGTTCTCCGGCGGCTTGCACGGTGTTGGTGTTTCCGTGGTTAACGCCTTATCAAGCCAGTTCGAAGTATTTATCAAACGTGATGGCAAGCTGCATCACATGGCGTTCAAGGATGGTAACAAGGCGAAAAACCTTGCCGTAAAAGATGATGTGGGTAAGCGCAACACCGGCACCTTGATTCACTTTAAGCCAGATCCCAAGTACTTCGATTCGCCTAAATTTTCGGTGTCCAGACTTAAACATTTGCTCCGGGCGAAAGCGGTTTTGTGTCCTGGCTTGAAGGTGATTTTTACTGACGAAACCGCGTCGAAAAATACTGAAGGCACGTTTGAATGGTACTACGAGGATGGCGTCAAGGAGTACTTACGCTCAGCTCTGGAAGGTTTCGAGGTATTGCCTGCTGAGCCATTTATCGGTGCGGTTGCTGCCAATGAAGAGGCGGTTGACTGGGCTGTGCAGTGGTTACCTGAAGGTGGTGAAATCCTCGCGGAAAGTTATGTCAATTTGATTCCCACGGCGCAAGGCGGTACTCACGTTAATGGCTTGCGCTCAGGGTTACTGGAAGCGCTGCGGGAATTCTGTGAGTTTCGCAATTTGATTCCTCGAGGCATCAAGATCACCGCTGAAGACCTGTGGGATAAATGTAGCTACGTGGTGTCAGCGAAAATGCTTGATCCACAATTTGCCGGTCAAACTAAAGAGCGTTTGAACTCCCGACAAGCAGCGACTTTTATCAGTGGTGTGGTCAAGGATGCCTTTAGCCTGTGGCTGAACCAGCACGTCGCGGATGGCGAGGCGATTGCCGAACTGGCCATATCCAGCGCACAAGCCAGATTACGAGCGGGCAAAAAAGTCGCGCGTAAAAAGGTCACAACCGGACCTGCATTGCCTGGCAAGCTCGCGGATTGTTCTTGCTCTGATGCCATGCAAGGTGAACTGTTCCTCGTAGAAGGTGACTCGGCGGGAGGATCGGCCAAGCAAGCAAGGGACCGCGAAACACAAGCCATCATGCCTTTGCGAGGTAAGATTCTAAACACCTGGGAAGTGGATTCATCAGAAATTCTAGCGTCTCAAGAAGTTCATGACATTTCCGTAGCGCTTGGCATTGACCCGGGCAGCACAGATTTAAGTGGCCTGCGCTATGGCAAAATTTGTATCCTGGCGGACGCTGATAGCGATGGCTTGCACATCGCGTCCTTATTAATTGCATTGTTTGTCCGCCACTTTCCAGCGCTGGTAGAAAACGGTCATGTGTTCGTGGCTATGCCGCCGCTATACCGCATCGATGTGGGTAAAGAAGTGTTCTATGCCTTAGATGAGTCTGAGCGTCAGGGCATTCTCGATCTTATCGAAGCAGAGAAAAAGAAAGGCAAGGTTGTGGTGCAACGCTTTAAGGGCCTGGGTGAGATGAACCCCATGCAACTGCGGGAAACTGCCATGGCGCCGGATACCCGCCGCCTGGTGCAACTTACCGTTGCGAACAACAAAAAAGATTCAGAACTGCTCGATATGCTGCTGGCGAAAAAGCGCAGCGGTGATCGCAAGAGCTGGCTTGAAAAGAACGGCGACCAGGCTGAACTGGTTTAACAAGCTAACCATATTACTGAGGTTTGAATGAGCGAAACGACCGGACCTGGCGAATTCGAAACAATTTCGTTAAGTCAGTACACTGAAAGCGCGTATTTAAATTACGCGATGTATGTCATCAATGACCGGGCCTTGCCGCATATTGGGGATGGTCTAAAGCCTGTGCAGCGCCGCATCGTGTATGCGATGTCAGAGCTTCGCCTAACCGCAGAGGCAAAATATGCCAAATCGGCGCGAACGGTGGGGGACGTCATTGGTAAATTTCACCCTCACGGTGATTCCGCTAGCTATGAAGCGATGGTATTGATGGCGCAGTCCTTCTCTTACCGTTATCCGCTCGTGGATGGTCAGGGCAACTGGGGTTCGCCGGACGATCCGAAATCGTTTGCGGCCATGCGTTATACCGAATCTAAACTGACAAAATATGCTGAGGTGCTGCTGAGCGAACTTGGTCAGGGCACGGCGGATTGGGTAGCGAATTTCGATGGCACCCGGGAAGAGCCACTGATATTACCGGCCAGACTACCAAACATCTTATTGAACGGCGGCTCCGGTATTGCTGTGGGTATGGCAACTGACATTCCGCCGCACAATATCCGTGAAGTTGCCAGCGCCTGTATTCACTTGTTGGATAAGCCGAAGGCCACAGTTAGAGATCTTTTGACCCATGTGAAAGCGCCGGATTTTCCAACTGGTGCAGAGATTATATCCAGCAAAGAGGATATCGCTGCCCTCTATGAAACTGGCCGCGGTGCTGTTCGTACCCGGGCGGTATACCATCAGGAAGAAGGCGACATTGTCATTACCGCTTTGCCCTATCAGGTTTCTGGCACCAAAATTCTTGAGCAGATCGCCCAGCAAATGCAGGCGAAAAAGCTCCCCATGGTGGTTGACCTACGGGATGAATCTGACCACGAGAATCCTACCCGAATTGTGATTGTGCCTCGTTCTAACCGTATCGATGTAGAAGGCCTTATGGGCCACTTGTTTGCCTCAACAGACCTTGAACGTACTCACCGCGTCAACTTCAACATGATTGGCATTGACGGTCGGCCGCGAGTGAAGAATCTGGCGGAACTGCTCAGCGAGTGGCTGAAGTTCCGCAGCGACACTGTGCTAAGGCGTCTGCAATATCGACTCGACAAGATTCTTGAACGCTTGCACATTCTTGATGGTTTATTGATTGCGTACCTCAACATTGATGAGGTGATTAAAATTATACGCACCGAGGACAAACCAAAAGATGTCCTGATCAAGAAGTATAAGATTACCGCGATTCAGGCTGATGCCATTCTTGATTTGCGCTTGCGGCAATTGGCCAAGCTGGAAGAAATCAAGATCCGCGGTGAGCAGGATGAACTTAGCGCCGAGCGGGCTGACCTGGAGAAAACCATTAACTCCAAAGCGCGCTTGAAGACGCTGATCAAAAAAGAAATCCAGGCTGACGCAGAAACCTACGGTGACGAACGTGTTTCCATGGTGGTGGAGCGTGAAGAGGCCCAGGCATTCAAAGAAAAAGATCTGATCTCGTCTGAACCCGTCACTGTGGTGTTGTCAGAAAAAGGCTGGATCAGGGCGGCAAAAGGCCATGACATTGACGCCTCAGAATTGAACTACCGATCCGGGGACAGTTTTCTTGTGGCGAGACCGGCGAAGTCAAACCAGGACGCGGTGTTCCTTGACTCTACCGGCCGGGCCTACTCAATTCCTTGTCATACTCTGCCTTCAGCCCGGGGTCAGGGTGAGCCGCTCACTGGACGCACCAACCCACCGAGCGGCGCGTACTTCACTGGCCTTGCTACCGGTGAAAAAGAACAACAGTACCTGCTCGCTAGTGATGCCGGTTATGGCTACGTGACCACGCTGGGTGACATGGTCACGAAAAACAAAGCAGGTAAAGCCCAGGTTAGCGTGCCCAATGGCGGTCTTACCTTGCAACCTGCGCTTGTTACTGATGTTAAAAATGAGTACATCGCGGCCTTTAGTAATGAAGGCAGGTTGCTGATTTTTCCAATTTCTGAGCTGCCACAAATGGCCCGTGGCAAGGGTGTGAAGATTATGAACATTCCCGCCGCGCGGTTAAAAGAACGCCTGGAATTCATGTCGCATCTGCTGGTGTTCTCAGAAGTTGATACGCTGGTGGTTCACTCCGGCAAGCGTAAGCTCAGCTTGAAGATTGATGACTTAGAACACTACCGGGGTGAGAGAGCGAGACGGGGCTTGAAGCTCCCACGCGGCTTCCAGAAGGTTGATTCCGTCAGCTTAGAAAAAGGCGACTAGCGACTCGACAGAAGCTGCTCGGCCTGACGGTCGAGTAGCTTCTGGTTATTTGCCCCTAATATCTCAAAAACCTCGCCGTCTGGTGCCATAGAGCTTCGATAAGCTTCGAACTGGATGTCATCGAGTTCGCTCAATATGTGGGCAAAGCGTTTACTAGCGAGGACCGCCTGTTCGCTAATAGAGGCAAGATAAGTTGTATGCTTCAGTTCCTGCTCATCCGCCGCGCTAAGATCATCAGACCAGTGTAAGCCGAGCTTAAACTGTAGCGGTTTGCCCATTTGAGTCACCAGGGTGCGAATCAACAAACCAGCACATACCGCAGAAAAGGCCGCCGTCTGCTGACGAAATTGAATTACCACGTCGTCATATTCGCTGGCCATTGCGTCAACCTCAAAGCTGCGACCACCATACACCGCGGCTGCAGTAAAAATGAGGTCCCGGTGGGTTGGCATTAAGCGGCTCGGTGTCAGTTTTAAGACGAGCAGAGCCCCCTCATTTAACTCCGGTAAAACTTCCTCGGATGGCTCATCAGTGTCACCGTCTGCAGCGACAGGTGCTGTTTCCCGGGCACCGTAGACCCAGATGGCGACCAGGTCTGCTGCCAACCAGATGAGCGCCAAAATGATAATAGCAATCAGCAAGTGCACTAAAACAATCGTGCTAACCAGTTCGCTGCCATATGCGGCACCACGCTTTAAGTTGTAGCCAGCCTGGACATAGCCGGCGGTACTATCCTGAAAGGTAACCTCCTGGCTCATGACCAGCGCATCATTGTGGCGCTCACCTACTTGCGCCACCAGTTTGTCATTGCCGTCGTATACCGAGGCGAAATCGAACATGTCATCCTTATGCATCTGGTTCAGTACAACATTGATACCAAGCAGATCGTCATTGATTAAAAACTGTGTTGCGGTCATGGCCAGGTAGCTTGTAAACACCCTGGCGAAATGGCTATTTTGGCTGCTGATATGCTGTTGGCTTTGCTGAAATAGCAAGGTGGCGCTTATTGCGCCGCTAAGCAGTACTGGAATCAGACACAGAACCGTTAATCGAAATTTCGGTGAAGCTGGCATGTGGAGTCGCTGCTAGAGTGTCTTTGCGGATTATATCAGCGCTTTGATCATTTTTTTTAAGTTTAGATTCAAGGATAATTGCTGCCAAACTTAAGGCTAGCTGAGACGTGAACGAACTCATACTGCTCAATATCTCCGGAGAGGATAAACCGGGCCTGACCGCAGCCATTACGGGCCTGTTGGGAGATTTTGACATCGATATTCTGGATATTGGTCAAGCGGTGATCCACAACCACCTGGCCCTTGGGATATTGATCAACCTGCCTGATAACTCGAACTCCATACTCAAAGAAGTGCTGTTTCGTGCTCATGAACTTGGTGTAAACATCAAGTTCAATCCGGTGTCAGATGCCAGCTACGATGAGTGGGTGGGTCTACAAGGGCGTTCGAGGTTCATCCTGACGTTGCTGGCAAGAAGAATTAAGGCCAACCATATTGCTCTTGTCAGCGAGGTGGTGGCGAACAACGGTTTAAATATCGATACCATTGTGCGTTTATCCGGGCGGGTTTCCCTGCAAACCAGTAGCGACACGGATAAAGCCTGTGTTGAATTTTCTTTGAAAGGTGAGCCTTCAGATCGCCATCAATTTCGTTCCGAGTTGATGACTTTATGCAGCGATTTAGATATCGATATTGCGGTCCAGGCGGACTCGATTTATCGCCGCAATCGGCGCCTGGTGGCGTTTGATATGGATTCCACGTTAATCAAGGCTGAGGTAATTGATGAACTTGCCAGGGCTGCCGGTGCAGGAGCAAAGGTTGAGGCGATTACGGCAAGAGCCATGGCGGGAGAAATCGACTTTCGGCAAAGCCTTGCTGAGCGGGTCAGCTGCCTAAAAGGCCTGCCAGAATCCAAGTTACCGGAGATTTCTAAAGCGCTACCGCTCACGGAAGGCGTTGAATCTTTGTTTCGTACCTTGAACAAGCTCGGTTACAAAACTGCCATCCTCTCTGGCGGTTTTGGCTATTTTGCCAGGGATCTGCAAGCACGCCTTGGTGTTGATTATGTATTTGCCAATGAACTCGAGATTGTCGATGGCGTGCTCACAGGTGAAGTGAAGGAGCCCATTGTAGATGCGGAGCGCAAGGCCAGCTTGCTGCAAGAGTTGGCTGTAAAAGAAGGCATATCCAATGAGCAAGTCATTGCAGTAGGTGATGGTGCCAATGACCTTGAGATGTTAGCCACTGCAGGATTGGGTATTGCCTTTCACGCCAAACCCATCGTCAAACAAAGCGCCGAACAGTCTATATCGAACCTTGGCCTGGACAGCATTTTGTACCTAATGGGCTTCCGTGACCGGGATGGTATTGCCTCGTAGTACGACTTATAAATCTTCGCTAGCGAAGTCGTAGTCCATATTCTCCAACGGCGGAGAAATATAAAAGCCCTGAATGAAGTTCATGCCTGCCATCCACAAGGTTTGCAGCGCCGTGGGGCTCTCAACTCCAGAGATGGCCGTGAGCACACCGTTACTTTGTAGCGACTTCACCATGTCCAGCAACTCTTCTTTTTTCTCTTCACTATTCTCAATTTCTTGAGCGAACGAGCCGTCCAGTTTGACGTAGTCCGGCGTCAGGTGCTTGAGCAAATTGAAGGGGTTTAAAGAGCAGCCAAAATGATTGATGGAGGTTTTGCAGTGTAACTCAGCGGCGCCCTGAGCGAATTTGGTGGCTTGCTTAATGTAAGAAGTGGCGTCGCTCTCATGAATTTGGAAAATAATGGCGTCACTGGTGAGACGAGCTGCTTTGAGGGCAACGCTCATCCACGGCAAGAAGGTCTCGTCCGAGATCGACTTGTGCGTCAAGTTTATAAACAGGCGCGCTTTGCTGCCGGTTGCGCGGTGTTGCGACAGTAGTTTGATAGATTGCAGGATTACCCAGCGATCTAGTTTTTCCAGCAAGCCTGCTTCATCCGCGGGGCCCAGGAACTGGCCAGGCATAATCTCGTTGCCTTCCTCATCTAGCAGGCGCAGTAGCACTTCAAATTGCTCGTCGTCATCACCGTGCAGGCTAATAATCGGTTGGAACATTAGCTTGAAGGAATTGTTTTCAATGGCAGTGCGTACCATCTGTTTAATGTTCTCGCTGGTGAGCGACTTGCCATCTTCGCCAACCTGAATCTTCTCCGCCTCATAGAAATTGATGCCGTTGCCAGCCTCCAACTCCGTGAGCGCGCGATGAGCCCTGGAAACAATTTCTTCAGCCGACGGCGCGTTTTCAGAAATCAGGCTTAGACCAATGCTAATGGTTTGCTGGTATGACTTACCGGAAATGTCAGAGACATGGCCTTCCACAGTAGCGCGAATAGACTCTGCTAACTCGGCAGCTGCTTCTTTGTCACTGTCTTCGAACAAAAGGGTTAATACATCATCGCCAAATCTGGCGAGCAGGTGTTGCTCGTCAACTTCGCTGCGAATCAGGGAAGCAAGATCACCAAGGATCAAATCTGCCCTTGAGATACCCACATCGGAGCGAATCTTGTTGAAGCTATCCACGCTGATGTACATCAAAATTCGTGCTTTCTCGCCGCCAGTAGCTTCATCCACTGCAGACTCAAGTTGCTCCATAAAATAGCTACGGTTGTATAAGCCTGTCAGCAGATCCTGGCTGGATATCTCTTTGATGCGATCTTCCATCTCGGAAGTAGAATCTGTCGCCATGGTGCGGATGATCACCTGGGTGCAAGACTCGCCGTCATAGGTGGCTGGTGACAGTGACATTGTGCTTGGAATGACCGAGCCCTCCTGATCAACACAAGAGAATTCACCCGTTACTGTATCGTTATCGTTATAGGACTTTAAAAATGCCTTGAAGTGGGTTTGATCTTCTGGCGCCACGAGGTCAATGATGGGTATGCCGGCGAAGTCGTCTGGATCCTCATAGCCAAACAGATCCGCATAGGTTTCATTAGTGTAGATGTGCATGCCTTCATGGACATACGCAATCGCCGCAGTGGAACTGGCTAGCAGCAGCTGATTGCGACGATCGATATCTCTCACTTCAACCTCAGCCTTGCGGCGTTGGCGGCGATGCTCTAAGTTTTCCAGTTCTCGCTCGATGATGAGCATCAAGCGTTCGTCATCATCTTGAAGGGCCACGTCTTTAGCGCCCCAGCGCAAGCCTTCGGTGATGCTCTCGGGATTGCGATCCGAGGCGATCATGACCACAGGGATGTCTTTTTCAAGGGCGCGAATGGAATTGAAAGCATCAATCATTTTGACGCCATTGGCCTCGCTACTGCCAAGTAATAAGTCCCATGTCTGACTTTTGAGCAATTCTGCCAGGTTAGCTTCAGACTCAATTTGCTGGGCACGGGTCGCACGTCCGGCGTTACGCAACAAAACGATGAGTTCCTCGGCGCGGTTCTGCGATTCTTCGAGAATTAGAAGTCTTACTGGCTGGTTTGCGCTCATCTTGGCTTTATTGCTCCGTTCGCCCAATACTATAGCAAATTGCTGCTTAGATAACTGTTTAGGCGACGACCGTCTTGGCTGGCTGAAAAGGGGTTTCACGGGCCAGTCTAGGTACCAGATAACCAGGTAATTGTTGGCGCATCATCTCAATTAACTGCTCGCCTTTGGATTCACTGACATCGAAGTGTTGGGCACCTTGAACCGGGTCCATCAAGTGTAAATAGTAGGGTAGAACCCCGGCACTATGGAGCTGTTTTGATAGATCCACAAGAGCTTCACTTGTGTCATTTACCCCACGTAGCAGCACGCTCTGGTTTAACAAGGTGACACCTGCGTGCTTGAGCTTGTTGAGGGCTTGTCTCACCTCCACGTCGAATTCATTGCCGTGATTGGCGTGCGTCACGAGTACGGTATGGCAGCGACTATTGGTGAACGTGGCTAAGAGCGCTTCTGTGATTCGCTTTGGCAAAACAATAGGTAGCCGGGTGTGCAAACGGATGGTTTGCAGGTGCGGAATCTGTTCGAGCTGCGTAACAATCCAGGCCAGGCGTCGATCGCTCAGCATCAATGGGTCGCCGCCACTTAGAATGACCTCTGTCACCTCAGGGTTGGAGCGGATTTTCGCTACCAGTTGGCCCCAGTCGTCGCTGCTTGGCTGATATTGTTCATAAGGGAAGTGGCGCCGAAAGCAGTAGCGGCAATTGATAGCGCAAGCGCCAGTGGTAACCACGAGCACGCGCCCATGATATTTTTGAATAAGTCCAAACCCGGCGGAGAAGGCCTCTTCTTCTAGAGGCGAGGTCACGCCGTCATTGGCAAATTCAGCCTTGCTGGTTAACACCTGTATGAGTAACGGATCTTTGGCGTTGCCAGCTTCGATGCGGTTTAGATACGCTAATGGCACATTCACCGGAAAGTCTGTTTCTATGGCTGGTTCAGGCAGTTGCAGGATCTTCTGTAACTCCTCAGCGCTGCGAATGGAGTGCTTAAGCTGTTCTTGCCAGCTCAAGCTCTGCCAACTTAGGTCAGTTATGGGTATCATACGCGCTGCAGAAATTACTAGAGAAGTTGAATGGCGAGCTATTCTACCAATGAATTTAAATCGGGTCTTAAAGTAATGCTGGAAGGAGACCCTTGCTCAATTCTTGAGAACGAATTTGTTAAACCCGGTAAAGGTCAGGCATTTAATCGCGTCAAACTGCGAAACCTGATCAGCGGTCGAGTCTGGGAGCGTACCTTCAAATCCGGTGAAAGTCTCGAGGGCGCGGACGTCATGGATTATGAAATGGAATACGTCTACACCGACGGCGACTACTGGCATTTCATGAAAACCGATGGCAGCTTCGAGCAATTGGCAGCGGATGAAGCCGCAGTAGCAGAGTGTAAGCAATGGTTGAAGGAGACCGAGAAATACACCGTGGTGCTCTGGAACGATAATCCCATTAACGTTGCCGCGCCAAACTTTATTGAGTTAGAGGTCACCGAAACTGATCCTGGTCTAAAAGGTGATACCGCCCAGGGTGGTTCAAAACCAGCAACGTTGAGCACCGGTGCAGTGGTCAAAGTGCCTCTGTTTATCAATCAGGGTGAAGTGATTCGAGTAGATACTCGAACCGGTGAATATCAAAACCGGGCAAAAAGCTGAGTGCCATTGTCCACACCCGGGCGAAACTCTATCGCCTGATACGACAATTTTTCCTCGAGCGCGATGTGCTCGAGGTGATACCGCCGGTACTTGCAGACCATACGGTTTCTGATCCGCACATCCAGAGTTTTGCCGTGGATATGGGTGAAGGGGCGATTCAGTATTTACAAACCTCACCGGAATTCGCCATGAAAAAGCTGTTGGCGAAAGACCCATCGCCAATTTATAGCCTGGGTCCGGTATTCCGGCGCGGTGAGGCTGGTCGCCGCCATCGCCCCGAGTTCACAATGCTGGAATGGTATCGCCCGGGCTTAAGTCTTGCCCAGCTAGAGGCCGAAGTGAGCGACTTGATCGCCACGTTGGCCGAAGGGTTTGCGGTGCCATTTGCAAAGCCACAAGTAACAACTTTTGCAGCGCTTTTTGACCAGGCCTTTGCTTGCGATCCTCATGGCTCAAGCGATACAGAGTTGGCAGCCTTACTTGAGAAACACTTGCCAGAATTGAGTAAGCATCTGCGGGATGGCGCTACCGTGTCTCGCAACGATTTATTAGATAGTCTGTTTAGCCAGGGTGTAGAGCCAAAGTTGTCATCTGCGATATTTGTTCGCGAATTTCCTGCCAGTCAGGCAGCGCTAGCGAAGGTGGCGGTTCGCAACCAGCAGCTTGTGGCTCTGCGAAGTGAGCTTTATTGGCAAGGTATTGAGCTAGCAAACGCCTATGAGGAACTTACCGATGCAGCAGAATTACGGCAGCGTATAGAAGTTGATAATCAAGTCCGATTGGCCCACGGCTATACGCCCGTTGCGGTTGACGAGGCATTGCTAGAAGCCATTGATAGTATGCCCGAGTGTGTTGGTGTGGCACTGGGGGTTGATCGCCTGCTGATGCTTCTAATAGGTGCTAACGACATCGATAAGGTGAGCTACTGAGTTAACAGGCTTTCACCCATACGTAAGGTGTCACCAGCTTTGTGGTAAAAACTAAGAGGCTTCTCGCTCACCACAATTGCCGTTGAGCCCATAAGAAAGCGGCCAAGTTCATCGCCAGCAGTGATTTCCATATCTGGCGCTTCCGTTGCAAACTCTCCAGCGCGGTAAACAGTGTCTCGCCAAACCGGTTGGATGCCTGCAACAATCATCGCACCCACCATGACAACGCTAACAGCACCATGCTCTGTGGTGAAATCCATCACCAGACGTTCATTGATCGCAAACAGATCGGTGATCGCCTCGGTGGTTTGCTGATTCACTGAGAAGAGCTTGCCTGGGATATAGCGGGCGGTGGTTAAACGTCCTGAAACTGGACTGTGCACCCGGTGATAGTCCTTTGGGGAAAGGTAAACGGTGATAAAACTGCCGTTCTCATACGCTGATACCTCCGGCGCACCTAGTAACTTTGCCAGGGAATAGGTCACGCCCTTGGCCTGTAGCAGTGTGCCTGCGGTAATGTGGCCTAACTGCGAGATCTCACCGTCTGCAGGTGAGCAAAACTCCCCAGATATGGGTCTTACCCCGGGCCTGAGGGCGCGGGTGAAAAAGTCATTGAAAGATCGATATTGGTCAGGATCAGGTTCCGCCGCCTCGCTCAGATCCACTTTGTAACGAGCAATCGCAAACTGTATAAACCAGCGCTTAATCAGGGAGATTTCACTGGCAGCAACCAGGCCCACCAGTCTTGATAGTAAATGTTGCGGGACAATTTTTTGCAGCAGTATAAACAAGACTCAACCCACCTCGATGGGCGTGTCTGGATCATTGCCCCACTCTGACCAGGAGCCATCATAGGCCTTTATGTCATAGCCAAGGCTCTTGCCAACCAGATAGGTAAAGCCAGACCTGTGATGGGTTTGGCAGTGGGTAATCAATGGTTTTTTACCGTCAATGCCCACTGCAGCAAGCAGCTCTCGGATATTGCTGCGAATGCGCAGTGCCCGGTCAGGGTCCATGCCCCGGGTCCATTCGAAGTTGGTCGCACCAGGGATGCGGCCGCCGCGGGCAGCAACTACCTTTTGCCCGGTAAATTCATCAGGGCCGCGAGCGTCCCAGATGGTTGCTTCGTTAGAGTCTAGATTGGCCAAAATGTCGGCTTTACTGGCAATAAACTGCTGATGAATCTCGATTTCCGGGTCGGAGGGCATGGCTCGATGTAGTTCCTGGCTGATAGGCAAATTAGCCGCGAGCCAGGCGTGGATACCGCCGTTTAAGTAGCTGTAGTGTTGATGGCCAATCACGTCCAGGGTCCAGATCATCCGGCCGGCCCAACCACCTCCCTCATCGTCGTAAACCACAATGTGTTGATCGGGCTGGTAACCAACATTGCCGAACAAGTCTTCCAGGTGTTCAATATCCGGTAGCTTACCCACAGCGGGTTGTTCCCCGCGAATTAGCTGCCCAGGATGGATGTGAATGGCGCCGGGGAGATGTGCCTGGCGGTAGGTTTCTTCACGGCTCAGGTCAAGAATCACCACGTCATCCAGGTGTTTGGCAAGTTCTTCTGGTTCGATAATCAGGGGGAGCATTGGCGAGGTGGGTACCTGTTGTACAGCGAAAAGACCATTTTACGTGACTAGCCATACCGATTACGAGCAACATCATCACGCTCGTCGCGAAAACCCTGAGGATTTGAAAATACGAAATGGAAAACGCGACCTAGGGCGCGAAATTCGCTAATATTCGCTTTTTTTGTAGCGGGCTCCGCGTTTTGAATTACTCTGAAAACCTGGTTTGGATGGACCTAGAGATGACAGGTCTTGATCCCGAGGTTGACCGCATCATTGAGATTGCCACCATCATCACCGATTCTAATCTGAACATTTTAGAAGAAGGTCCTGTGCTAGTGATTCAGCAAGATCAGGCCCTGCTCGATGGTATGGATGAGTG
This sequence comes from Pseudomonadales bacterium, assembly GCA_046290215.1. Classification (GTDB taxonomy): domain Bacteria; phylum Pseudomonadota; class Gammaproteobacteria; order Pseudomonadales; family Azotimanducaceae; genus JAHRVQ01. The sequence goes on along the minus strand of JBKAGC010000014.1, from coordinate 8,865 downwards.
GAATACCACCCACCACACGGCGTCAGGATTACTTGATCGCATTAAAGATAGTGGTGTTGAAGAGCATTATGCCGAGCAAGCAACCTTAGACTTTATCAAGCGCTTTGTTGCGCCTGGTGAAGCGCCGCTATGTGGTAATTCTATTGGCCAGGATAGGCGGTTTTTGGTGAAGTATATGAGTGCATTAGAAGCGCACCTACACTATCGAAACATCGACGTCAGCACGGTCAAGGAGCTTGCCATGCGCTGGAAGCCGCAACTGGTAGAGCAAATCGAGAAGAAGGGTAATCACCGCGCCATTGATGATATCCGCGAATCAATCGACGAACTGCGCTTCTACCGAGAACACTTTATTCGGTCCTAACAAGATTATTCAGGCGCGAGTTTGCGCTGTTGCTCAGCCAGGGCCCAGTTTACGTGTTCCAATACGATTTCGTCTGCGGTCTCGCAGGCCTTCTGCAACGCTGCGATGACCTCAGCCGATGGCGAGCAGTTACCCAGTGCAATTGCTATATTTCGCTGCCAGCCGCGATAACCTGTCCGCCGTATTGCGGAGCCCTCGGTTCGAGTTAAAAACTCTTGTTCACTCCATGAAAAAAGGCTGAGCAGCTCGGCAACGTCGAAGTTGTTCCGGGGCGCGAAGTCCGCCTCTGCTGAGTAGTTAGCAAACTTGTTCCACGGGCAAAAAATCTGACAATCATCACAGCCAAATATCCGATTGCCCATATCGCGGCGATATTGCTCGGGAATGCTACCGCGATGCTCAATGGTTAAGTAAGAGATACATTTGCGAGCGTCGAGCTGGTAGGGGCCCGTGAAAGCGTTGGTGGGACAAACATCCATACAAGCTGTGCAACTGCCGCAGTGCTGTGTGTTTGTGGGGACATCCAGTGGCAAAGGCAGATTGGTATAGATTTCACCGAGAAAAAACCAGGACCCCGCTGTGCGATTCAGGAGCAAAGTGTTTTTACCGATCCAGCCAAGCCCGGCCTGCTCCGCCAGGGCTTTTTCTAAGACCGGCGCGCTGTCGGTGAAAACCCGGCCGTTGGCCGCTGGCAAGTCATGTTCGGCCAGATAGTTTTCAATCCTCTGCCAGATACGCTTGAGTTTATTGCGAATGACCTTGTGGTAATCGCGTCCCAGGCTGTAGCGGGCAATATAGGCTTGATTGTCTGTTGCGATGAGCTCTCGAGCATCCGGCAGTTCCGGCGGTAAATAATCGAGGCGAAAGCAAAGCACCCGGGCTGTGCCGGGAATAAGCTCGGCCGTGCGACTGCGCTTGCCATCGTGAGCGTGCATATATTGCATTTCTCCCGCGAAACCTTGCTCTAACCAGCGGTTCAAGTGTTGCTCATGAACGGCAAGGTCAATATGGGTGACGCCAACCTGTTGGAACCCCTCAGCCTCGCCCCATTGGTCTAGTTGCTGGCGGAGATCGTGAAGTGCGGCTTCGGACTCAGTGGTTACGGGGTAGTCTGACGTTAACGCTGGCATCATAAACAGGCGGCTTGCCGTATAATGGCGGGATATATTGGATTCTAACCTAGATGAAGCTAGACAACTTAATTCCAGTGGATGTAGATCGTATTGAGTCTGGTGCGATTGTGCCCCGGGCGTTTACGGCTGCTCAAGTGCGCGAAATAGATCGTGTCTTAATCGAAGAGCAAGGTATTGCTGGCCTTACTTTGATGAAACGAGCGGCTGCTGCCAGTATTCAGTTGCTTAAGGAAATTTGGCCAAACGCAAAAACCATTCGAGTGTATTGTGGCAGTGGCAATAACGCCGGTGATGGTTACATTATTGCCGGGCTCTTAGCGGAGCAACACTGTCAGGTAGAGGTGGTCCAGGTGGGTGATGCTGCAAAGCTTGGTGCGGATGGTCAAAGCGCTTATGGATTTTGCCAGCAGTCGGCGGCCACTTTAACCACCACTGCGGTTCCTGATCTGGTTCCGGATGTGATTGTGGATGCCTTACTTGGCACCGGCTTCAAAGGCGCGCCGCGGGATCACTATGCAGAAGCCATCGCTGCCATCAATTCATCCAGTGCCGGCGTCCTGGCAGTTGATGTGCCCTCTGGCCTGGCATTAGATTTCCCGCAGACCAGCCAGCAAATCGTTAAAGCGAACGCCACAGTGACATTCATTGCCTTAAAGCAAGGTATGTTAACTGGCGCGGCACTAGATCAAATCGGGGCTTTGTATCTAGCGCCCCTCGCCGATAGCGCGGATGCCTTGCCATCTACCGCGACTACGATTTTACAGGTGCCGGAACTTCGTCGGGCGCTACCAGCCAGACCCAGAAATGCTCATAAATTCCGTTTTGGCCATGTCCTGATGATTGGTGGCGACAACGGCATGGGTGGGGCACCGCTTATGTCTGCCCTGGCGGCAATGCGCTGCGGTGCGGGTTTGGTCAGTGTGGCAACACACCCAGGGCATGCGTCGCAGTTGGTAGGTTTACATCCTGAGCTAATGATTCGCGGGGTTGCCGATGTGGCGGAGCTTCAACCCCTGTTAGAGGCTGCTAGTATGATTGCCATTGGCCCAGGCCTCGGCAAATCTCAATGGGGCCAGGCAATGTTCGCCGCGGCGTTGGCGAGCGAAGTGCCCCTGGTGGTGGATGCGGATGGTTTGAATCTGCTGGCGCAGCAGCCAGTCTCCCGGGGAAATTGGATCTTGACGCCACACCCTGGAGAGGCTGAACGTCTGCTAGGGGAATCCTTGCCGGATCGGTTTAGTGCGGCAACAAGATTGCAACAGAAGTATGACGGTGTGGTGGTTCTAAAGGGTGCAGGTACTCTGGTGGCAGAAGCCGATCAGATTAGTTTATGCCCGTACGGCAACCCTGGCATGTCCACGGCCGGTATGGGGGATGTGCTCTGCGGTGTCATCGCCGGCCTGCTTGGTCAATGTCAGGATATTGTGCTGGCAGCGAAGCTCGGCACCGCACTGCATAGCTCAGCCGCAGATCATCTGGTCCGTGATTTTGGTACCAGGGGGTTGCTGGCCACAGACTTAATTCCTGAAGTCCGGCGATTATTGAATGATGTATGAAGTCACCGTACAGAATGAAGCGGAAACTCTGGATCTGGCGGGCCGATTCGGGCGCATTTTGGCCGCCAGGGGCGTGGTGTACCTGAACGGCGAACTTGGTGCTGGGAAAACCACCTTTTGCCGCGGTATTTTGCGAGCTTATGATTATCACGGCGCAGTAAAAAGCCCAACATTTACGCTTGTAGAGCCTTATGATCTACAATGGGGTCAGGTCTTTCACTTTGACCTTTATCGGATCGCAGATCCTGAGGAGTTAGAATTCCTTGGTATTGAAGATTATCTGGAAGGTGGCAACTTGTGCTTGATTGAGTGGTCAGAAAGAGGAGCAGGGTTTTTGCCCAGCGCGGATATCGTGCTGGACATCAAGGTGGCAAAGCAGGAGCGCCACTTTAGATTCACTGCTTGCTCGGAGTTCGGGCGCGCAACCTTGCAGCAAATGGGAGACAGCTCAAAACCTTAATGGGCAAACTGGATACATGAATCAGGGCTCGATCATACAATTGCGATACCTCCGCCTCACCAGGCTAATGGCAACTGTAGCCCTCGCGTTAGCGATTTCACTGGTGCAGATGCCAGCAACTGCCAATGTCGCAACCATTGATTCAGTTCGGGTGCGACAATCTCCAGAGCGTACGCGTATCGTATTCGATGTCAGTCAGCCTATTGAACATCGAGTTTTTGCCCTGCAAAACCCCCGACGTTTAGTGATTGATGTCCAGGACGCGCAGTTGGTCACGGACTTTGATGGCCTCGATTTAGCCACTACGCCGATCACGCAAATGCGCTCTGCTGTTCGCGAGGGCAATGATTTGCGGGTTGTGCTGGATCTTAAGGACAAGGTGAAACCGCGCAGTTTTGTTCTGCAGCCGATTCTGCAGTACGGCGACCGTTTGGTGGTAGATCTTTATACCGCTGACCAACAGGTTGCGCCCGTGGTGCAAAAAGCCGACCTGATTTCAAAGCAAATGCGCGATGTCATTATCGCCATTGACGCCGGTCATGGCGGCGAAGATCCTGGCGCCATTGGTAAGGTGCGCGGTCGCGCCTTATATGAAAAGGATGTGGTGCTGGCGATCTCCAAGCGCCTCATGAAAATGTTTGATGAAGAGCCGGGTTTTAAGCCGGTATTAGTTCGAACCGGTGATTACTACGTGGGTTTGCGTGAGCGTACCTTGCTGGCCAGAAACAAGCTCGCCGATGTGTTTCTATCCATCCATGCTGATGGCTTTATGAACCCCCAGGCCCACGGGGCCTCGGTGTATGCCATTTCCCAGCGAGGTGCCACCAGTGAAACTGCAAGGTGGCTTGCGGAAAAGGAAAACCGCGCCGACTTAATTGGTGGTGTTGGCGGCGTCAGGCTGGATGATAAGGATGACCTGTTGGCCGGCGTGTTGTTGGATTTGTCGATGACCGCAAGCTTATCCGCCAGTCTGGAGATGGGCCGCGAGGTATTAAAAAACATCAAGCCGGTGAATCGTCTGCATAAAAAATATGTGGAGCAGGCATCTTTTGCTGTGCTGAAATCTCCGGATATCCCCTCGCTATTGATCGAGACTGGCTTTATTTCAAACCCCAAAGAAGCGGCGCGGTTATCCACTAGCAGTCATCAACAGAAGATCGCCCGGGCGATTTTTCAGGGCGTAAAAGAGCATTTGAGCGCCAGTCCACCAGCTGGCTCCTATCTAGCCTGGAAAAAAGCCGGCGGTGATGCTGAGGTTGCCACCTACCGCATCGTTCGGGGTGATACACTATCGGCTATCGCAGTAAAACATCGAGTTTCTGCGAAGGCCCTGAAAGATTTTAACAATCTTAAAGGCGATGTGATCCGCACCGGGCAGGTGCTAAGAATACCAGCCACTGAATGATCCCAAGAATCCACCAACTGAATAACCGGCTTGCCAACCAGATTGCCGCCGGTGAAGTCGTTGAACGTCCAGCCTCTGTTGTTAAGGAGCTGCTGGAAAATAGCCTTGATGCCGGGGCAACGGTAATCACCATTGATCTTGAGCAAGGCGGCTCTAAATTGATCCGTATTCGAGATAACGGCGGCGGTATTCACCCAGATGATCTAACACTTTCCTTAAGTCGCCATGCCACCAGTAAAATCCGTGAAATTGATGACCTTGAGGCTGTCGGTTCCCTCGGCTTTCGCGGTGAGGCGCTAGCATCAATTGCCTCTGTAAGCCGACTTGCCATCACCAGCAATCCACAGTCGGATCCCACCGCTGGTGTTCAGGCGCAAACCCGGGGTGAAGAGATGGCGGCAGAAGTTGTGCCAAGTCCCCATCCTCAGGGCACCACAGTCGAAGTGAAAGATTTGTTTTTTAACACGCCAGCCCGGCGTAAGTTTCTTCGTACTGATAAGACTGAATTACAGAAAATCGAAGAAGTCCTGCGCAAAATTAGTTTGAGTCATCCCCAAGTCTCCTTAACCCTGAATCACAACGGTAAGATTCAACGTCAGTTTCCCCGGGCGGAAACCGAGCAGCAGTTGCAGCGTCGAGTTGCCGCGGTGCTTGGACAGGGGTTTGTGGACAACGCTATTGAGGTAGCATCCGAGGTACCCGGCTTAACCTTGAAAGGTTGGATTGCTCAACCGAACTATTCTAGAAGTCAGGCGGACCAGCAGTTTTTTTACGTTAATGGCAGAATCATCAAAGACAAAGTGGTTACCCATGCAGTGCGACAGGGTTACCAGGATGTGCTTTACCACGGCCGCCACCCGGCTTATGTGCTGTTCCTTGAACTAGATCCGCGGTTAGTTGATGTTAATGTGCATCCCACCAAACACGAGGTGAGATTTCGCGAAAGCCGCCAGGTGCATGACTTTTTATTTCGCTCGATTCATCGAGCCCTGGCAGAAGTCAGGCCAGATACCTCTGATGCTGCGCACGCTTTTACCCGACCAATGCAGCCTGCGACACCGGGTATGCAGAACCCAGCGCCTTCTCAAGGGGCTATGGCGTTTGGCCAAAATCGCGGCTATTCATCGCCAACTGCTGTTTCGGAACAAACAGCGTTGTATAACAAACTAATTGAAACGCCGCCTGCTGAGCTCCCCGAAGAAGGCGAAGTACCGCCCCTTGGGTATGCGGTGGCGCAACTTCATGGGATTTACATTCTTGCGGAAAACCAGCACGGACTCATTGTGGTGGATATGCACGCAGCCCACGAACGAATTACCTACGAGCGGATGAAGACTGCCAGTGATGCTGAGGGTATTAAGATGCAGCCGCTCCTGGTTCCTATTGCCATGGCAGTGAGTGAACGAGAAGTTGAAATTGTAGAAAAGTTCTCTGAAGAACTACTTGAGCTTGGCCTGGATTTACGCTGCTCTTCCAACGAATCAATTATGGTGCGGGCGATTCCTGTGATGTTAAAGTCTGAGCTAGCAGAAAACCTGGTCCGTGATGTGTTGTCAGATCTGGTAGAAGTAGGCACCACAGCAAGACTCACCCAGCACCGGGACGAATTACTTTCCACTATGGCGTGTCACGGTTCGGTGCGAGCCAATCGTCGCTTGAGTATTCCAGAAATGAACGCCTTACTCCGCGACATGGAAGAAACCGAGCGCAGTGGTCAGTGCAATCACGGCAGGCCGACCTGGACTCAGCAAACCATTGCTGAGCTGGACAGTTTGTTCCTGCGAGGCAGGTAGTGTGCTCGCGCGACCAGCCATCTGCCTGATGGGGCCAACCGCCAGTGGTAAAACGCAACTGGCTGTTGAATTGGCGCAAGCTCTTCAGGGCGAAATCATCAGCGTCGATTCTGCGCTAGTGTACCTTGGTATGGACATCGGCACTGCCAAGCCAACCCTGGCTGAACGGCAGGGGGTGCCCCATCATTTGATCGATATTCGCGATCCAGCGCAGTCCTATTCGGCAGCGGAGTTTCGTCAGGATGTGATTCGCCTGGCGGCTGAGATCGACGCCAGGGGTCATCGGGTAATTCTCGCTGGCGGCACTATGTTGTATTTCAAGGCATTAAAAGACGGGATCGCCTCGATGCCACCGGCCAATGAGGCTGTTCGCCAGGCCATACTTGAAGAAGCAAATAAAAAGGGCTGGCCACATATCCATGAACAGCTAAAGACGGTAGACCCCGTTGCCGCGACGCGAATTAATCCTAACGATCCGCAGCGGCTACAGCGCGCTTTGGAAGTGTATCGAGTTAGTGGCCAGTGTTTGACGAGTTGGCAGCAGCAACCTACAGAAGGTGCGCCATTTCCCTTAAGCGAACTGGCGATTGTGCCGCCAGATCGAAGTGAGGTGCATCGCCGGATTGAGCAGCGATTTGCGCAAATGTTGGCCATGGGATTCGAGGCTGAGGTGGCCAAATTGTTTGTCAGAGAAGACTTAAATGATTCACTTCCTGCAATTAAATCAGTAGGTTATAGGCAGATGTGGGGTTATTTGAGTGGCGAATTCGATTTCGACACCATGGTGGCTAAAGCCGTGGCGGCGACGCGCCAGCTGGCAAAACGGCAGTTCACCTGGCTCAGGAGTTGGCAAGATTTACGTTCACTGCCAGTACCTTCGAGTCCCGAGGCCTTGAAAATCCTCAGTTAAGCCAGCATATTAGCTTTACAAGCCGTGAACTGCTTTGTTTTAGCGAGTTATCGCAGTTCAGGTCAGCAGCCCAGCTTGCATCCCATGGTGTCATGAATGCTTGAGCTGGGCTTTTTTGTCGGCCACTTTCGCTTAAGAAGTATTTGCGACACACCCCCGGATTTCTGGGGCATTAAGGAGAAGATCATGTCAAAAGGGCAATCCCTACAAGACCCTTTCTTGAACCAGCTACGGAAAGAAAGAATCCCTGTTTCCATTTATCTGGTCAGCGGGATCAAGCTGCAAGGACAAATCGAATCATTCGATCAGTTTGTGATTTTGTTGCGTAACACAGTGAGTCAGATGATTTATAAATCTGCGATTTCAACTGTGGTGCCATCGCGCAACGTCAAGATGCCAACCATGGCAGGTGATGAAGAGGCCGAGTAAATTAGAGCGTCGGCTTGCTTCCTTTTAGAGGCGTGAAATTTGTTTTTTGAACGACCGGAAGCCGGTACTCAAACCCTTCTAGTACATATTGAAAATGACGACTCAACCGCCGAAGAATTGCGGGAGCTAGCCCTGTCCGCTGGTCTTGAACCAGTGGTAGAAGTGACCGCGAAGCGGCGAAATCCAGATCCGAAAACTTACATTGGCAGTGGTAAGCTCGACGATATCCGCGTGTTGGCGGATGAAGCCGGGGCCCAGTTGATTCTGTTTGACGAGGAGTTGACCCCAACTCAAGAGCGCAACCTTGAGAAAAGCCTGGAACGGCGCGTTTTAGGTCGCACCGGTTTAATTCTAAATATTTTTGCCCAACGGGCGCGTACCCATGAAGGTAAGTTGCAAGTAGAGCTCGCGCAACTTCAACATTCCGCAACCAGGCTGGTGCGAGGGTGGACTCACCTTGACCGCCAACGTGGCGGCTCTGGCCGTGGCCAGGGCTCCGCAATGGGTGTTACCGGTGCTGGTGAAACCCAGTTAGAGGCGGACCAGCGCATGTTGGGTACGCGCATGAAAAATATTAACCAGCGTTTGCAAAAAGTGCGTAAACAGCGGGATCAAAACCGCCGGGCGCGAAAGAAGGCGGACGTGCGTACCGTGTCTTTGGTAGGTTATACCAACGCCGGCAAATCCACCTTGTTTAACACCTTGTGTGAAGCCAATGTGCATGCGGCGGATCAACTATTTGCGACCCTGGACCCAACGCTGCGCCAGCTCGACCTGCCAGTAGTTGGTAAATCTATTCTCACGGACACGGTGGG
>JBKAGC010000013.1:0-33474 GCA_046290215.1 Pseudomonadales bacterium | reverse complement strand
AAGACCACCCGGTGTAGAGCAGGCATCATTCGAGCCGTTGTCGATCTGGGTAGCAGTCAGGCTGGCATTACCGGTGGCGTCGGATTGGCAGCCTGAAGCCGCTCGAGCATTGGGGCGAGGTTGGCCTGGTCAATCGTGGTTTGCAATGGCTGCCTTATGTTTGCTGGTTTTTTCGAGCGCCAATACTATCGAATCATGGCTTGTGGGACATCATGCAATTTTGGGGGAAATTCGGGTATGGTGGCGCCCTGACAAATCACCTCCAAAAAGAGTAAATCAGGCCATGGCACAACCCATCGACGCTGTCCGGGAATATTTTTTCAATCTGCAGACAGAAATTTGCGACACACTGGCGCAAGTGGATGGTAAAGAAACCTTTTCCATTGAAGACATCCATCAGGACAACGGCGCGCATTCCAGGCCCAGGGTTATAGATAATGGGCAACACATTGAACGCGGCGCGGTTCAGTACACGTATAGCCTGGGTGATGCCTTGCCCCCAGCGGCCAGTGAACGAAACCCGGAACTAGCAGGCAAAGGGTTTGCGGCCACCGCGATCTCCATGATCATGCATCCCCGCAATCCCTATGTGCCTACCTTTCATGCCAACTTACGATTCTTTATTGTCGATAACACCCACTGGCACTTTGGTGGCGGCTTCGATCTGACGCCGTTTTATCCATTCCATGAAGACGTGGTGCACTGGCATCAAACCGCCAAAGCAGCCTGCGACCCCCATGGCGCTGACATTTATCCCAGGTTTAAAGCCTGGTGTGACGACTATTTTTATCTTAGCCACCGCGGGGAAGCCCGAGGCGTAGGTGGCGTGTTCTTTGACGACTGGCAAGAAGGCGGCTTCGATGCCAGTTTCGCGTTAGTAAAAGACATTGGTGATGCAATTTTACCGGCTTACCTGCCGATTTTAGAGAAACGCAAGGACACTCCGTTTGGCGAGCGCGAAGAGGAATTTCTGCTGTATCGCCGTGGTCGCTATGTCGAGTTCAATCTTGCCATCGACCGCGGCACTCGCTACGGCATCCAGTCCGGGCGACGCATTGAATCGGTACTGGCCTCCATGCCGCCAAGAGCAATCTGGAAGTACAACTGGCAACCAGAACCTGGCAGCCCAGAGGCGGTTTTATACGACGAGTACCTGCCAGCGCGGGACTGGTTGGCGGAAAAATGACGCGAAACCTTGTGTTTACGGAATCTCATCTATACTTAAATGTAGGTGAAACAAGCAGGTACGCGCCGTGGACGAAATTTCCAACTGGTATGAGAACATCCTCTTTGAAAAGATCTCTGAGCTCAGTCAGGAGCAGTTAGAAACCGACCCTGACTCTGCCTATGACTCCGCCATGTGGTCAGATATTGCCTGTCTTGCCTTAAACCACCTGCCACCAAGGTATGTGCGGCATGCAGTGGACATGCGGTTTTACTTGTCGCCCCAGGAGCAGCATGAGATGGATCAACGGGTGGATAAAGCCCTGCACAACGCCATCAATTACGTCAAACAACATCCGGCACCTGAAACCAATAGCGCCAAGCAAGCTGCAACCATCAACTAGCACTCACAGGCATTCGCTCCCAGCACGACTTTGCCCGCCCGGCTAAAGTCAGTAAAGTAGCGCCCTTTGCTCCAGGGTTTCAGGCGCACTATGCTTATTAGCAAACTCCCAGCCGTTGGGACGACCATTTTTACCACCATGTCTGCCATGGCAGCAGACTGCGGCGCGATTAATTTATCCCAGGGTTTCCCTGATTTTTCTCCACCCCAGGGACTGCTCGATGCTTTGCATAAGGCTAATAGCGGTAATCATCAATACCCGCCTATGATGGGTATTGCCCCACTTCGCACTGAGATCAGCAACAAAATCCAGACACTCTACGGAGCTGAAGTTAACCCCGATACAGAAATCACCGTCACTTCTGGCGCAACAGAGGCGTTGTTTGTCGCAATTCAGGCGGTGGTGCAGCAAGGCGATGAAGTCATTGTATTTGACCCGGCATACGATGCTTACGACCCCGCTATCACTCTAGCCGGTGGCAAAGCAGTACATATCAATCTCGCGCCAGACTTTACGATTAACTGGCAAACCGTTGCTGACGCCATCACTGCTCGGACAAAAGCGCTCGTCATCAACACCCCGCATAATCCGAGCGCGACGGTGATGACCGAGGCGGATTTAGCCACCCTTGAAGCGCTTACCGAGCGCCATGATTTATTCGTCATCTCTGACGAGGTTTATGAGCATATGGTGTTTGACGGCGCCCAGCATCAGTCGGTGTTACGCTCACCTGCCTTACGCCAACGTAGCTTTGCGGTGTTTTCATTCGGCAAGACTTATCATGCTACCGGTTGGAAAGTGGGTTATGTGGTGGCCTGCCCCGAGCTGAACAAAGAGTTTCGCAAAATTCATCAGTACGTCACGTTTACCACCCATTCTCCCAGCCAATATGCCCTGGCGACATTTATGGCGGAATGCCCCGGGCATCATGAGAATTTAAGTCAGTTTTATCAGCAGAAGCGCGACTTGTTTACCTCATTGCTGGAGGACTCTAACTTTATACTGCAACGCTCTGGCGGCACATACTTTCAAGTGGCGGACTATAGTGCGATCAGCCAACAGGATGACGTCACATTTTGCGAATATCTGACTCGTGAAATCGGCGTCGCGGCCATTCCAATGTCAGTGTTTTACCAGTCGGCACCAGAACAACATTTGATTCGCTTTTGTTTTGCCAAGGACGACGCGACCTTGCGCGATGCGGCGGCTAAATTACGGCAACTGGAGCAGACCAATGCCTGAGTTAAAACTTGCCCTGCTGCAAACCATTCAGTACTGGCATGACCCAGAGCAAAATCGTCAGCATTTTTCGGGTCTACTGGATAAAGTGGCCCCTGATGCCGATCTGGTGGTCATGCCGGAAATGTTCTCTACTGGGTTTACCATGGCGTCCAGGCAATTGGCGGAGCCCATGGATGGCCCGACCATGCAATGGTTGCAACAGCAAGCTGAGACACGAAATGTGCATATCTGTTGCTCGCTAATTATTACTGAGAACAACCACTACTTTAACCGCTTCGTCCTGGTGACTCCGGGTAAGTCCGTGCAGTGGTACGACAAACGGCATTTGTTTCGCATGGCGGATGAGCACAACCATTTTAGCCCCGGTGAGCAGCGGCAAATCTTTACTATTAACGATGTGAGGATTTGCCCACAAGTGTGCTACGACCTTCGCTTTCCGGTATTTAGCCGCAATCAAAACGACTATGATCTGTTGCTGTTCGTGGCAAATTGGCCCGCAGCACGGCGCAATCACTGGCGCGCCCTTCTCACTGCCAGAGCAATTGAAAACCAGTGTTATGTAGTTGGTGTAAATCGTATTGGTGGTGACGGCAATGATGTGAGCTACAGTGGTGATTCCGGTGTGATCGATTTCAACGGCGATTGGCAGGCGGATATGCAGGCAGACGCCGGAATCCAGAATGCAGTGATCGACCTGACGCCGTTACAGCAGTATCGAGAAAAGTTTCCAGCCTGGCGCGACTCTGACGATTTTACTTTGGTGCCTCCGGACGCACATTAACCACCGTAATCGACGGTGTGTTTAACGCCGGATCATCGTGAAAGCCGCGGACCATGACCACGGAATTATTGACCTCGGCAAGTCCAAGGGACTCTGCCCAGCGCCGGGCAATCTCATTGGGATTTTCTGATCCGGTACTTTCATCCAATACCGGAATCACTCCCCAGAACAGCGCCATCCGCTGCAGCGCTCTTGGCTCATTGGTAATTGCAACAATCGGTGCTGAGGGCCTTGCGGTGCTCACTGTGGCCGCCGAGGTCCCGCCCCGGGTCACAACCATCACGCCGCTGGTCATAAGCTGCCGGGATATTTGTGCCGTGGCGTTAGCAATCACATTCCAGACCGGTAGTGTGCCGTCCTCTGTTTGTTCAACCGGCGAGGCAAAACCATGACTTTGCCAGAGATGGGCTTCCGTTTGCCGTGCCACCCGGTGCATCACCTTAACCGCCTCTTCCGGGAACTCACCCACCGCGGTTTCACCGGACAGCATCACCGCATCTGCACCCCGCTCCACGGCAATTGACACATCAGTGACTTCTGCTCGCGTTGGCCGGGAGTTGTTAATCATCGATTCCAACATCTGGGTCGCCACAATCACGGGCTTACCTTTGCGACGGCTTAGAGCAATCAACTCAGTTTGTGCCACAGGTACCTGCTCCGGTGGTAACTCAACACCAAGATCACCTCGAGCCACCATAATACCGTCACAAGCATCGAGAATTTCGTCTGCGTTTTCCAGCGCCTCGGGTTTCTCAATTTTGGCAATGATTCTCGCGCCTAGTTTTGATGACTGAATTAAGTCCTGGAGGGGGGTAAGGTCAGCCGCGGTACGGACAAACGATAACGCGATGTAGTCCACGCCCAGCTCCAGTGCGAATTTAGCATCAAGGAAGTCTTTGTCTGTCATGGATGGCGCAGAAACATTTACGCCAGGTAAATTCATACCTTTGTGATTCCCCAGGACACCACCATGGATGACTTCACAGCGAATGTCTTCCCCATCAACGGCGTTCACCTGTAATTCAAACAAGCCATCGGCGAGCAGAATACGATCTTCAGGTTTTACATCCTGTGCTAACGCAGCGTATTGAGACGGAATCAGTTCGGAATTGCCCAGCACATCACGGGTCGTGACAGTCACTTCAGCACCCCTGGCTAACACGGCACTGCCACCCTCGAACTTGCCGGTGCGAATTTTCGGCCCACAAAGATCGGCAAGAATTGCCACGGGCCGGTCAGCCTCACGGCTCAGACGTCGAATATGGGCATAGGCCTCGGCATGAGCCTCGTGCGCGCCGTGCGACATGTTAAGCCGAAAGACATTTACCCCGGCTGCGATGAGTTGTTCTAGCACCTCAGGCGTATTTGAGGCTGGCCCCACGGTGGCAACAATTTTCGTGCGGCGATATTTCAACAAGTTGATCTGGGTTTGAATGGCCATGCTTGCCAACTCCAATAAGCCCGATGAGGTCTATACGCTACCAGCCAGAACTGACCCGTACCAGAAAGAAACCATTAAATACCCATCAATCCTCACGCTCATCAGGTTTTCCAAGAAGCATTCATTATTTTCTTGCGCTTAGCCTCTATAATCCCGGCTTGACTCGCTGGTTTAAGGAAAGGTCTTGTTATATTACCTGGGGCAGTATCTTGCGGATGTGGCCGGACCGTTTCGCCTGCTCACTTCATACATCTTTCTCACGGGCCTTGGCACTGCTGTGGCTGCGGTTTTGACCTGGTGGTTGCTGCCCAAACTCTGGCATCTCTTACCCACCGATAAGGGCCGAGAGTTTGCCGTGGATGCGGAAAAAAGCATCGGTAAACCCGTCAGTGCAGGTTTATTGTTTATTCCCATATTTCTTATCACCAGTTTTCTGGTGGTGCCCTTCGATGGCATGTTTTTAGGCATCCTGGTTTGCGTCGCCTTCGCCATGTTAGTGGGCTACTTTGACGATCGCGCCATTGGTGGTTGGAGTGAGTATCGGCTAGGGGCTATAGACCTGGTGTTAGCGCTGGCTGCATCTATGATCATTTGTCAGTTAGAGCCATACACCATCTGGCTGCCTCTTTACAAAGACCCCATTGTCATCAGCCCCATGTTGTTTATTCCAGGCGCCACCATTTTGATCTGGGTAAGTATTAACGCCACCAACTGCACAGACGGCGTGGACGGCCTTTCCGCGAGCCTATCGGGTATGGGCATGTTGTTTTTGGGCGGGATTCTGTACGTTATTGTGGGGCATGCGGATATTGCTAACTATCTGTTAGTGCCCCACTACGAGCAAGGCGCAGATTGGGCAATTATGGCGTTTGTCATGGTCGGTTGTTTAACCGGGTACTTGTGGCACAACAGCTATCCCAGTGCTGTACTGATGGGCGACGCTGGCTCGCGGCCCATAGGGTTAATGCTCGGCGTTCTGGTTCTAGCGTGTGGCAATCCATTTCTGATTCTGGTGGTGGCGTTTGTGGTGCTTGTGAATGGCGCAACCGGCATGATCAAGGTTGCCCTGTTACGGTTTTTTAAGATCGGCATTTTTGGCCAGATTCGCTACCCACTGCATGATCATGTGCGGCATAAATTGGGTTGGTCGAACACTCAAGTTTTAGTGCGTTTTATGCTGTTGCAAGCCGTGGGCACCCCCATATTGCTGGTGTTGTTGTTGAAGATTCGTTAAGCCATACAGCGCTATAGCGCCTTAAACGACGGGCAAAAAAAAGGCCCGAGAACAGGCCTGAGTATTGGGGAATTAGGTGAAACAACTTCACGTTAAGTACTTCAAGCGCCGTGCCAGCTTCTCTCGAAAGATACTAACCGCTTATAATTCAATTACTTAGCGAATTTCAGGAGTCAGCATCTGGCACCGCCGGTCGATTAAATTTCGTCAGTAATGGTCAATGTTTGCTACCTTTAGACATTCAATGACCAATTTTGAGCGTTTATGCCCCGCAACCTAACTGCACAGGCCAGGCTCCAGCTATATATGGCAAGACAACGCGTGCGCTTGATTGTTGCCCTTGGTGCTATTTGCCTGGGCATTTGCCCGGTTAGCAGCGCGGCAGAAAGTGCGCCTGACGCAACTGAAAAGCTGGCGCTAATTAAAGAACTGGTACAGGTAACTGGTGCTGCCTCCAATTCCGAGCAATATTCCCGAGCCTTCTCACAACAGTTAGTGTCAGTCTTGCGTATTAGTAACCCAGACCTTTCCGACAAAGCAGTACGCATCGTCGAAGAGGAAGTGAACAAAACCATCAACGAGGCATTTAGTTCTGAATCATTACAAAAACAGATCTACCCGATATATGCGAAATATTTCACCGTAGAAGAACTCAAAGGATTAATCGCTTTTAATCAATCTCCGGCTGGACAGAAAGCCAATCGGGTCATGCCACAGCTCATTGCGGAAAGTAATGCTGCGGCGCAAATCTGGGCGCGCACGTTATCACCACAAATTTCAGGACAAGTGCTGCGTCGTTTGAAAGATGAAGGGATCGACATCAAGTTAGTACCCGCGCCGCAAAACTAGCGACTGTCAGGATGCAGGAGCGAGGTCAGCACGTGATCTTCCCAGCGACCGTTGATAAGCAGGTATTTGCGCGCCTTGCCCTCTTTCTCAAAACCAAGTTTTGTAAGTAACCTGCCGCTGCGCTGATTCTTTGGCAAGTAGTTTGCCATGATCCGGTGTAAACGCATTTCGGAAAACACGTGAGCACATGCTGAACTCAGAGCTTCAGCCATCAAGCCTTTGCCTTCATGGCGCTGCGCCAATGCATAACCCAGATGGCAGGACTGAAAGGTGCCGCGGACAATATTCGTGAAATTACATACCCCCAGCACCTCACTTTCATCGATATTCAAAATCGTTAAACACAAAGACGAGCCTTGTTGATAATCCCGGCGCAATACTTGTAGTTGTAATTGCCAGTAACTCAGCGTGTAGTACTCTGGTCGGCGCAATGGCTCCCAGGGGCCAAGATGCTCACGGTTCTCCAGTCGGAACCGCAGTATCTTCTCCGCCTCGTCAACCTGAAGGAAACGCAATACCAGGCGGGGTGTCTGCAAACGGGGAAACTCAAGTGACTGCATGGTCTAACGAATACTCCATAACAAGATGCGGCTTGCCACTAGGAATCTCAAGAAACTCTCTGGTTTCAACAAACCCCGCTTTTTGATAAACCCGGATTGCCCGGGCATTAAACTTTGCCACCGATAAGCGTAAGCGTGTTGGCTTAAAATGTCTCTGCGCAAAAGCCAGAATAGCGGCGACAAACGTCTGGCCCTTCCCCTGACTGGTCACATCTGGCTTCATACCTAGACCAATGTCCAGCGGGCCTGGCTCATATGTACCGCCAGCAACCTGACCATCAGCGCCAAAAGAACAAAATCCAATGAAGCGGTAATTTTCATCTCTAACACTAAAGAAACCATTGTCGGGATCGAGAAACTGTGCAACCAGGGGCGCAACATTCATAGCCTCAGGCGGATTATAGAAATCAAAGGGAGGCTCATAACGCCACTTTAGAATTTGCCGCGCCTCTGCAGCGGTGATGGGTTCAATCTGAAACGGCACAAGATTCCCGCGATCTGAAATTGAACCTAAACCTAGCGGGTCTCTCCACCTCTTTCAATCGTTCTGTGATCTAGCAGGGCTTCTGCAAAGACTGCCCCGAGCAATTGCCCCCAGGGTTTCAGATTTTGCCGGCCCCTGGTGCACTCTAACCAGCACTAGCGGCTAAACAGCAGGTTCGCTATTCTCGAGTTTTGCCACCAGGAGAGCACCGTGCTCAGAAGACTAACGCTTTGCGTCCTACTGACCTTGAGTTTACCCGCATTCGCCACTGAGGTGGATTGGGATAAATTAAATGCCCGCAGTTTGCAAACTCTGGTTGAATTGATTCAGCTTGATACCTCCCAACCCGCTGGTAACGAATACCTTGCAGCGGACTATATTGCAGCTCGACTGGATACTGCCGACATTCCCTATAAGCGTTACGAACCGGCGCCCGGCCGCGTCAGCATTGTCGCCCGACTTAAGGGCAACGGCAGTAAAGAGCCGATTTTGCTCCTTGGGCATACCGACGTGGTCACAGTGGAACGTGAAAACTGGACCTTTGACCCCTTCAGCGGCACTGTTAAAGACGGCAAGATCTTCGGCCGAGGTGCTTCAGATGACAAGGGCATTGTTGCTGGCAGTTTAGAAATACTCATTGCGTTAAAAGAGCACAACATTCCACTGGATCGCGACGTCATCTTCCTGGGTGTCGCTGATGAGGAGGCTGGCGGGACCCTGGGAATTACTTACCTGGTTGAACACCACCTTGAAGATATTAAAGCCGAGTTCGCCATCAACGAAGGCGGCCGCGGTAGCTACGACCCACGCACAAACCAATACGTCAACTTTGCCATCAGCACCGCAGAGAAAACCCCGCGCCGGGCTAGATTGATTGTCGAAGGTACTGCAGGGCATGGTTCCGTTCCCACTGAAGACAATCCCATTGGGGTTCTGGCACGGGCGGTAGCACGCCTATTTGATAGTCCTTTACCTATGGAACTGAACGAAACTACCCGGACGTTTTTCACCCGCCTCGCTGCCACCAGGCCAGAGGCCGAAGCAGAGGTTTATCGGGAAATACTAAAACCGCAACCCCCCATGGCGATTCAAATGGCTTTACGCCGAATCGACCCTTATTACTTCTCGATCATTCGTACCAGCATTTCCCCAACCATTATTCAAGGGGGCTATCAGCGTAATGTCATCCCTAGCCGGGCCGAAGCAACCTTAGATATTCGCGCTTTACCTGGCACGGATCCGGAAGTGATGTGGGCTGAAATCAACGCCATTATTGACGACCCCAACGTTAAGATCGAACCCATGGCTGTGACCAGACCCGGTCATGACCCGGCACCACTAACCACCGCTTTATTCAATGCCTTTGAGCGTGTCATTCAACAGGAACATCCTGATGCGGTGGTTTTACCCAGCATGTTAACCGGCGCGACCGATTCAGCGCAGCTACGGGCCGCAGGCATTCCTGCTTACGGCTTTGGCCCAGGTTCAGTTTTAGGTGAAAACAACGGCATTCACGGCAACGATGAGTTCCTCAGAGTCAAAGGCTATGAGGACTACGTTAAATTGCTCTGGTTGATCATCAACGACGTTGCAGCAACACCCACAAGCTAACGATTTAAACCATGTAGCGTTTAGATCGCTCGAACGCTGCTTCAGCAGAGCTGACAATGTCAGCAAATATGTCTTTTGCCGGCCGGATCGCCTGAATCATACCCAGGCCCTGGCCGGCAAAACCTGGATTGATGTCAGCACGACCGTCTCTGCTCGCGGCCGCCATCACAGGACCAGACACAGCACCTTGATAAGGCATAGGTAGCGGGTTGATATCAGCTTGCTCCCAGGCATCGGTCCACTTACTGCGAATGATACGAGCTGGCTTGCCTGTTACCGAACGTGAAATCACTGTGCCCTCTTCCGTGCCTTCAACCAGTGCTTCTTTTTGATGCTGCAAAATCCCTGATTCTTCTGCTGCCAAAAACGCCGTACCAATCCAGGCACCTGCAGCACCCAACATCATGGCAGCAGCAACGCCGCGGCCATCACTAATACCGCCAGCACCAAGCACAGGGATATCTCCCACCGCGTCAACCACCTGGGGAATCAATGCCATGGCCCCGACTGGCGAGTTGTGGCCACCGGCATCATGACCTTGCGCCACGATGACATCGAGTTTTATGGATGCCACCTGCACTGCGTGGCGCACCGCCCCCACCACCGCCATCACTTTGGTACCGTTATAGCGGAACTCATCCATCCATGGTCCAGGATTGCCCAGACCGGCTGCATAGACTGGCACCTTTTCTTCGACAATGACCTGCATTTGCGCTTCAAAAAATTCCTTACTGAAAACAGGCAAACCCTTTTCTTGTGAAGCCCCAGATGCCTCAGGTGCTGTGAGTGACTCTTGTTCCATAAATTGTTTGGCGAATGCCATGTGCCCTTTCAGCTGCTCCATCGGGTCATCTTTCGGTTCAGCGCTATCACCAGCCTTTTGCGCCGCACGACGAACAGACGCTGGCAACAAGGTATCGACCCCAAAAGGCTTATCCGTCATAGCCCGGGTGCGTTGAATCCACTCGCGCAACTGCTCAGGCTGACAAGCTGCTGCCCCTAGAACGCCAAGACCACCGGCGTTGGAAACTGCCGCCGCGAGTTCAGGTGTGCTTGCACCGCCCATACCGGCTAAGACCACCGGATACTCAATTTCTAAAATGTCGCAAACTTCGCTATGCAGCTTCATGTCTTCCCCTTGCACTGACTTAATCTAAACCGGGGTTCATTTCATCAGATTGGTCACCCTGGCGCTACTGGCAAAGGCACCGAGAAGCGTGGTTAAAACAAGCTGAGTTGATCAAAACCGCGTTGAAATCGTGTGCAATCAAGATCAAACCGCTCTGTTTGAGCAAAACCAAGTTTGCGCGCGGCAATATCAAATCGTTGGCGAATGACTCGTGCATACTCACCTTCACCTGACATCCGTGTGTAATAGTTCGCTTGATAGTCTTGCCCTCCGCGCGCCGATCTTACCAGGCTCATAACGTGGTCGGCTTTATCTGGAAAGTGCGCCTCTAGCCATTCCTTGAATAAGGGGCTCACCTCTAGCGGTAAACGCAGCAAAATCATGTTGGTTTTACTGGCGCCAACGCTTTTGCCCTGCTGCAAGATATGCTCAATTTCATGGTCGTTGATAAACGGAATCACTGGCGCCACCATCATTGTCACGGGCACACCTGCTGCGCTTAGCTCACGAATGACTTGCAGGCGCTTACCTCCGCTGGCCGTCCTCGGTTCAAGTTTGCGTTTTAGATCATTGTCCAGGGTTGTCACACTGACAGCCACTGAACAAAGATTGTGCTGCGCCAGATCGCTGAGCAAATCAACATCACGCAGGATCAGGCTGCTTTTGGTAATTAAACTCACCGGGTGCTGATGATCTCGAAAAACTTCTAGCAGCGAGCGTGTTGTTTTAAGTTTCGCCTCGACCGGCTGATAGGGATCTGTATTGGCACCAATGTTAATAACCTTGCATTGATAGCTGGGTTTTGCGAACAACGCTCGTAACAAACTGGCAGCGTTGGGTTTGGTGATGATTTTGCGCTCGAAGTCGATGCCTGGAGACAAATCCCAGTAGGTATGGGTGGGCCGCGCATAACAGTAAATACAGCCGTGCTCACAGCCCCGATAAGGATTGATGGACTGATCAAAAGGAATATCTGGACTTTGATTGGGAAACAATTGTGGCCACGATCAACGATTAACTCGGTGCCTGTGAAGCGGCAATTCATCCTGCCACCAACCGTCAGCAAACACCTCAAATACTGGCTTGGTAGCGGTTGCTGGGGTTGCTCAGCGCGCCTGGCCAACCCGGGTTGCAGCGGTCGGATTGCAGGTCGGTGTGGGGTTCTGCATCAGTCAGACCTGAATGGTACTGGCATGGCATGTCACCGATAGCTAATAGAGCCATTCATTAATACTGTATTTATATACAGTATAGTTTGCGTCATATCAGCGGCAGGTGCCCACCGCCGCCTTCCAGGCAATCTGCGTGTACACAATGGTGCAAGCCTGACCCTGATCGCGACTGAAAAAACAGTAGGAATGATTGGGTTTTAAATCAACTTGAAAAGCAAAGTTGGCTTTGATGCCATTTTCTAGCTGACAGGCCACGGACATGGAGTGTGGCCCCGGGCTCAAACTAAAACCGTTGATATCTGAAACTGCCTCACCATCAATTTGTGAAATTTGCATACCGCCAGCACGGGCATTCTCAGCTACCGACACAAATGCCATGGCTGGGGCTGGTTCAGCTTCTGTTGGTTTGCCCTTGCCAAGGTGACAGCCCAGCAACGGAGCTAACAGTAATAAAACGCTAATCCACTTCATGAAGTACCTGCCACAATCTCGCGCAACACCGCCAACTCGTCTTTGAGCACAGGACTCGTGAGCTGGTCTGCGACGTTGCGATAAAACTCCGTGCCGTCAATTTTGCCTTGATGTTCGTAAATACTGGCCTGGAAAGCAAACTCCAAGCGGTCAATCTGCTTTACAAAGCGCGCCTCAGGACAAGTTTGCGCTTCATATTGTTGCCAGAGCTGAATCAGATTATCACCGCCCGCTAACTTGCCAAAGATCTTATCCATGGCATCTGCTTCCAGAGCCTTTTTCTTTTCCGCTGGCACCTTATCTAAAGGAGTAAAGTCGCCCACATAGGCCTCACCCACATCGTGAATCAACGCCATCTTTAACACCTTAAGCTCATCGAGTTCCGGGAATTGAGGCAGTAGCAGCAAGCACAACATGGCGTTGCCGAAGGTATGCTCGGCCACCGTTTCACAACTGGCGGAGTCTATGCCGCGCTGAATCCAACCCTGGCGAAACAGCTGTTTCAACTGCACAATTTCGTACCAGGTTTCTATGAGTGGCGTACTCTTGCCCCGATCAAGCAGCTCCACGGGCATTGAGGCCTTTTCCTGCATTCAATTTCTTCCATCAGCGTAAAGTCAGAGTTTACCGTTTCTTTGCCGAAGATGCGTTGGGTATGATGCAGGTTTCCACAATGAGTTGCGCGATTGCAGTCATTCCTTAACAGTTTGGAAGCCAGTCTGGTCTTCTTTGGCGAAGTGGCCTGGGGTCCCTGGTTGCTCATATTGATTCTTGGCGGTGGCTTGTTTTTCCTCTGGCGCTCCAAATTCCTGCCATTTCGCTACCTGGGTCATGGGCTTGCGGTACTCAGCGGCAAATATGATCGAGCTGATAGTCCCGGGGACATTACCCACTTTCAGGCGCTAAGCAGCGCCCTTGCCGGCACCATTGGCATGGGCAATATTGCTGGCGTTGCCGTGGCGATTTATGTGGGTGGTCCAGGTGCTGTATTCTGGATGTGGATGACCGCCATTGTGGGTATTGCGACAAAATTTTTTACCTGCACCCTGGCGGTGATGTACCGGGGCAAAGATTCCGCCGGCAATATTCAAGGCGGACCTATGTACGTCATTGTTGAAGGTCTTGGGCAGCGCTGGAAACCACTGGCGGTGTTCTTTAGTACCGCCGGTTTAATTGGTTGCTTGCCGCTGTTCCAAACCAATCAGCTTATTCAAACCGTACGTGAGGTCATCTTTATTCACGAGGGCTACCTTAACCCCGCGCAAAGTTTTGAGTTCAATCTCCTCGCTGGTGTGATTCTCGCGGCGACGGTTTCCATGGTGATTTTTGGTGGCGTGCAACGAATCGCTACCGTGGCATCGAGGCTGGTACCAGGGATGGCTTTGCTATATCTGCTGGCGGTAGCTTATATCCTGATCAGCAACTACCAACTCGTGCCCGCAAGCTTCGCCCTGATCTTTGTTGATGCGTTTACGGGTATGGCGGCGGCCGGCGGCGCCATTGGTACAGTGATCGCAACCGGCGTGCGGCGTGGTGCATTTTCTAACGAAGCAGGTATCGGTACCGAGGCCCTGGCACACGGCGCCGCAAAAACCAATGAGCCGGTTCGTGAGGGACTCGTTGCCATGATCGGACCGATTATCGACACCTTACTAATCTGCACAGCAACTGCCCTGGTGATTCTGATTTCTGGTGTCTGGCAAGCCAGTGATGCCAACGGTGTCACCATGACCGCCGCGGCCTTTGACAAGATGATCCCTGGTGTTGGCCGCTACATTCTCATCATTTGTATCGCTTGCTTTAGCGTCACAACGATTTTTAGCTACACATACTACGGCTCAAAATGTCTTGGCTTTCTCGCGGGTGCAGAGCGGCAGCATTACTATAACTATCTGGTGGTCATCATGACCGTATTCGCCGCGGTCATGTCGTTAGATGCCATGGTGGGTCTGGTAGATGGTGCGTTCGCCTTGATGGCCATACCTACCACGATAAGTGCGCTTCTGTTATCAAAACATGTGATGATAGCCGCGAAAGAGTACTTTCACCGCCTGGACCAGGAAGATCTTGAACAACCGAAGCAGGCTTAAGACGCTGCTAGAAAATACTCGACTCGATGCCGGCTGCCATATACATACCAAGGGCTTCACAATTCTCTAGTGTGGCATCGTCCAGTTCGCCGGCTTTGATCACCGCTTGCTGCACTTCCTTAAAACGATAGCCATTGCAGATTCGCTGAATGCTCGAAACCGCCCCGGTACCGTCATTGCCTGCGGAAACAAAAATCCCGTAGGGCAAGCCCTCAACTTTGCCTTCCGCTGGATAAAATGTGCGATCAAAAAAGTCTTTTAATGCCCCAGACATATAGCCAAAATTTTCTGGCGTACCGAGCAATAAACCATCGGCCCATAGCAGGTCATCGAGGTCTGCCTTACCCGGCATAAGCATACGCACCTCTACATCGATGTCAGGATGACAAGCTCCCCGGTAAACGGCATCCGCCATCTTGCCGGTGCTACCGTCTTTCGAATGATAAATGATGAGCAGGTGTTTCTTATCAACAGTCATGACGCGCTCCAGAGTACCACCTGAAGATCACGCGGACCATGCACGCCCTTTTCCAGCTGCATTTCAATATCGCCGGTGCTGGAAGGTCCAGAGACCATGGTTAAATGACGAGGTAATCGGTTGGCGGCCCGTGTACGTTGCCACACCGCTTCCATATTGCTGTCCACATCTTGCTCTGGCAGCAGAACAACATGCAGGTCGGCGAGAAAAACCTCAGAGGTTGGGTTCAGCTTATCGCCATGCAAAACAATGGTGCCGGTCTCGGCAATGGCACAAAAACAGGTGCTGACACAGCAATCCACAGAGCTTCTTGGGGTTCGTGCCGCAAAATCGATGCCCAGGTCCAACTCACGAACAGCGCCAGTCCCATGCACGGCAGTGTAGCTGGCGGTAATTTGTTGCAAGGTTGCAGCTATTTCGCTTTCTTTACACCGATGAACCGTCACGCCTTTGGCGGTTGCTTCAGTTTCAAAGCGCTGCAACTTTTCTTTGCCTTGCAATTGACCCAGCGCTGGTTGGGTATTGACACGATGTTGCTCGAGGCGAGACTGCACATTTAAATGCCGGGTTTTGTCCGCTTCCTCAGCGCCTAACCTGGAACGGATCGCTCCCAGCACGGCTGCGCGCCTGCTCATGTTATCAGGCTTGTTCATATAGACCCCGTCATACTAACCGCCCGCCTCTGGCTTTGTATTGCTGGCTGAAAGTGCCCTGCTCTGGCCTGGCTAAATCCCTATGCCGGGTCCACTCACCGGCGATAAACGGCAAGTGTGTTAACACCCGTTTCGTCCCCTGGGGCCAAACCCGCAAACCGACATTGCCTAGCTTTGTCAGCAATCGATAAGCAACCGGCTTGCGGCTTAACCAGCCCCAAAATTTAAGTCCCCAGCGCATTCCGGTGCTGTTGAGTTGTTCGTCAGCTTCTAAGTTACGCCACTGCCTGAGTAATTTAGGCAGCGGAATCATTACCGGGCACACTGACTCGCAGCGACCGCAAAGACTGGAGGCATTGGCCAGATGTTTTGAGGAGGCCAAATCTGCAAACTGTGGTGTGAGTACTGCACCCATGGGGCCGCTATAAACAGAGCCATAGCTGTGACCACCCACTGAAAGGTACACAGGGCAATGATTTAAACAGGCAGAGCAACGGATACAACGCAGCATATCTTGAAACTCGCCGCCCAACATATCTGACCGGCCGTTATCTACTAACACCACATGGAACTGGCTCGCACCATCAGTATCATCCTTTTGCTTTGGTCCGGTTACGAACGAGGTGTAACCTGAAATGTCCTGGCCCACTGCAGAGCGCGCTAACAACCGCACCATAGTTGCAGCATCCTCCAGGGTTGGCACCACTTTTTCGATACCGGTGACAACGATATGTGTATCAGGTAACGCGGTGGTAAGTTCGGCATTGCCTTCATTGGTCACCAGCACAATGCTGCCAGTTTCCGCGATGAGAAAGTTCGCGCCTGAAATACCCACATCGGCACTGATAAATTTGTCGCGCAATACCTGGCGGGCTTCAGCCACGAGACTTTGTCGATCAGTCTGCCTTTTATTAAAGCCAAGCTTGCTGTGGTGGGTAAAGAAAGTATCCGCCACCTGCTGCTGATTCAGGTGTACCGCTGGCGCCACAATATGGCTGGGTTTTTCTTGTCGGAGTTGAATGATGTATTCACCCAGGTCCGTTTCCACCGCTTCTAAACCGTTGGTTTCAAGATATGCCACAAGATCGATTTCTTCTGTGACCATCGACTTACTTTTGGTCACACGACGGGCATCGACATCGCGGCAAAGTGCCAGCACAATTTCCCTGGCTTCATCATCGCTACTGGCCCAGTGAACTTCTCCACCCTGGGCCTGAACCTTTGCTTCGAAGGCTTCTAGATACAGATCCAGATGCTCCAGGGTGTGATTTTTAATGTCCCGGGCCTCTGCTCGCAGCGTGTCAAACTCCGGCACTTTTGCCACCGCGTCCGCCCGACCTCGAGCCAGACGACCGGACAAGCGTTTTAACGAGAGTTGCAGTTGCTCATCATGCAGGGCAACGTCCGCCAGCGGAATAAACTGATCTGCTTTAACGTCCACTAGTTGTCCAGACCTTGAGAAGTGTTGTCTGGTACTTTTGTCGCTTCGATACCTGATCCGGTATCGCTTTTCAGGGGTTCCGCCAATATCTCAGCAAAATGCCGGACGTTGATAGGCAACTCGGCTCGCGACAAGCCACCTTCTATATTTAACAAGCAGCCGAGATCACCTAGCGCCACAAGATCAGTTTCCTGACTACTAATATCCTCTAACTTGCGCTCTAACATGGCGTTAGATACTTCGGGATACTTCACACAAAATGTCCCACCAAAACCACAACAACTTTCCGAATCCTTTAGCTCCCGTAACGCAACGCCGGCGTTCAACAACAGCTCACGGGGTTCACTCTTGATCCCTAACTCCCGCAATCCAGCGCAAGCATCATGGTAAGTTGCCTGACGCGCCGCCCCGGGTCTGGCGCGATAGCCTACCCGCTTTAAAAACTGAGATAACTCAAAAACTCGTTCAGCCAGGTCTTGAGCCTTTTTCCTGTAAACACGGTCATCCGCCAACAATCGTGGATAGTGGTGTTTTAACATGCCGCCGCAAGAGCCACTAGGCACCACAACATGTTCATAAGGGGCAAAGGTATCAATGACATGGCGAGCGGTTTGTTTGGCGCCTTCAGGGTCACCGCCGTTGTAGTTAGGTTGACCGCAACACACTTGTGCGCCGGGTATCACCACGGAAACGCCGGCGTCTTCTAGTAGTGCAATGCTGTCAAAGGCAATCGCCGGGCGCATATTTTCCACCAGGCAAGTAACAAACAAGGCAACCTCGCCACTCATGCTTCTAGCCTCTCTAATCTGATCACCTGGCCGGAAATATAGCGGTAGTTGGGTACATCCAGATTGCGCGGCGCCGCGGCACCTTCAAGAACGCGCCCAGCGGGATCATAATCACTTTGATGGCAAGGACACTTAAACGCTTGCTGCTCCGCCACCACTTCACAACCAAGGTGGGTACAGTTGGTGAAAGCAACAAACAGATCCGGGCGCACAGAACGATGGATATTGGTGGCTCCTGGTGGCTGCTCAGACGCTTCTGACAAGGGATCTTTTAAGGGTTCTGCTGGGCTCGTTAATGCTTCGATCACCTGGGGCTCACGTTTCATAACCACGACATTACGGCCCAGCCACTGCAGTACTTTGTGCTGGCCAGGCTTTAACTCTGAGATATCCACATCCTGATACAAACTCTCACCGAAGGACGGAATCCATGCCTTAACGAACGGATAGGTAAGGAATCCTAAACCGGTAATGGAAAAGCCTTGCACTATTCTGGTTAACAACGTTCGCCGATCCACAATCAAACCTCTGGCTGGCACAAATTCTCAAAATCTAAAACGATCACAACAGACTACGATCGACATTATATACGTGCTGGGCACCTTACCGGCTTATCCTGGTAAAGTCATAAGCGATAAACTCGAGCCGCAGTGTCATGGAAGAGTTGATTTCGCTCTCCGGGGCTGTAAGCCGAGGCGATTTTCTTAAAGGCGTTGAACAAAACCCGGTAGCTGCAGGACACCTTGTCCACAGGAAAGTTACTTTCAAACAAACAACGTTCAGCGCCAAAATGATCGATACAGTGCCGGTAGTAATGCCCGGTGGCAGCCACCAGGTCATCAGAAGTGGGCGGCAGTTGCTGCTTATGCCAGTCAAACCCGTTCACTTTCATGTTGATCCCGCCAAGCTTGAAGTACACATTGTCCAGCGACTCAAACGGCTGCATCAGCTTTTGCCAGGTTGCAAACACCTCATCTTTGTTGCGGTAAGCGCCAATACCCAGGGGACCAGCGAAATGATCCACGATCATGGTGGTTTCCGGAAAGTCTCTGGCCAATTCCACCAGTTCGGGGATTTGCTCAAAGTAACACCAGGCATCAAAAGAAAGCGCCATATCTCCTAACACGGAATAACCTTCACGGAAGGCTTCTGTACGACTGAGACTTTCCGAGGGATTGGTGTGGGCGTTACGGATGCCAGGATCAGCATGCCAACTGGTGGCATGGCGTATGCCGCGAAAGCGATTCGGACTTGCCTGAACATGAGCATCAAGCACCAGGCGCACTGCTTCACCCAGACCAAGATCGGCAAAGCCGACGATACCGGCGGCCACCTGGGCTGGACCATAGTTGCCGCTCGCACTCATGGCGGCAATGCCTTGCACGAACTCGGTTTCACCCACTGGAGCCATGGCAACGGGACCAGCCTTCCGGTACATGGAATTACATTCCATAAACACCGTGCTTACAACCTTGTGTCCGTCACCAATGTCCGCCAGCAAATCAGGCAAGAGGTACTGGTTTTCCGCATAGTCCCAGAGGTGGTGGTGTGCATCACAAATGATCTGCTCGGGGTCGAGAACCTCTTCCTCGACCTGTGCTAACCAACGCTGATCATCTAGCTCGGTTCGGCTTGTGTTCGTCTGGGACATCCGCGTGCCTTTATGTTCATGCTTGCCAGATCATGATAGCTTTAGCGCTTCTCCTCGCACAACCAACGCAGACTATGGAATACAAAGGGCTCGCTATTGATCTGGACGGCACCTTGCTGGTGGGTGAAGACCTCTCGGCGGAAAACCGCGACGCTGTCAGGGCTGCGAAACAAGCAGGCTTTGAGGTCATCATTGCCACGGCCCGTTGGCGCCACATGGCGCAACGCATTTCCGCGGAAATTGGTCTCGATGGTCCCATCATTGCTTGTAGCGGTGCCGAGGTTTATCTACCTGGCGACGGCGTAGATATATTTGACCATCGACTGCCGGACGGCTTTACCCAGGAACTATATGAACTGTGTAACCAAAACCGCTGCATCGCCACCATTACCACTGAGGATGAGGTATGGCTCAAACTCGACGGTGAGCCAAATCCGGCGTTACTCAGTGCAGAAATGCGTTGGGTACCGCAACTGGATCACGTCGCCCAGGGCCAACCGCGCATTGCCGCAATCCAGGGCACGGCGCTGGTGAACGAAATCAAACAAAACCTGTTACCCAAGTGGCAAGACAGCATCAATCTCTACGACTCGATTGGCCCTAGTGGCAAGCTTGTCATCACCATAACTGCCAAAGCTGCCAACAAAGGCGAGGCTTTGCGCAATGCGTGCTTACATACTGGTATTGATCCGGCGCATTTTATTTCGTTTGGCGATGCCGAAAACGACATCGAGATGTTTAAGATTACCGGCGCATCGGTTGCCATGGGCCAGGCAGAGGACTTCATTAAACAAGCAGCCACTCACACCACCTTGAACAATACCGAACACGGCGTGGCTGCCGCCATTCATAAGTTGTTAGATACAGGACGCTTGTAACCTTGGAAACCTTTAAACACAAAGTGAAAGACGGCACAGAGCTGCACTGCTATCGCTGGGCGCCTGAAGGTGACGCCATCGCCACCATTTATATTGCCCACGGTATGGGGGAACATGCAGAACGCTACGATTGGGTGGCAAGACAACTCACTGCGGCGGGTTACCTGGTCATCGCCAATGACCATCGTGGTCACGGCCACACCGCCAGCCACCTGGGTGATACCGGCATAGACGGCTGGAACCGCACCATTGATGACATGTTTCAAATGATGCAGTCCTACGCTTTGATTGGTAAGCCGCGAATCCTGCTCGGCCACAGCATGGGCGCAATGCTCAGTCAGCAGTTTGTTACTCGTTACGGCTTTACCCTGGACGCCCTGGTGCTCTCGGGAAGTCCTGGTTTTAACCCCACTCTCCTCAACTGGATCTCACGCTTCTTGTGTTGGGTTGAACATAAACGGCTCGGTCCACTGAAAGAAAGTCCGCTACTGAGCGGCCTGATTTTTGGCAGTGCCAACAAACCATTTGAACAAGAAGGTACCGAAACCAATGGCTTTGAGTGGCTGAGTCGCGACCAGGATGAAGTCCAAAAATATATTGATGACCCACTTTGTGGGTTTGTGCCCTTCCCGCAATCCCTGGGATACATGTTTGAAGGTGTTGCCGCGACACAAGACAAATCTCAAATTCGCGACATTCCCCAGGAACTACCCATCTATGTATTCTCAGGGACCGCTGATCCGGTTCACAAAGACCTCAAAAACCTAAATCGGCTGCTCAACGCCTGGCGCGGGCGAGGTCTGACAACCACTACCAAGTTCTATGCAGATGGTGCCACCAGGTCGAAACCAATCGGAGGAAGTTATGAACAACCTGTTGGCGTGGTTAAGCAACCTGGATTTAGAAGCGAATCTAACCTCAACTTCTTAGTTCCGACTACAACATGACCCAGGTGGTGATTATTGGTGCCGGCGTGGTGGGTTGTTCCATCGCTTTTGCCCTGGCCAAGCGCGGTGTAAAAACCCTCAACGTCGAGCAATTGCCAGCGGCAGGTTTCGGCTCCACCAGCCACTCGTCTGCAATTGTTCGCCCGATTTATTCCCATACCACAGCCGTAGCTCTTGCCCATGAATGCCGCCACTACTGGCAACAATGGCCAGAGTTTATCGGCCCGGGTGCGCCTGCTGGCTATGCGCGGTACCACGAGTGTGGTGGTATTGTCCTGATGAAGCGCGGTGAAGAAGCCTCCATTGACAAAAATATTGCCGCGCTTGAGGCAGTAGGCGTTGAGTTCGACATACTCTCCAGCGAGCAAATTGAGGCGCTCTACCCCGGTATTGATCTGCGCGGATATGGCCCCGCAAAATTACTCGACGATCCTGAGTTTGGCTCCCCCACTGAGGGCGAAATCGGCTCTGCCCTGGTGGTGGACGCGGCGGGTTATGTTTCTGACCCTCAACTGGCTGCGCAGAACTTGCAGTTTGCTGCCGGGCAACTTGGCGCGGAATTTCTCTACAACGAAACGGTAACGGCGATTTTCCCCGGTGAGTGCGTCCATCTCAGTAGCGGCAAGATTATCGCGGCAGATGTTGTAGTGAATGCCGCCGGTCCGCATTCAGGTCGAATCAATCAACTCGCCGGCGTTGAGGTACCTATCAAAACCAGACCACTCAAACACGAAGTGGCTTATGTCAATGCCAGCAACAAGCACTTTGCGACTAGCAACAGGTTTCTCGCTGACATGGATGCCGGTATTTACCAGCGGCACGATGGTGAGGACCTGGTGATCGGTTCTGCTGATCCAGACTGTGATGCAGAACAAGAAATCGATCCTGATGATCGCTCACAAACTTTCACAAGCCAGTGGACCACACAGGTTATGCGCGCAGCGCAGCGCTTCCCAGAATTAGCAATCCCAAATACGGCGCGCGGCACCGTAGGCATTTATGATGTATCGGAAGATTGGATACCCATTTACGACCGCACGGATCAGGAGAATTATTACGTCGCCATCGGCACCAGTGGCAATCAATTCAAGAACGCGCCGCTGATTGGCGAGATCATAGCCAACGTTATTGCCAAGGGGCAGTTGCACGACCAGACGCCAGCGAAACTGCACCTTAAACACATTGACCAGACCATTAGCCTCGATTTCTACTCGAGAAATCGAGTGGTGCAAAGCACCTCTGGGGTACTTGCTTGAGCTGGCCTAGCCGGTTACCTCGCTCGACTCAACAAAGTCCACGTCCAGATCATACTTGCTCACCGGCAGCTCCCGAATACGTGTCCCAGTCGCGGCATAAATCGCATTGGTCAGCGCCGGACCAATGCCTGGGGTGCCTGGCTCACCGGCGCCACCCCAGCTTTCCATGCTGTTGATGATATGCGTCTCGATGCGCGGCGACTGATCCATGCGCACCATAGGGTAAGTATCAAAGTTACCCTGCTCGACGCGGCCATCTTTGATAGAAATCTCACCATAAAGTGCTGCGGTTAAACCGTACAACACGCCAGATTCCATTTGCGCTTTTAAGCCATTAGGCGAAACCGCAAAACCCGGATCTACTGCCACGGTTACATTGTCCACGGAAACCTTGCCGTTGCTAACGGTGACCTCAACCACCTCCGCCACAATAGAACCAAAAGATTCTTGCAAGGCAATACCGCGGCCCTGGCCCTTGGCAAGTGGCGCGTCCCAACGGCCCTTTTCAGCCGCGAGCTTCAACACCGCCGCGTGGCGCGGATGATCTTTTAAACGATCAAGCCGGTATTGATAAGGATCCTCGCCTGCTTCAACTGCCAATTCATCCATAAATGATTCGGTAAAAAAGCCATGCTGGGAATGATCCACACTGCGCCATGGACCAAACGGCACATGGGTTGGGCTATCCACCGAACCAATGGCTTGATTGGCAATGGCATAAGGAATTAGCGGCGCTTCTGCCGGCTCATGCTTGTCAACGTAATGATTTTCCCAGGCTACAGCGTTGCCGTTTTCGTCCAGGGCAGCGCGGAATTGCGAGAGTACCGCCGGGCGATAAATATCGTGCTGAATGTCTTCTTCCCGTGACCAGATCAGTTTTACCGGTTTACCCACGGCTTTAGAAATCTTAGCTGCCTGGATCACGGTGTCAGGTGTGGCGCGACGCCCGAAGCCGCCACCCATCTGGTAGTTATGCATAGTGACATTAGCCGCATCTAAACCCAGTGCGTCTGCCACCTCATAGCGAAAGCCCAGTGGGTTCTGGCTACCGGTCCAAATTTCACAGCCCTCACCTTGCACATGCACCACGGCGTTCATGGGCTCCATACAGGCATGAGCTAAATAAGGCACACGGTATTCCCGCTCCACTAACCTGGTGGCATTAGCTAAAGCAGCGCCGCTGTCACCCTGGTCGCGATCTGACTTTACATCGCCGTTAGCAACTGCCGCGGCAATATCAGCCGTAAACTGCTCGAAGATACCTTCCGAGTTAACGCCCTGCTCTTTTACTTGCTGCCACTGGATATCGAGCATGCCAAGGGCCTTTTTCGCTGGCCAATAGCCATTTGCGACCACGGCCACGGCATCTTCTAACTCAACCACATCAATGACACCTTTCACTGATTTAGCCGCGGCGGAATCCACAGAACCTAGCTTGCTGCCAAATACCGGCGCAGCAGCAATACTGGCGTACACCATGTCATCCACGGTGACATCAATGCCAAACATAGCGCTGCCATCCACCTTGGCAGGAATGTCCCGGCGCGGGATGTCCTTACCCATCAAGGTAAACTGATCTGCAGATTTTAAGGTGGGCGTGTAAGGTGGTTTCAATTGTCCCGCTGCCGCGGCAAAGGTGGCGTAAGGTTCGGAACGGCTGCCGTCTGTGATCATGCCTGCTTCTGCGGTTAATTTACTGACCGGCACTTGCCATGTGGCCGCAGCGGCCTCGAGCAACATCTGACGTGCCGCCGCACCTGCAACGCGCATACCGTATACACCAGTGGCGCGGACGCTGGCACTACCACCAGTAATTTGTAAGTGCATGCCGCTGGCAACAGTTTGAAACAAGCCATCTACCGTGCCAACCAGCACTTCTGGGACAGCGGCGTCACCGACAATAAAACCTTTGCCTAGCGGACCATTGGCGTAACCATCTTCCGCCGGTGCTTCAACAAAAGTCACTTGTTCCCAGGGCATATCCAATTCGTCTGCCAACATCTGGGTCAGTGCAGTTTGCGCGCCCTGACCCATCTCCGAGTGCGGCACGATGGCGGTAACATGATTGTTCTGGTCTATTTTGACCCAGCTATTGATTAACAGCTCGCCGTCTTCAGCAACATATTCGGCAAGTTCCTGGTTGCGATTGCCAGGGCGAATCGCCACTCCAACCACCAGTGCGGCGCCACCCACGACACCTGCGGTGATAAATCCTCGTCTTGTCCATTTACCCATGTTACGCCTCCCCCACTTCTGCGCCGGCCTTCGGATCGAATATTGCCACCTGATTCGCTGCAGTCTTCTTAATGGCAGTTTTGATTCGGGAGTACATGCCACAGCGGCAAACGTTACCAGACATGGCCTGGTCTATTTCGGCATCGCTAGGATTGGGATTCTGTTCAAGTAACGCCGCAGCCGACATGAGTTGTCCAGACTGACAGTAGCCACATTGAGGCACCTGCTCAGCAATCCAGGCTTCCTGCAGCGGATGCAAGCTTGCCTCACTGGCGAGACCTTCAATGGTGGTGATCTCGGCACCTACCGCGGCACTGACTGGCAGCACGCAGGTTCGCATCGCCGTACCGTTAACATGCATGGTACAAGCGCCGCACTGGGCGATACCACAACCGAACTTGGTACCAGTTAGGCCGAGTTGTTCCCTGACCACCCAAAGCAGTGGTGTGTCCGGTTCCACATCCACTTCATGCATTTTGCCGTTAACGGATATTTTCATGATGTATTCATTCCCCTCATGTGAATTCACTGCCGTGACTCTTAACCATACAGCATATTGCTATTTAAGAAGCGTTGGCAATTCCGCGAGTTGCGGCAGTTCGTGAAAGTGGTCGTGGTTGATTTCAAAATCAATTTGTTCATGGGCCCAGGTCGTGTGGTAAGGCACATGCACAGCATAACCGCCAACATTAAGCACTGGTAGGATATCTGAGCGCAGGGAGTTGCCAATCATCAAAAATTGTTCTGGCTGAATATCCAGATGGCCGATCAATTTTCGGTACTCTGGCTCGGTTTTGTTGGAAACGATCTCAATATGATGGAAGTAGTCTGAGAGACCAGATTTCACCAGCTTGCGCTCCTGATCAAGCAAATCGCCCTTGGTGGCTACCACCAGACGATACGTGCCGTGCAAAGCTTCTAAGACCTCCGGTACCCCATCCAATAATTCAATGGGTTTATCCATCATCTGTTTGCCATAATCAATAATGGTCGTAATGCCTTTACTGGTGATGTGTCCATCGGAGATTTCTATTGCGGCTTCAATCATGGAAAGAATGAAGGCTTTGATGCCATAGCCATATAACTCGATATTCTGAAACTCAGTGCGGTCTAGCTCCGCTCGGCTGGCATGGGCCGGGAGAAAATCCTCCATAAGCCGCCAGAAGTTCTCCTGGGCTTCAAGAAAGTACGGCTCGTTGTGCCACAGCGTATCGTCAGCATCGAAGCAAATCACTTCAATGTCACGCATAGCCCGATCCCGTTTGTGGCACACAGCGAACTGGCCTAATTTGGCCTGACTTTAATGCCGGAAAGCCGCCGGGTTGATACGTCAATATAATCGCCCGGCGCGGTTGGTCAGTGCGATTAACGCCAGAGCCATGTACCGAGTGCGCGGAGAAAAAGATCAGCGATCCCGCCGGCACTACCATGGGCACTGCATCAGCTTCATCAAACCGCGTCGGATCAGTAAAAAAACCACCCAATTGGGTACCATCCGCAGTTCCAGGCAGGCAGCCCTCGCGGTGGCTGCCGCGAATGACCTGAAAACAGCCGTTCTCAAGAGTGGCGTCATCAAAAGTCAGCATCACATTGGGCAGCATATCCACATGGTCTGAGTCGTGAACCCAGTAAGGTGAATCCTGGTGCCAGCCAAATCCTGAACCCACCTTGCCCGGTTTCAGATTGAGCTTTGCGGTCCAAAGCGCCAGTGAGGACTGCTGCAAAATGTCCTGCATGGGTGCAACGAGTCGGTGATCATCAATCAACTCATCAAACCGGGGATGCAACTCATGGACCGGCTCAATCACCCGCACCAGATCTGTGGCAGGATCATGATGTTCAAACTGCACTGTCAAATAACCTTCATCCACAAATCGTTTGCCGTCCAGGAAGTAGGTTTTGCCGGCTCTAGAACGCTCCACGGCGGCTTGCTCGGCGGCAATGGCAGCGTCGCGCAAGGCTTCAACTTCCGCTGGGGTGAACATTCCCGCGCGAACCAGAAAGCCATCTTCAAGCCAGCTGGCCTGCTCTTCAGTGGTGAGATGGTACAAGGTCTAATTTCCTCCGGCCCAGTTGTGGCGAAGCATACCGGCTCGGCTCGACCATGTCAGGCTATGGGCTCCTGAATCTTAACGCAGCGTGACCTGGTCCATGATCGGCGTGCCCACAGAGATAGGAACGTCGTTATTTATCCAATCTGGCTAACACTTGAATCTTACTGTGCATCCTGAATCCTAAAGATTCGCAAAGCCGAATGGATGGATAGTTTTCAACGTTGGTGCGATAGCGAGTCAGTCGACCGCGCTGTTCCGTTGCACGGATTAAGTGAGAGAGGAGCGCTTTGCCAACTTTCATCTGACGATAATCGGGATGCACCACAATAGAAAGAGACTCGAAAGGCTCCAAGCCGCAGTAGGAAGCCAAGGCGCCTGCAAGTTGGTTCCCAACAGAGGCCACGTAAAAGAAATCCGAGTCCAAATTGAAGTCTGCTTTGTAAATATCTTCCCCCGGACAAGATGCGATAAATCTTTCAACAAGCTTTCGGTCTTTGCCAATCTCAAGTTCAGATACCCTAAGCCCTTGTGGTTCATAAAACACAGGTTCATGTGGATAGAAATCCAAATCATCAATGTAAAGCTCAAGCGGTTCGTTAGGATGCGCTCGAACATATTCATCCAGACTACCCGCACCTGCTCTGACAAAGTGTTCTCGAAAGTCATTGTGACAACTGATCAAAGTCAAGGTCGCGGACGAGTACATGAAAGCCAGGTCTTCGTCTCCGCCTCTTTGATAATAATCGCAACCTGTAAAAACCAACTTTTCAGACGGCTGTGGAATCCCAAGGCGATCTACCCAGCTTTGATCAATATCCAGCTCATTTATTCTCATTGCTGCACCCTGCTGGCGTTTCTACATCATAACAAGGGGACTACAAATCGTGCTGGGTCTCTGATCGGCGCAGCGCCGTTGCCTCGAACAAGGCGCGCACTACCCTAATGGGTAGTTC
This sequence comes from Pseudomonadales bacterium, assembly GCA_046290215.1. GTDB lineage: Bacteria > Pseudomonadota > Gammaproteobacteria > Pseudomonadales > Azotimanducaceae > JAHRVQ01. Next base: position 5,508 of record JBKAGC010000013.1, on the reverse strand, counting down.
ATTACCCCGCTCGTTCATGTTGTTATCTCAAAGCATTTTGACAACAAGCCTACATGTCCAGCAGTCAAATTCTTTTCGATGGTCTCGACAGCGAAGGCCGTGCCTATGTTGAGCGCCACTTACAAGCGTTGCAAATCGCTCCTGGTGAAGTCTTTATCGAGGAAGGTGCTAACAATGCCGATCTTTACTTCATCGAGTCCGGGTCTGCCGTTCTGGTTAAAGGCAGTGGCAATGAAAAAGTTACAATCGGTCAGGTTGGTTCGGGCGAGGTATTAGGAGAGCTGTCATTCCTTGATAACTCACCTCGATCGTTGTCGGTCGAAGCAGCTGAGCCGCTTAGCGTCAGCCGCTTTCCGAGAGCTGTACTGGACGACGATAATCCGGTAGCGCAGAGAGTCCTACATCAAATCGAGCGCAACATCGCTCTACTTAGTACCCAGCGCTTGCGTCGTACTAGCGAAGACTTCTCACAGAGCATGCGACGAGAAGTGGAACTGCTCAAAGAGCAGGTCAACTTCGGCACCATGTTCATCATCATGGTTATTTTGTTTGGGCTAAACGGTTTCTTACTTAACATCATTCAGACCTTCTTCTCAGACTTCTATTACTTCACCAGCCCGAATTACACCTTCCTCTATGCGCGAATGATCGACTGGGGCGGATTTATCGTTTTTGCTCTACCAATGCTCTACCTGGTTAAGGTGATTCACTTCCCATTACGGGAAGTTCTGAGCATTCAGCCCAACCTCAGGCAAACCTTAAGAGAGTCACTAGCCATTAGCGCGGTAATATTCCTGGCGGTAGTGCCAGCATCCCTTGGCTGGATCAAGTTACCCTGGGTTCCTGAGGTCAACGAGAATTTTACCCTGCAGTGGTTTCTCATTGTCTTCACCCCAGATTACTTCCTTCATTCTTACATTCAGGAGCTAGTGGCCCGTGGCATCATGCAAAACGCCATCCAGAAGTTCTTACGGGATGAAAAAGGCCATCGGACTGTGATCATTTGCAGCCTGGCCTTTGCCGTCATGCATGTACATCTAGGCATTGTGTTCGCCATGACCACAGGTTTTGCAGGGGTCATCTTTGGCTACATCTATCTGCGGCACAAAAATCTACTTGGGGTCACCATCGTTCACTGGGTAATTGGTGCGTTGGTTATGCGTTACATGACAGTGCTGGAGGTGCTGCAGTGAGCGGTCTATTTCTCGCGCTGGAGCCAATTATCCTTTGTTAATGAAAACATTGAACTCGCATCCTCAGAAAATGCCGCCACGTCCATTTCAGGTGCATTCACGGTAGTAGATACGGTGACGACATCGTCAATGCTGCAGGCAAAACTGTAAAACGGCATTCCAACCGGAATGGTGACAAATCTCATATCGTAAATCATCTTACTCACCCCTTTATTGCTGTGAAAAAAGCCTGGGCTGAACAGGTAATCAATGGCTCGTTTCTTAAACAGGGTTTGTGCCTCGATACTACTGATCATGTGATACAAGGGAAGTACTTCAAACTGGCGGAAGTTTAACTGCCGCTCTAATCGCTTTACGATCAAATCAGCATCATCAGACCGATGCACGTCTGCTGTGACAATTGTGTAGTTGTTTCTAAAACGAGGATTCTCCATACCGATGATAATGCCGACACGGATCATGTTCCGGCTCGCATCTACACTCTGAAACAACTTATGCATCCAGATGCCGAGCAAAGCAGAAGTGAACTTCACCTGGTTCCTATCCTTGCTTGCCTTGACGATGCTCAGATCAAAGCGATGCGTGACAATTTTCTGCTCATACTCATCAGGATAAGTTTTCATGGACTTGTGAGTGAGCCAGCGCAGCCCCATGGCAAAAATCGTATAAACCTGCATTAGCTCGGCTAGCACAGGATAATAACGATCTACCAATAACCAGCGTGAACCAAACGGCCTGGATTGGATCATCGGCACGATGATCTCATTTACTAATCTCAATCCATCCCATACTGTGTGGTCAAACAGCAGACCTACTAGACGCTTTTCTGGATAGATTCGGAAAACTAGCTCGCGAAATTTATCCTCATCTTTGGTCGCAAAAAACTCTGTATCGGAATGCACAACATCGATAATGTCGTCGGGCTGCATGTCGTGATAAGTGACATACTGCCTTCGATCAAGATCAACACCCAAACGATAAGTATTACCTTCTACCTTGAAGTGTTCAGCGATGTTGTGCCTGATCATCGCCACCACTGTGTCAAAATCTGCGTCTTCGTTAAAGGTAAAGTGAACGCTGCCCCAGGCCCGGGTGTTTTCTGCGATGCAGTACTTCATCATGTGAAGGTCACTGCCTTGAATACTCTTGGGCCTTGCCACCAGTACCCAATAACGCCTGAAGGCCAGCACCATGCATAGCAATACAACTAGAGCGATAAATCCATAGAACAAAGTAGATAACATGGTGATCAGGTCCAAAGGGCCCGTGGCCCAAAATAAGCGACATCTTTAAGGCGTCGAAGAACACCTTGCAGGAAACTATTGCCTGGGTCTGTGGTGAACGTCATGCTCAACATGACTCTATATTCACCAGCTGCAAGCGGGGTTACCCGGTGAAACACACGGCACCCTTCAAACACAACCAAACTGCCCTCTTCGGTAGGATAGGTTTTTACTTCACCCACCGCTCTGGTTTGAAGTTGTGCGCTGGATAACCCATTGGGGCCATGATTGTTGAGCACGTAAAGCGCAGTGAAGTGACGACCGCGATAAAAGTTATGGTCATAGTGCCAGCCGATACGATCACCTGGTTTTGTGTACTTTAAAATTGAACATGAGCTTTGATCCCAGAGCGGCGTAGTCATCACGGACTCACCAACAATGCTCGATATCAATTGTCGCAGATACGGTGACTGATAAAACGCCACAACACCCGGTGCGAGTCGAATCAAAGACTGATAACTGAGAGTCCCACCTGCCTTGTGATATGGGATGTATGAACGCTCGTCTTCAACAATACGCGCTACTTCTCCGGCTAACAATTTGTGTAAACCCAGGGGCAATAGTCCGGTTAAGCAAACAATGTGTGCCGAAAAATCCACTGCCTGGGGTGGTCGCAGTTCTAAAAAGTCGCGCCCCGCTGCATCAACATACTTATTAAACTGGGATACAGTTGTCTCTATGGTATGCCGATAACGACGATGCAACCAGCACCACGTTGCCACCAGTATCAGGAATAACACGACAGCGGCAGCGGCTGGATACACAAAAGTCACCATCTCACGAAACCTTTCTGCGAGTGGTGTAGGCATAAAGCACGGGAACACAAACCAACGTCAAAAATGTCGAAGTTGCTAGCCCACCAATCACCGCCACAGAGAGTGATTTAAACATCGAGCTACCCAGCGCCAGGGGCAACAGTCCAGCGATACTAGTAATTGAGGTGAGAAGTATGGGCATAAAACGATTGCTACCTGCCGTGACCGCAACTTCCTGGATGCTCATATCCGGGTTCTCATCTCGGAGTTGATTGCCTTCATCAACCAGCAAAATACTATTGTTGATGACGATACCCATGAGACTGGTGAGACCAATGAACGCCAGAAAAGACATTGGCTCATCAGCGACATACAAAAACAGGAATGCACCGATAAAACTCAACGGAATGGCAGCGCAGATGACTAACGGTTGCACCACTGAGCCAAACTGAAAAACAAAGATCGCCAGCACGACCAGAATGATGATCCCAACATACTTGCTCAAGCCGCCAAAAGAGTCTGCTTGCTGAGCAAGTTGACCGCCAAAATCTACCTTCACACCGGCCGGTAAATCGAACGACGCCACTAGCGTTTGCACCTCAGCAGTTAGCGCGTCCACTGATACCGACTCTGCGGCAAATATTCGCAGGGAAACTCTAGGTTCAAATTTCTCATGCAAGATGTCGTACTCGTCTTCAGAAAACGTCACGCTGACCACTTGACTCAAAGGAACACTCACACCGGCAGCACTTCTCACAAACATCCGGTCGAATACATTTAGAGGGTCTTCAGTATCCGCCTCGGTACGGAGAACAATGCTGTACTCGTTACCATCAGGGTGTCGCAAAGCGTCAATTTCAACACCATGCATCATCATGATCAGCACCCGGTCAACTGCACTCCGTGGGATTCCAAGCGCACTGGCTCGTCGCTCTTCAAACTCCACCTGTAAAGCAAAGTACCTTGATGATGCATCACTATCGATGCGATCAAGCCCGTTAGGCCCGGCTGCTTGCAACTGATTTTCCAATGCGACCGCAGTATCCCGCAGGGTCAGTACACTCTGGCCACGTAGATGAACCTCTATATCTCCTAGAGGCGCACCGCTGCCCACAGCAAACGACGAAGCGCGGACATCAGCTTTCGCAGAGAAAGTCGCTAGCTCTTGATTTATGTTATTGATCAGAGTTCTCAGGCGAACGGCATCTCGGAAATTCACGGAGCAGAACAGTTGGCTATTGCTACGCCGCACGGCAACTCGACTCGCACCAGTGTTCACCATTGGAAAACTTCCGCCTTGTACCGAACTACATTGTTCGACGCCTTCACGGGCCAATACAGCATTTGTCACTTGCTGGGTTAGCCCGCGCATGTATTCATGATTTCGGTCCATCGGGGCTTTGATGTCTACAGTAAAGTAAGGATCTTCACTTTCCGGAAACACGATGACTCGCAACTGGCTGGCCGCAAAACCTGTTAACACAAACAGACCAAGAACGATTAGGGCGAGTTGACCAGGGTGATAAATGAAGTGAAAGACCGCATTTCGGTAAATACCATCTCGAAACGGGATCAGCGCTACCAGGAAACTCGGCAAGGTGGGTAGATATTTAACTTGAGGTTCAGTACCCAGGCGTGCGATCAAGACAGAGGACATCACTACCGCTGCTACTAACGACGCAGCCAGACACAACCAAATCACCGCCACGAGTGAGTGCAAAAACAACCCCGTATCAGAAGTCAGTAGAAACAGCGGCGCAAATGCCAGGGCGGTGGTTGCAGTAGAGCTGAGCAACGGCATGATCACAGATGATGTGCCTAACACCGCTGCCTCTGGGTGAGCATGACCTCGATAGAAATTCAGTTTGTAGGCATTTTCGGTAACGACAATACCATTGTCGACAATCAACCCCAGAGCGATGATAAACCCCGCTAGCGAAATTTCCTGAACACCGTAGTCGGTGAAGGCAAGCCCCACTAATGACATAAACAAGGCGGCCGGTAACATCATAGAGATGATAAAGGCCGAGCGATAACCTACTGCAAACAACAGGACCAGGGCGAGAATCGCGACTCCCTGAAGCACATTCAATCCCAGTTCCCGAAGCTTCGCACTCACCCCAATTTCTGCGTCAAACAGCCAGCGGATCTCAATGTCATCAGCCTGTTGCTGTTGCTCAATTACTTTTTGAATTTCTCGCCTGGCAGCAAAAATATTGGCATCAGCGCTCAACTTCATACTCACCAATACCGCAGGCTGGCCAGCTACTCTAGGGA
>JBKAGC010000012.1:0-33509 GCA_046290215.1 Pseudomonadales bacterium | reverse complement strand
AGAGAAGTTGGCATTGTTTCCTCGTGCAACTTTCTTACCTGGCTTACCTACAGCCATGGGCATACATAGCCTGACAATCGGGGCGATGGCCGCCATGATCCTAGCAGTTGCCGTCCGCGCCACGATGGGTCATTCAGGCGCAGCGTTAACCTCAACCGGGCTATTTTTAGCAGCACTGACTAGCATTCACCTGGCGGCGATTGTTCGTCTGGCATCATTTTATTTACCAGAACTCATTCTGGTTTCAGGGCTGTTATGGATTACAGCCCTGCTTTGTTTTCTCGCTCAGTTACTGAAAACTATCTTTGGGCGAAAAGCACACCCAGGCGAAATGACGCTTTCACGTTCTTAGCGCAAGGGATTCAAGAGTACGGCAAAGCTTCGTCGTTAAATACTCTGGATAAGCGTCCACAGGATCGAATGCCCCATGATAGATAGCATCCAGGCTCGCCAGTTGCTCGGAGAGTTCATTGAGGGGTGCTTCACTGGCCTCAACTGCTTCGATCAAATTGAGAATGTTTTGCCAAAATACGGCCTTTTGTTGTGCTTGCATGATTCAATCCACCTCTTGAACAACAGCAACAATTTTTAGCTGAGTCGATTTGCCGTTAGGTAAAGGCCAGGCAATTTGCTCACCCACTTGTAGGCCAATCAAGGCGGCACCAACCGGTGCGAGTATCGAAACCGAGTTAGCATCTTGATGATCTTGCGGATAGACCAGGCGCACGGTTGATTGGCGGCCCGATTTCATATCCTCGTAAGTCACTACTGAATTCATAGTCACGACGTTTTTAGGAACACTTTGCTCATCTACAATGGTTGCCGCATCGAGCTCATCCTCTAGTGGCAAAAACTCCTTGGAATGCTGGCGTGCAATAAGCTGACTTAACCTTGAAAAAGTACTTTGGCCAACAATAACGGTGCGTGTATCAGAAATAGGCATAGAACTGCCTCCACAATGTGATAACAGAAAAAAGGTATTTTGGTTTGTTGGATTAGCGGTTGTGGCCTAGCGATGGCCGCAACCGCTTACGCGAGAAAGGCAGTAACGGCCGATGCGATGCGGATTACACAAGCAGAAGAATTGGTGAGGAAGACACTATGCATATTGCTAGGTTAGCGTAATTCCAATCTGGAAAACAGCCCTGCCGACACGAGCCTGACACCCTCTAAGTCAACCGACAACACGTGGCAAATAATAGCGCTACTTAAAATGTATTTTACATGCATTTTATCGCTTGCTTAAATAGCGACCCTGGATCTAGAGGAGTTTGAACTATGAACAATGAGGGCTCAGGAGAATTTTCATCATCCCCGTGCTTTGCCAATGAAGCCATAGACAACCGGCTTGATCGTGATAATTCCACACTAATTGAAACCCTACAGAGCCTCCTTGCCGCAGAAAGGGCAGGAGCAAGAATCGGCAAAGACACGCTGACGGAAATGGCCGCAACCAATGCAAAAGGAGATGAGACAAGTCTGGTGGAACACATCCAACGAGATGAAGTTCGATACTGCCAGATCCTTATGACGCAGCTCCGGCGGCTTGATGTGGAACCTAACCAGGCAACGGGTGACTTTTATGGAAAATGTATGGCTATCACCGATCTTACTGAACGGCTGAGCTTTCTGAATCGGGGGCAAAAGTGGGTTGTGAGGAAAATCGATGAAGTCACCCCCGACATTTTGGACATGCAGCTGCTCGATGTACTCACAGAAATGAAGGCCACACACGTGACAAATATTGACAGCACAGACAGTACGCTTGGCAATAGATCTTGAGTTACCATAGCCGCTGATCACTCAATTCATTTTTGCGCTTTGATTACCCTCGCCGTGGGCGACCTTCACTGTTGCGTTCGAAGCTAGCCTGAAAACATGTACTGTCTTTCTCAAACGCCGGACTTAAGGTCCGCGCCATATCTGGTGTCACCAGCAGAGTTCATTTTTAAACACTGGCAAGGCCAACACCATCTCCTGGAAGTTGAGTATCTTACCTCGGACGTTCTGGACACCTTTGAGGACGGGCATCACGACATGGCGTCAAGCTTCTCTACTGACTACTATGAGATAGTGGCCAGATGCCAGGTCAAACAGCACTGGCAACTTAACGATCTGACTAATGTCACCAGGTTGCTTAACTCAGCGTTTTATCAGCAGCATCAAAGCGCCTTGATTCACGGTTCAGAATTTCAAGAAATTCTACTCGACTTGCTGCCAGAACAAGACTACCCGCAGCTCGTTCAACAACTCGGTTTACGTCGCTCTGATTTGCTCTGGCTACAAAGCCGCCCCACCGTCATTGAGCATATGCTAAAGCTTGGCATAGTCACTGAAATGGACATTTTGACTGAGGCGCGGCCGTGCCTCGAAGCAGTATTCAGGTCACACCAGGCCGAAAGCCAGAGTGTTAGAAGTGCCCTGGCTTTAGATGCGCTGGCGGCGGACAAACCTTTTCGCCACCACCTTCGTGAGGACGATTTCATCAGCGTCGATGTTGAAATCCTACTGAGCTTGCTTGGCGCCGCGCGAGCAAACAATCCGGCCGGTGAAGAACCCGATGTGGTCAGAGTTGCAAGAATCCTCAAATGCCCTGAGACCCTGGTTAACGGTGACAAACTTGCTATGGAACAGTTAGTGGACCGGCTAGCGGTCCTCGGCAAGCCGGAATGGCTATCTGACCACCATCATTATCAACCTAGAATCCAGGCATCGCTTGAAGCAATCGGTCTTTTCAGCGAACCCAGCCAGCAATGGCAAACTGAACAAGCACCCGATTCCTTAAAAACGGCAGCCAGTCAGGGCTTATTGCAGGAAGTGAAACGTCTTTGTCAAAGCGCCCAACAGGACGAGCTCAATAGCGCTTTACTCGCTGCCGCAAGGCAAGGTTATACTGGTATCGTCGCGCTATTACATCAGCAAGGCGCCGACCTGGGCTATAGCTCTCAGTTCGCCATCAAATACGCCAACAAATACGGCTATGGCCAACTACGAGAGTATTTGTTGGCAAACGGCCTTCCCGACTTACACTTCCAATAAGCCGGCAATTTAGAATCGCTTGCTTAACACCACAGCACCCCAGAGGTGTGAACGATCCGCACTGCCACGGCGTACCTCAGTGGTCGTTAATCTTAGCGTGTACTTCAAATGCCAGTCTTTGACATTGGTTGCCGCGCCGAGCCACGCCTCACCTAACACTCGATTCAGATCGCTCCCAGCAAACGTCATATCGCTATGGCGAAACTGACCTTGCAGTAACGCATTGTAGGCCCGGGCGCGAACTCGAACACCGCCGAAAAAGCCCTCGAAGTCATCGGTCATTTCTGGCTCGTCAAGCTGTGGTAAAAAATCACTTCGCGAAGAGCCCCACCAGTTTCTACCCCGCTGATGGAGGCGAAAGCCAATGCCATATGAGGCATCGGTGATATAACCAACAGATCCAGATACCTCTCTAACGATCGATAAGTGACCCGCACGAGTGTCCGCACTGACAATGTGTTTATAGTGTGAGTAGCCAAATCGAGCAGTGAGCTCACCGCCATCGGAGATTTGCCTGGCATAACCCCTTGGCTCTGGGGAACTGGTGTGCTCGTGCACAAATCGTTGTGCAGCTTCGCCAAGTTGACTACCCAGTACACCAACAGTCCAGGTACGTCGCACTAGCGTGTCAGGAGTACGACTGATCGAAGCGGAACGACCAAAATACACAAGGCTAGCGTAGGGTCGCTCCCCAGTCATTGGTTGGTTCGACTCGATTTCTGCCGGCGTGAATAGAACTAGTCCGGCTTGCCAGGTACGCAAATCGCGCTCGCGACTGGTAAATCGGATACCGCCGGTATAATCCCGGTCGGTACCTCTGGGAGCGAACAAGTCGTTGTCAATGGAAAGCGTTCCAGCGCCCTGGGCTAAAACCACAGGGCCAATTAGCGACAAGCAAAGCAAAAGCAATAACCGTTGCATGATCGCCTCCTACCACAAGTTCTTGATGTCTGATGAAAATGTCGGGAAGGCAAAAGTGGTTTGCTTGAGGGCACTGGCAGTAATGCCATGGTTCATTGCCAAGGCAAACAGATGGATCAGTTCTTCGCCCTGATGGCCTACCATGTGTGCGCCAACAATTCTGTCGGTGTCCTCGTCCCGCAAAATCTTCGCCCAGGCGAAATCCTCTGCTGCTGTCTTTGCGGAAAGCCAGCTTGAGATATCGGAGACATGTGATTTAACGCTGGAGTACTGGGCTCTTGCCTCAGCTTCAGTCAAACCAACACTGGCTAGCGTGGGGATGGAGTAAACCACCTGGGGGATAACATCTGATTTTCTGGTAGCCGAATCAGGATCAAGAATACGGCTAACAATTTCGGCACCTTCGATCGTGGCAAGTGGCGACAATTGCGGGGTAACCGCTACCACATCCCCAGCCAAATAAACTCTAGGATTTGTTAAAGAGCGAAATCCATCTTCGGATTTTATCGCACCGCGCTCAACCTCAACGCCACCAGCAGATAACCCCAGGTTATCAATATTAGGGACGCGTCCCGCACCATTTACCACTAGCTCTGCCGGTAGATTGATTTGTCTGCCGTCACGCTCATAGGCCACATTTACAACATCACCGTGTTGGCTTATGGCTTGAACATTGACCCCGGTCTCAAAGCGAATCCCAATGGCTTCACTGGCTTGCTTAAGTATTGCGACAGCGTCTTGGTCCATTCGCGGCAACAAATCCGGCAACGCTTCAAGTACCGTTACCCTGGCACCAGCCCTGGCAAGCACATGACTAAACTCAAGGGCAATAACACCGCCGCCAACAAACACCACGGAATCTGGCACCTGCTCAAGGCCAAGCAGTTCATCAGACGTCACCATAAGGCTTGCCCCGGGTAAAGCCAGGGGGCGCGGTTTGGAACCCGTGGCAATGACAATATGCTCGGCTTCAAGCAGCGTCCCGTCTACCTCAATGGTATTGGCATCGTGGAATTTAGCCTCGCCGATATAAACATCAGCGCGGTTGTGTGCAGCTGACTTCATTGCATCGGGAATGAATGAAATTAGGTCCCGCTTGCGATTCACCAGCGCCGGCCAATCCAGCTCGGCACCCGTTACTGTAATTTGATGCTTCGAGGCTTTGCGGATGTTGTCGAGAGCTTTCGCCGCGGCAACAAACACTTTCTTGGGTGTACAACCGCGATTCGGGCAGGTACCACCAAACTCCTGATGCTCCACAATCGCCACGGACTTACCGGCATCAAAAGCCGCTCTTGCCGCTGCCATGCCCGCGTTCCCGGCACCAAGCACCACAAAATCATAGGTTTTGCTCATGATTATTTCCTTTCGTTTTGAGAATTAAAAAAGGAGCCGCGAGTATTAAAGGAGGGCTGAGAACAACTCGCGGCTCCAAAGGACCTAGGGGAAGTACCGCCGGTCATCCGAGGAGATGACAATGTCGTTAGCGCTCATATCCCGCCGGGTCATCAAACCTTCAGCATTGAATTCCCACTGTTCATTGCCGTGGGTACGAAACCAGCCACCGGATTCGGAGTCCTGCCATTCATACTCGAACCGCACAGATATGCGGTTATCCGTAAAAGCCCAGAGCTCTTTCATCAACCGGTAATGCAACTCTTTTCGCCATTTGCGATACAGAAAGGCACGAATAGAATCACGGCCTTTAAAGAACTCACCGCGATTACGCCAATCCGAGTCCTCGCTGTAGGCATTGACGACAATTTCAGGGTCTCGGGTATTCCAGGCATCTTCAGCAAGCTGGACTTTTCGTTTTGCTGTTTCAGCTGTAAAAGGGGGCACAATTTTTTGCATTTACGTTCACCACTTAAATATTGTTTCGTGAACCTCTTAGAGCAGTTACCGTGCCAACTAATTTATCTTTATATATCAATCACTTACAAGGCTCTCGCAAACTCAAATAACTGCGATTCTTAGTTTTTTGTGAGTAAATACTTGCCGCCATAAAAATTGGATGTCCCTGGTAACGCTTTGGTTATCAGCCACGACTTTCGCTGTGCGCTATGAGCTAGAAAGCATTTGAGGCGAGACAGAGTTAAGAGTTAAGGGGTGGCCGATGAATAGAGCCAGGCACGAGGCGAGTAATCGGCATCTAGCAGGCAAGGCGAAATCTTTTAGGTGAACAAGCCCATAGCTTCCCTGGGGAGGAGGAAACTATCGGCTTGTTCTGGGGCTTAAGCAGAGGCGGTTGGGCTTTCCCAGGCATTGGCCTGAAAAGCCTCATCGAGAGGGGTTTTTACAATGTGGTTGGTGTAGTTCGACATCACTTTTAGTGCCGTCCCTACAATGACCTCAAACACGGTGGCCTGGGTATAACCAACATCATATAGCTCATCCAGGTCATCCTGGTCGATCCAGCCACGGTCCTCATTGATCATGACAGCAAATCGTCGCAGCGCTTCCAGTTTTGGATCATTAAGCGGCGAGCCATCGCGGAGGGCAGTAATCACCTCAGCAGACACGTTAGCTGCCTGTGAGATGCTGGTATGCGCTGCCATGCAATAAGTGCAGCCATTCAGGCGATTGTTTGTCATCAACACAATCTGCCGTTCTGTGGGAGTCAAGTTAGACCGATCAAAGATGTCTGATAAGGTCATATAACCTTGCAGAATCGCCGGTGATTCCGCCATGGTCGCAAGCAAGTTGGGCAAGAAGCCGTATGCCTTAGTGGCTTCGACAATGAGCGCTTTGCTATTGGCCGGGGCTGTTTCTTTGGTATGCAGAGGGAAGTCGTTCATATTGTTTCTCGCTTAAGTTACTGATTAATTGGCGTTATTTGAAAGCTGTCTTGATGGCTTTAACGGTGTTTTCGGTGTTGTTAACGGCACTGGCAATCATGCGAAAGTTTGTTAACGACGCCTCGTAACCGTTGTAGTGCTCGGTGATCGCGCCCGCTGTGGCATCAGTGACCACGAGCACTTCAAAACCCTGCTCGATGAGTTCGCGCATGTGGGATTCGGTACACAAATTAGATGACATGCCACCTAAGACCACCTTAGAAATTCCGGCTTTGCGAAGTTGCAATACCAGGTCGTTAGTCTCTGGGCCATATACCTTATGAGGGCTTGTGACCACGGTTTTGCCGTTATTGATATAAGGTTTGTAACGTTCTAACCAGTCAGCACCGGAACCCTCAAAGCCTTCAAGAGAGAGTGCATGGGGACGATCAAACATACCGATCTTGTGCATCAGCGTTTCCAGGGTGCCTTCAAACTGCCACTTATGATCATGCTCAAAGTAGTAGTGAGGGGAGACAAACACCGGCATTCCTGCCTTGTCTGCGGTCTTGAAGAGCACTTCGAGATTCGCAACCGTGCCATTGTCAGTAATGCTTTTACCCACCACGCCCCAGGTCACACCGTCAGGCGAAAGAAAATCGTTTTGTGGATCGGTGATCACCAACGCGGTGTCGCCCTTGGTGATATCAAATCCTGGCATCGGCAGGCCGTCGTTAACCGGCGGGGTTGTAGCGGTAACCGCTTTTGCGACAGGTTCGGCAAAGGTCACCGAAGCAGCTATCAACAGCAGGATGGTGGAAAGAATAATGCCCGGATATCGATTCGCAATAATTTGTAAATAGTACATCTGTAGCTCCTTGTGTTATTTGAATGTGTTTTGCCGTGACAGTTATTCAGTAGCCAAAGCCCTTTCGAGCCATGTACACTCAGTAATCTGTGACACAAGCAACATTGCAGACAGCGTGCCAAGATGTTTTTCTATATTTATCATGAAGTTAGGAAATCAGACGTTTCACAATATTTTGTGATTCTCAATTATTCACTCCCCTGCTAAACAGTTAGTTGAGATTTAAATGACAGACCAAACCAGCCTGGATCCGTCCTACACATCGCACCAATTAATCCTCAATGCCTTAGGAGAGGGGGTTTATGGCCTCGACAAGGAGGGCCGAGGCACCTTCGTAAATGAAGCGGCAACACGAATTCTTGGCTGGAAGCCCGAGGACATCGTTGGGCAACAACTGCACGATATTCACCACCATTCTCATGTCGACGGTACGCCCTACCCCCATGAGGAGTGTCCGATCTATGGCGCTATTCGAGACGGCATTGTTTATTCCGGTGATGATGAAGTGTTCTGGCACGTCAACGGCAGTGCCGTCCCGGTTTTGTATACCAGTACACCCATCATCGTGGATGATGAAGTGGTTGGCGCAGTAGTGGTATTCCGCGACATTACGGACCGGCGGCGTCTAGAACAAGAGCGCGAGAAAGCATTTGCCGAAATCAGCGACTTAAAAGAACAGTTAGTTCAAGAGCGAGACTACTTACGCGATGAACTCCGTACCCATCATCGCTATCACGGAATTATCGGCTCTAGTCCGGCTTTGCAAAGAACCTTGAGTCAGATCGAAGCCGTGGCGCAAACGCCAGCAAGTGTACTTATTGAAGGGGAATCTGGCGTTGGTAAAGAAGCTATTGCCCGGGCCATTCATGAGCAAAGCCCCAGAAAAGACCAACCCCTGGTCAAGGTAAACTGCGCATCCATCCCGTCTGAGCTATTTGAGAGCGAATTCTTTGGTCACGTTAAAGGGGCGTTTACCGGTGCTCATCAAGACCGAGTTGGCCGGCTGCAACTGGCAGATGGCGGCACACTGTTTCTTGATGAGATTGGCGAAATCCCTCTCGCCCAGCAAGGCAAGCTGCTCAGGGCCCTGCAGGAGTATGAATTCGAAAGAGTCGGTGATGAGAAGACCATCCGAGTTGATGTCAGGGTGGTCGCTGCCACCAACAAAGACTTAGCCGAAGAGGTAAAGGCGGGCCGGTTTCGCGAAGACCTTTATTATCGCCTCAGCGTGTTTCCTATCGAAGTGCCACCGCTGCGCCAACGGAAGGAAGACATCGGATTATTAACACAACATTTCGTCAGCCAGGCTTGTGAAGATCTTGGCAAAACCCAGCTAAAGGTCACCAAAAAACATATTGCCATGCTGGAAGCGCAGCCCTGGCCGGGCAACATTCGCGAACTCAAGAATGTGATTGAGCGCGCTGTGATCTTGTCCACCAGTGACCACTTAAACCTTGAACTGGTGCTGCAACCACCCGAGAATCCCGAGGTCATTAGCGCCCCGGCGGTTGAAGGCGATAGTTATATGACAGAGCAAGAGTTTCGGATACTGGAAAAGAACAATCTGATTGCCGCACTCAAGGCTGCTGACTGGCGCATCTCAGGTGCCGGTGGTGTTGCTGAACTGCTGGGCTTAAAAGCTTCAACTGTGGCGTACCGCATGAAAACTCTGGGCATCGAGAAAGATACGGAGAAACGGTCAGGCAATGATCGCAACTAAAGTATCAACACGCTTTTAAAACCCTTAGCCGACCTGAAAAATCAGCAATTAATGGCTTGCGCTCCAGCGCTTTTGGCTTAAAATCCGGTCCGCCAACCAGGAACAGTTAGCTAGGAACAGCCGCTTCCCCAGCAGGTTCGGATGCCCTTTATTGGGACCCCACCGGACTTCCTAGACGATAGTCACCGAGAGGCAACCACGTCTTTCTTCGCGTCTTACAGACTCCACTGTAGGACAGCTTAACTGTGGAATACCCTTTCATGACACATTCAACCATAGCTCTACCAATACAACCTGATTACGACGACAGTGCTTTGCTGCGCATGGTGGACGACCTGACGGCGAAGCAATTCTCCGTGCAGCCAGGGGCGATGCCACAAGCGGTACAAACTGGGCTCTGCGGCAAGCTCGAAAATATGTCTCAAGACCGCTTTGACTGGGCACAAATTGGTCGGGGTGTAGATGAACAGCAGAATCATTTTGTGCGCAAGAATAGTGTGCATTGGTTAAACGAAGCAGATGCCACCGTGCAAACCTGGTTTGCCTGGATCGAACAACTCAGGCAAACCTTGAATAGACACTTATTTCTTGGTCTAGATTCCTTCGAGAGCCACCTTGCCCTGTACCAACCGGGCAACTTCTATCGCCGGCATACTGACGCATTCCGCGGTGAACGAAACCGGGTTGTCTCGTTGGTTGCCTATCTCAACGAGGGTTGGCAGCCTGATCAAGGCGGAGAGTTAGTGCTCTATCCAGACAACCTTGCACCAATTAAAGTCACGCCAGAAATCGGTACCGTTGTCCTATTTCTCAGTGAAGAAATTCCCCATGAAGTGTTAACAACCCAGCGCACCCGATTCGGCGTCGCCGGTTGGTTTCGGGTTAGAAGTGGCAACCTATTAAACGACCTGACATGAGCAAGCTCATTCACGGTTTGATCGCCCTGGCGGTCCTCATATTACCAGGCTCTGTAGCCGCGGAAGACCTCAGGATCGAGCAGTTTCTCCGCAACCTTTCGCTTCAGCACCACTTCGAAATTGACGGACTGTCCCTGGTGGGCAACGACAGGTTTACACCCACGCCAAAGCAAAAACACGTGGAGCGACAAATCGCCAATTCGCTGCGCAGCTACAACCACATTGTTAAGTACGATCAAGCTGGCCAAATCAAACTGGTCCGGATTGTCGGTAAGAAAGGCGACAGTGTTGGACCTTTGTCTGAAATTCCGGACCAAACCCCAGTACCTGAATAGGACGGCGCGCCCTGGTGCAGCTCTCACTGAAAAAATTGCAATTATTTTAGTTTTCCACGAATGATTTTCTCCCAGACCGACTCCTACCTTGCAAAACAAGCGAGAAGTGAATTCGAAGTATGGGTACGAGATCCGCAGAACAGCAATTTGCAGCAGACAATGAGCAACCTTCCTACGCGCTAACTACCGCTGAAACGGGCACACCGCTCTATAACGCAGCTTGCGAACTTGCCAAGCAACAATACCAGAGGCACTTTCAGTGTGATCTGAATGAATTCTACCCGCAGTTTTTTTGCTTAACGCAAGATGACGAACTGGTTGCCTGCTGCGGCTATCGTTCAGCAACTGAGCCGCTGTTTTTAGAGCAGTATCTCGACGCCAACATAGAGACAGTGTTAGCAAGCAAACAGTGTGGGCTGATTCGCCGCGACAAAATCGTTGAAATCGGCTGCTTTGCAGTTAACCACAAACGCCACGCCCTACCTTTTATGCTGCAGTTGGCGCCTGCGTTCGCGGCCCTTGGCTTCGAACATGCCACCTGTACTGTTACCTCCGCCGTGCGCTGTTGTTTAAGAAAACTTGGCGTTCGCGCCACTTATCTAGGTCATGCTGATGTAACCCGCCTAACCGACAACAGCAGTGACTGGGGCAGCTATTACACCCAAAAGCCAGCGGTGTTGGCTGGAGCCATCAGCCCCGCCATAACCAGGATGAGCCAGTTGGCCTGTCTTTTCCAACCAGGTCACTAAGGAGACGCCGTGAGCATCATTATTAACGCTGTTCGTCAGCACGCAGAAAAACAACCAACACAAGTAGCCATTGCCTTTGATGATCACGTCATCACGTACGCTGAGCTCTGGATTGAAGTTTGCCTTTATCATGAGATCATCAAGGCGAGCCACTGTCACACGCTCGCCATTGCTCTCGACAACAGCAAAGCCTGGGTCCTCGCCGACCTTGCAGCGATGATGGCTGGTCTAACAATTATCCCCATACCCAGCTTCTTTTCCCAAAGCCAAACAGAACACATTCTGAAAACCGCTGATGTAGACCTGATTCTACAAACTACCAATGTGGCGCCGGGTGATGAATGGTCGACTTATCCCAGCGAACTGCCTGGGGTATACGCCTTTAAGCGAACTGTTGATGGTATGTCGCAAAATGCCAAAATTACCTTTACCTCTGGTAGCACAGGCCAGCCGAAAGGCGTTGTCCTACCCCAGGCGGTCATCGACACAACCAGTCTCGGCATCGTCGCGGCGCTTGCGCCGCTGGACCCGCAACGGCACCTTTCAGTTTTACCCCTCGCGACACTGTTAGAGAACATTGCCGGCCTTTACGCACCGTTACTTCACGGTAGCAGCATTTGTTTGCCCAGCGAGAAGACCGTTGGCCTATCAGGCGCCTCATTAGACGTCGAGCGATTTACCAGGTTACTCAATACCGAACAGGCTGACAGCATGATCTTAGTGCCGCAACTGCTAACGGCGCTCACCACTCTGGTTGAGTTTGGCCTGATTGCCAACCACAGTTTCAAAATGCTTGCTGTCGGTGGCGGCAGAGTAAGCGAACATCTGTTACAAAAATCTAGCGACCTTGGCCTACCTGTCTATGAAGGCTACGGGCTTTCGGAATGTTGCTCTGTGTTGACGTTAAACCTACCTGGCGCTCACAAGCCGGGCAGCGTGGGCAAGCCTCTTGGCCATGCCAAACTTCGTGTCAACGATCACGGTGAGTTGGAAGTTAAGCAGCCCGTCATGACGGGTTACCTGCGTGCCGAGCCGCTATCAAGCGACTGGTATGCCACGGGCGATCTCGGCTATATCGATGCGGACGGTTATGTCTTTATTACTGGCCGCAAGAAAAATCTATTTATAACCGCCTTCGGTCGGAACGTTAATCCTGAGTGGATGGAAGCTGCCCTAACCCAACATGCAGCCATCGCCCAGGCGGTGGTGTATGGCGAAGCGAAGGACCACAACCTTGCTTTGCTCTGGTTGCGCTTTGAGACTAACGAAGAACAACTCGAGCAACTGATCGAAACGGTGAACACCGAATTGCCCGATTATGCCCAGGTTCATCGCTACAAAGTTATGACCGGGGCGGTACCAGAATACTTACAAACAGATAACGGCCGTCTTAAGCGGCAACAAGCCCTCATCCGCTATGAGGCAATCATTGAAGACCACTACAGTGCTAACCCAACCGAAAACCGCGTGAAGAGGATGTGCGATGTCATTTTATAACCAATTACTCGAACAAACAGAGGCAGGCAAACAGTATTTATTATCTGCTCCGATTATCGAGGACGTATTTCAACGCAAATTTAACCTGCACACTTATCTGGCGTTTCTCAATCAGGCTTACCATCACGTTCGTCATACTGCTCCCCTATTGGCGACAGCGAACCAACATCTCACGGCAAGCCAACAGTGGATCGAGCCAACATTGAAAGAATACATTGCCGAAGAAGCCGGCCATGAAGTTTGGATCCTCGATGACATTGAGGCGTGTGGCTTTAACCGCGAGACCTTTCGCTTTGCCCCAGCACCATTTCATACGGAAATCCTCGTTGCTTTCCTTTATGACTATGTCACAAGAGTCAACGCCATGGGCATTTTCGGCATGGTTCTGGTGCTTGAAGGGACCAGCTCAAGCCTTGCCCCGTCTGTAGCGAGCGTCGTCCAGGAAACCCTGCAACTCCCGGACTCTGCCATGACTTATTTAACAACGCATGGAGAACTCGACCAGGACCATATCAAGTTCTTTGCAGAAACCATGGATCAGATCACGAACGCCGCTGACCAGGCCGCCATTATTCATGTGGCAAACCGTGTCTACCGGCTCTACGGCGATGTTTATCGCGCGATTCCCAATGAGGCAAGTAGCCTTCAGGATGCCGCGTAATGAACGTTTTAATTACAGGCGCTACAGGTGGTATTGGCGAGGCCATTGCCCGGGAGCTCAAGCGTCAAGACTACGATTTACTGTTGCAAGGTAGAGACGCGAAGAAACTCAAAGCCTTGTGCCTTGAGTTACAAGGGGGTAACGGCAGAATCGCCAGCTGTGCTGCTGACCTGAATAAGCCAGGGGAGCGTTTCACGCTAACAGAACAAGCCAGATATTTTGGTGTTGATACACTCATTAACAATGCCGGCATCAACGACTTTGGTTACTTCACGGAGACTGATGTCGCGGCAATTATGCAAACCAATGTGATTAGTACGATGGCGCTCACCCAGGAGTTGCTGCCGATTTTACTGAGTCAACAACAGGCAACAGTGTTAAACATTGGCTCAACTTTTGGTGCAATTGGCTTTCCTGGTTATGTCGCCTACTGTGCGAGCAAGCACGCAATCAAAGGCTTTAGTGAAGCCTTGCGCCGCGAGTATGCCGACACACCATTGGACGTACTTTATGTCGCGCCCCGTGCCACCAATACCCGCATGAATTCTACCATCGTCAATCAATTAAACCGTGATCTGCACGTGCATTCAGACACGCCCGAAGCGGTTGCAAGGGTCGTATCCAAGAGCCTCAGCACCGCCAGAGCGCGCTACGCACTGGGATTCACGGAACGCTTGCAGAGCAAATTGAACGGTTTGTTACCGGGCGTGGTGGACCGTGCCCTCAAAGCACAACTCCCTGTCATCAAACAATTTTTAGACCTCGTAAAGGAAGAATCTCATGAAAAAGTTACTGCTAACACTTCTGTTTAGTACCTTCATGCAAACCAGCCATGCCTCGACTTTGCAAACCCTGCAAAACGAATGGGCTATTGCAAACTATCAGCTGACGGGTGATGAGCAAGTAGAGGCCTTCGAAAGCTTAGCCAATCGAGCCGAGTCCGCCGTGCGAGAACATCCCAATGATCCGGAGTTGTTGCTCTGGGAAGGCATTATCAAGAGCACCTATGCCGGTAAGGCCGGTGGGCTGTCTGCATTGTCCCTGGTAAAAGCCGCAAAAAGCTCGTTTGAGAAAGCCATGGAAATTAACGATGCCGTCATGCAGGGCAGCGCTTACACCAGCCTCGGCGCACTCTACTATCAAGTGCCGGGCTGGCCCATCGCTTTTGGCAGCGACAAGAAAGCCAAACAACTCCTGGAGAAAGCCCTGGTCATGAATCCAGACGGCATCGATAGCAACTATTTTTATGCTGACTTTCTGGTTCAGCAAAAGGACTACGCTTCCGCAAAGAAAGTCTTGCTGCATGCGTTAGAAGCGCCGCAAAGGCCTGGTAGAGAAGTGGCCGATTATGGGCGCCGCCAGGAAATCAAAGCGTTACTGGCAAAGATCGAGAGCTAAAACGCCCAGTAAATATCCAGAAAAGGCGCTAGTGGCAATCCATTTTTCGGCGTTGCCACTAACGCACCCGCCTCGAAACCATACGCCACTGCCACCTGATTCTCTCGATTGAGAAGGTTGGTTACCCCCAGCTCAATCCGCAATGAATCTTCACCCAGGGACCAGGTTTTTTTCGCCTTTAGGTCCAACGACACAAAGTGTTCAAAGCGCTCACTGTTCCTTGTTGCTGAAGTCACAACGCCATTGGTTTGCAACAAGGGGGTGGTCAACCAACCTTCATGGAAGGCAACACTACCGCTCACATCCCAGCCCCGCCATTTCTTGTGATAACCAAGATTGATCGCCCGGGATTGATCCCAACTACGACGGATGTTCTTCCCTGGCAACCGATCGCGCGCAGAAGCGTAACTGAGGTTCATCCACCATTCACCAGCCAACCACTCACCATTCAGGCTAACTTCAAGCCCTCTTGCCTCATAGCCCTGGGCGGCAACTTGAATCCGGTCCGGTTGCAGCTCAGGCAATAGCGTGTAAGGCTCGGTTAGGTTCTCATAATAGCGATGAGGGTCTGATGAAAGCTTTCTATAAGCTTCAAGACGGAGGTCAATACCCGTTTGGGCAAACTGATAATCCAGACCAGCCACCAGATGGTTCGCTTGTTGCGGTGCCTGAAAGGCAAACTCCAGGTCGGATACGTTGAGTTCGTGAACGCCCTGGGCCTGGGCGTATGCACCCCAGCCTAGCCTGAGCTGCAGTCGATCCAGGGGCTCATAAAGGACACCGAGCCGATAAGTAAATTGCTCATCCTGGATACTACTTTCATAGTGCTGAGCGTCAATTCTACCGCCAACCTCAACGGCGAGATTACCGCGCAATCTTTGTTTCCATTGTGCATACACGGCGCCCTGATGGCCAGATTCGTCAATGCGAGCGAACTCCACATTTTGCCTCACAATGTTACTCAGTCGCGAGAATGCTGGAGCGACGACGCGTTGATTGTAAGTTTTATATTCGGCTTCGTGATAGCGATAGTCCCAACCTAGACTGAGCACAGAGCTGTGTTTGGACCACTCATAGTCCTGACCCATAAAATAGAAGTGAAATGTCTGCTTATCGTCTATTTCACCAACAACTTGCCCTGGCCGATTAAGGTTGCCTTCACGGTCATTTTTAATCCTTGAATAACCCAGATGGCTCTTCTGATAGCGCTCGCCAATATCCTTTTCATGACTTGTCCACCAGTAAAGATTGCCATAAATACTTTCTGACAGTTCATTTTCAGAGCTATCTTTAACGTCTATATCATCAATGAACCACAACAAGCTTGTTGTCCAATCGGCACCAGAAGGCAACACACGTCGATACCGGATAAACGCATCGGCAAAAATCGGATGTCCAAAGTCATTCTCAGCAACTGAATCTAGCAGCTCAAAATTACTGCGCCGCACACTCACGAGCAGATCACTGTCGTCTAAGGAGAAGCCTTGCAGGTAAGAAGCATGAAATAGCCCCATACCTAGCTCGCGCTGATTCTCTAGCTCTGCATTAAGCCTGCTTTCAATAACCATAGCAGCGCTTAGGCGATCTCCCATCGATACCGGGAAACCACCACTGTAAAAGTCAATGGAAGCAAGCAGACGGCTATCAAAGCTGGAAAACAAATTATTGAAACGATTGAAGTGAAAGGGGTTATATAAACGGATGCCATCGAATTGAATTAGGGTCTCATTCTCTTGGCCACCTCGAACCCGTGGCCGCGCTGATATACCCACCGTGGCGCTACCCGGTAGTTGATTCGCCACACGAACGGCGTCATTCCCCGTCACGGCGCGCAGGGTTAGGGTTTCCGCGTCAAACAGATGAGGTTGGTTCGGCGTTGCGACCAACAATCGATACCGACTTGAACTCACCACGACTTCTTCAATCGGTGGCAGGTCATAGTCTTTGTCCAATTCGAGTACTTCCGGCACTGGAGGCAGAGGGGCACTCGCCACAACAATCCAACTGGTTTCGTTGACCGCCTGCAAATCCAGGCCAAACGCATTTAGCGCCTTGCGAATGCCCTGCACGGTCGGCGGCACGCCA
This sequence comes from Pseudomonadales bacterium, assembly GCA_046290215.1. Lineage (GTDB taxonomy): Bacteria > Pseudomonadota > Gammaproteobacteria > Pseudomonadales > Azotimanducaceae > JAHRVQ01. The sequence goes on along the minus strand of JBKAGC010000012.1, from coordinate 16,542 downwards.
GGCTCAAACGTCACCTTGTACCGTTCCGGCAACACAGCTGACGAATAAATAATGTTAATGCCAGCAGCATTCGCCCGGTCAATGTATTTCGCCAGGGCAATCTCATCCGCACAGGCCGTTGTTACCCAGATACTTAGAAGGCACGCAGAGAAAAATTTTATATATAAAGACAAGCAGGAAGTTCAGCGGCTCACTATCGTGCAAAGATAACCTGCTCAGCGGTTGAGTCAACCACATGAAACCCAGTGGATGTCAGCACTGCGGAGAGCCCGTCATCCAAACTCAGGCCATCGAGGCGACCATGGAGCTTCATAGTTGCTGCCAAAGCCTGATCTTCAGCACTGGAGAATATTGGCTGCTTGCCCGTTTCACTACTCCACCAGGCCAAATAGGACGCCAGAGTAGCTCCTTCAAGCTGGAACGGTTCCTTGACCTGATGGGTCCAAGCCCAACTGCTGTCTGTTGCAGCAACACGCTCCTCAGCCACCCGGTGATTGTCAGCAATGGTAATTCTCTGGCCGGCGGCTGCGGTAAGATTGTGTTTGTCGCTCACCATAGAGACCTGGCCCTCACGCACCTGAACACGCCAGGACGTGGGATTCACCATCACCTCAAACTCTGTGCCAATATCCTCGGCGACCCCGAATGGTGTCATCACCTGCACTGAGTTGGATAACGCCTCCGGAGACTCAGCATAAACAGCACCGCTTAATAACTCTAAGCGATCCGTCCCGCGCAAAATTAGTTGGGAGTCACTTTTTAGCCGGACATGCATGCCATTGCCTAACTTGAATGACGCATAGGCGTTTACAGGCGTGCGAATTTCCATACCAAGGTGCAACTCGCCAACAGTTGAAGTGAGGGGGCGCCAGTCATCATTAGCAAGACGATACTCCGGCGTCGCAACCACTTGAACCAGTTGGCCCGCAACGATTGGCGTGGTTGTAGTTTGAAGTCCGAAAAACAAACCGGTAATTGCCAACACCAGACTCGCAGCGATACCAAGCCACTGGGTTCGGCGTCGCGCACTTGCTCGTTGCTCTGCGCCTTTTCGCACTTCTTCCTGCCACACTTGTTTGACATTCGCCTTTACGAGTTCGGCCATCTCTGCGGGGGGCTCTGGACGCTTGCCCGTCTCTTTTAGCAAACGCTCGAGATGCGCTTCCGGGATGCGAGAATTTCCGGTGTTGTCCTTAGAATCTGTCATGCTTTAAACCCACCTACTGAGAGTTGAGGGTGAAGCTGGCGCAATGCGTCCTGAAACGCGGTACGCGCTCTGGCCAGGGTTGATTGTGCGGCAAGCTCAGTGACGTTTAACCGCTCGGCAATTTCCTTGACCGAAAATCCTTCAATGTATTTCCACTCCAGGGAATTGCCGTAATTCGCTGGCAAATGATCTAACACCTCTTGTATCAGGCGTTTAAGTTGCGAGCCTTGCAAACTAGTTTCAGGATCACTGTCCGGCTCAGCCTCCAGGGTTTCTAATATCGACCTTATGGCATCGTCATCTTCCGGCACGATAGGAACAGAACGCGCCAATTTGCGAAAGTAGGCACTAATTTCATTTCGACAGATCTGACATAACCAACTGAACATTGATGCCTCCCCCCGATAGTTATGGATGCCACGCATCGCGTTAATCAAAGTTGTCTGAACCACGTCCTGGGCCGCTTGTTCATCAGTTTCCAGTCGAGTCAAAGCAAACCGGTAGAGGCGCGGAAAGTACTCGGTAAAAAACCGCTCGAACTCGCTTTCGTCGCCATCCACCAGTGCCTGCGCCAGCGCCTGGTCTGCGTCATGGGCCATATTTAGGTCCAACAATCATCGTTTCTAAGGGTAAGAGAGACATTCTAGGAAAATCATTCGCAAAAAAAGCAGAAAAGTTCCCCCCAGATGGCTAAAAAGGCGAATAACCCACAAAAAAAAGCCCTCCGGTTAGAGGGCTTTTCTCGTGCCGTGCTTTTTTAAGGCACTTAGCCGTCTAAAGAGGCAAAGGTCTTGCCTTCAGCTGCCAGCTTCTTCAAAAGCTCTGCTGGCTTCCAGGCTTCATCTTTGGTCTCCGCATAGAAGCGTTCAATGTCAGCCAGAACCTTATCCAACCCTTGCGTATCGGCATACCACATTGGACCGCCCACATAGGACGGGAAGCCGTAGCCATTCACGTACACTGTATCGATATCGCCGGCACGCAGCGCATGCCCTTCTTCCAACAGTTTGGCACCGACGTTAACCAGCGGATAGATACAACGCTTCAATATTTCTTCATCGCTGAAGTCTTTCTGCTCAAAGCCAAGTTCCTCGGCAACACGCTTCACAATCGCATCCGCTTCTTCATCAGGACGCGGCGTACGGTCACCTTCCACATATTTGTAGTAACCCTTCATGTTCTTCTGACCATAACGACCAGCTTCACATAACTCATCTGGAATACGGGTAGTGACTTCATTAGAGCCGCCCATCATCTTTCTGGCGCGCCAGCCAAGATCCAGACCGACCATATCGGCCATGGTGAATGGGCCCATTGCCAGACCAAAGTCGAAAATCACTTTATCTACTTGCGCAGGAGAAGCACCTTCGAGAATCATCATGCTGGCCTGACGAGAGTAAGCACCGATCATGCGATTACCGATAAAACCGGGGCAATTGCCAGCAACCACGGCCACTTTGCCCAAACGTTTGCCTAGCGCCATGGAAGTACCAAGGGCCGCTGGAGATGACTTCTCACCCCTAACAACCTCAAGCAGTCGCATGACGTTTGCCGGGCTAAAGAAGTGCAAACCCACCACGTTTTCTGGGCGTGACGTTGAAGCTGCAATCGCATCTACATCCAGGCCGGAGGTATTGGTGGCAAGCAGTGCGCCGTCCTTCATCACTTTATCGAGTTTGGTAAAAATCTCTTTTTTCAGATCAAGGTTCTCATACACTGCCTCTACTACGACATCGGCATCACCAAGATCTTCAAAAGCTTCTGTTGGAATAATCAGGGACATGCGCTTATCCATGTCTTCCTGGCTAAGACGACCCTTGGATACTGTGCGGGCATAATTTCCTTCAATCACCTTTAAGCCCTTGGCGAGATTGTCTTTATCATTGTCATGCAGGCGCACAGGGATACCGGCATTAGCAAAACACATGGCGATACCGCCGCCCATGGTACCGGAGCCGATCACTGAAGCTTTATTGATATCAATGAGCGGCGTGTCTTTTTCAAGGCCTGGGATCTTGTTCGCTGCACGCTCGGCAAAGAAGATGTGAATCAATGCTTCTCGCTGCGGGTGGCTTAAACATTCCGCAAACAACTTCTGCTCGACCTTCATGCCCTCATCGAAGCTGGATGCGTTTACCGCTGCTTCAACACACTTGAGAATTTGCGCTGGGGCAAATTGACCACGGTGAGTTTTATCAAGTTGAGCAGCCGCGTCTTCAAACACCTTAGCGTTGCCACGATCCGCTGCAATTTTGTCTTCAAGGTCACGAACCTTACGGGTAGCGCCGCCAGCAGCGACAATCTCTTCAGCATAGGCAATGGCATCTTCTACAATGTCACCCTCGGCTACACGATCCACAATGCCCATCTTTAACGCTTGCGGAGCCATGATCGGCGCACCGGAAACAATGGCGTTAACGGCAGCTTTTGCGCCAACCAGACGTGGCAGGCGCTGGGTGCCACCAGCACCGGGCAACAGACCCAGTTTCACTTCTGGCAAACCCACTGGCGCATTTGGCGCGGCAATACGGTAATCGCAGCAAAGCGCGGTTTCCAAACCACCGCCGAATGCGGTGCCATTAATCGCTGCAATGATCGGCTTACTGCTACCTTCCATCTTGTCCAGAACTTCCCCCAGGCCCACGGCTTCAGAGGCAGCGGCACCGAATTCACTAATGTCGGCGCCGGCAATAAAAGCGCGGTGCATACCTGTGATGACAATAGCTTTAATGCCACCATCATCGAGTGCCTTAGTAACACAATCAAACAAGCCCTGGCGCACACCAGACGAAAGTGGGTTTACAGGTGGGTTATCGATCTTAAGTAGCGCAATCTCCCCGCGCTGCTCGTAATGGACTGTGCCTTTCATGGCGGACTCCTAAATGATAATTGAATTGATCTTGGACTCATTTGCTTGGTATTACACCAATACTGGGCACAGAGTATATCGAGGCTTGGGGTAGAAAATCCTCAATGCTTACGGCGAATTGTGAGGTATAAGCGAGGGCTTGTTCGACCTTTCAAATACAGATGCATCCTTACGCCAGAAATGGAAGCTACAATGTCTCGCAGTGAACACTCGTGATGTACTCCTATTTCGCTCACTTAAATTAGCTGCGCGTACTTATCCAACCTGGCCAGAGTGCTATCGCGGTCTTCAGCAGGCAGCATCATGATGGCTCGTTGCGCACCAGCATCACGAAACTGTGGCGCATATTTAGGAGGCATGGAGAAAGCCGAAACCGGGATCTCACGACCAGCTTGTGTCGCCAGGCCGCGCAAGGTTTGCATACCTTCCAGAACTTTCTCGGGCTCCCTGACCCTCGGCAACCAGCCATCGCAGTAATCCACTACTCTACGTAAAGTGTGGATCGACTCACCGCCGAGCCAAATCGGTGGATGGGGCGTTTGTGCTGGTTTCGGCCAGGACCACATGGACTCGAAACGGACAAACTCACCATCGAAGGCCGCCTCATCTTCGCGCCAAATGGTCTTCATGGCCGTAATTTGTTCTTTCATGCGCCGAAACCGCGATTCAAAGTTGGTGCCATGGTGCTCCATCTCGATTCGATTCCAGCCAGCGCCTATGCCGAACTCAAATCGACCGTTGGACATTTCATCCAGTGTGGCGACCTGCTTGGCGGTAAAAATCGTATCCCGCTCGATGATCAAACAAATCCCTGTTGCCAGTTTAATTTTCGAGGTTACCGCGGCCATGGCAGACAAGGCCACAAAGGGATCATAGGTATGGGCATAGTCTCTAGGTATTGGCATACCGCCAGGGTACTTTGACGCGGTGGGCAAATGAGAGTGCTCCGGCACCCACAAGGAATCGAAGCCGCGCTCTTCTGCGGCCTGAGCCAGTTCAACAAGATTCATTCCCTGATTATTTGCAATGACAAATAGTCCAATGTCCATTAATCGCCCCTGTAGTCACTTTCTTGTACTTTAACCTGTTGCTTGCGATTATGTTCAAACCTGCCGTTAGACGAAACAATCTTTATTCATAACAGCGGAGCAGGCACGTATCATCATAATGACTAAAGCGACTTGCTTACCACCGAACGCTGGAACAGGACCATGCCAACAACCCTGCTAGGCTGCCAATACTGCGGCCAGGTGAACGACATTAGCGCCATACCGGCAACCAGGGCTGCCAATTGTTCTCGTTGCAACACAAGATTGATTAACGCTAAATCAAGCAATCGCCAGATAACCCTCGCGCTATCTCTGGCTGCTCTGGCACTTTACTTGCCAGCAAACCTGTATCCGATACTGAAAATGAATCAACTGGGCATGTATTCTGAGAACACTATCTTCTCAGGCGTGGTCAATCTGGCATCTCACGGCTTCTGGGGCATTGCGATTGTGGTCTTTGTCGCTTCGGTACTGGTCCCCATACTTAAGATCATGGGTTTGATTTACCTTTCATTGCCGGCAAAAACAGAAACCTTGCAGATCCGTACCAAATTATTACACGTCTTACACATCATCGGCCCTTGGAGCATGCTCGATGTATTTGTGGTCGCAGTGCTGATATCCCTGGTAAAGCTGGGCGACCTTGCAAACATTACCACAGGAGCAGGTCTGGTCGCGTTCACCGGCGTTGTGGTGCTAACCATGATCGCTTCATACCATTTTGATGCCAGGCACGACTGGTTAGAGCAAACCCATGAGTGAAGATAAAACCGAAAACATCGCATCAGCCGTTGCATCCACCAGTAAAGCCGGGCTTATTATGGCTTGGACAGTACCACTGGTTGCTGTGGTCATTGCAGGCTGGCTGGTATGGCGCTCAATCCCCGAATCCAGCGCAATAGTTACGGTGCGTGCAGCCAGCGCAGAGGGGCTGAGCCCTACTCACACTCAGGTTAAATATCGCGGCGTGCCAATCGGCATCGTCAGCGACATTGCACTAGATAACGATCTAGACTCAACCCTACTGACCCTGGAATTGGATGAGGGCTTTGCTGCATTTGCCCAGCAAGGCGCTCAGTACTGGATAGTTCGCCCGGAATTTAGCACCGCGAACTTCGAAAGCCTTCGAACTATCGTTAGCGGCCCCTATATCGCTGCCCATCCTGGCAGCGGCGCCGCAAAGTTAGAATTTGAAGTATTGGAACATAGCCCGGCTGCAAAAGAAGATGCCATTGGCATGCAGATCACACTGATTACGTCTCACCTTCGCTCCATCAAACGCAACACAAAAATATCCTGGCGCGGCAAAGATATTGGCCAGGTGCTTGATACCACCCTTGACTCTTCCGGGCAGGAAATTGCCATTAGCGTTGGTCTGCATAAAGCGCATCAACATCTGTTACGAAAAAATTCTGTGTTCTGGAATTCTGGCGGCCTGGATGTGGAATTCGGTCTCTTTAAAGGCGCCGAGGTTAGAGCTGAATCCATGCAAGCGTTACTACAAGGCGACATTTCGGCGGCGACCCCAGAGCAACCGGGTGAGCCACTAACAGGTGGCGAAGTGTTTACCCTGCAAGAGAGCGCGAAGAAGGAATGGTTAGAGTGGTCGCCGAATCTCTCGCCAGCAGCGGTTTCAAGTGAAGCTGCATCACAAACACCATCACAATAACCTGAATACATGATTGGGGGGATCCATGAATAAAGCCTTAATCGGTGTCACTGCATTGTTGATTCTCGGCGGTGCACTGTGGATTGTCTTCAAACCTAACCTGGATCGCGTGAACCTGACCACGACGCTGTTCACTGGCGCCGAGCAATATGAAAACTTTCCTCGCATCAAAGAAATTTATCCAACCACCACCTTAACGGCTGCCAAAACGCCCTTTCAGTTTCCCACAGGCAAAGCCACAACTTTGCCAGAGACCTACTCGTTCGCCGGGGAAAGCCGCAGCGTCTCGGACTTTCTGACCCTGACTGATACCAGCGCGCTGCTGATCATCGAAGACGGCAAGATCCGTTTTGAAAAATACTATCTCACCGGCGGTCCTGACGTGCAGTGGTTATCCATGAGCGTGGCGAAGAGCTTTATCTCGACCCTGGTGGGCATCGCCCTGGAAGAAGGCCACATTACTAGCCTCGATGATCCAATCACTCAATACGTCCCTGAACTCAAAGGCTCTGGATATGATCAGGTTGCCATTGTTGACGTGCTGCAAATGTCATCCGGCGCGGCCTGGAACGAGGACTATGCAGACCCGGAATCTGACGTGATGCGGATGGGGCGAATCATGGCAATCGGCGGTTCCCTGGATGAATTCACCGCCACGGTAAAACCAGAGAAAACTCCTGGCACCTATAATCGTTACAACTCTGCCGACACCCAGGCACTGGGAATGCTGCTAAGTCGGGCTACGGGGCAATCCATCACGCAATATATGCAAGCAAAGCTCTGGCAACCTTTAGGTATGGAGTCTAATGCCTATTGGATGGTGGATGACCATCAGGTGGAGATGGCGTTCGGCGGCTTAAATGCCACAGCTCTCGATTACGCCAAAATCGGTGAGCTGTTTAGAAATCAGGGTAACTGGCAAGGGGAGCAAATCGTCAGCAGCGATTGGGTTACCGCGGCCACTCGTGCAGATAAACCCCATTTGTTGCCCGGCGAAAATCCTGCATCAGATTATCCTATGGGGTATGGCTACCAGTGGTGGCTTATGGATGGTGATGAGGGTGAATTTTCCGCAATTGGCGTTTATAACCAGTTCATTTATGTTAATCCCAGCCGTGACCTGGTGATTGTGAAATTGTCAGCCTTTAGTGACTACGCGACCACGCCTGATGAAAACGGTTACCGAGAATTCGAAACCATCGCGCTGTTTCGGGGCATTGGCGAGCATCTCAAGCAACCCTGACCGCCGCCAAATCGCGCCTAAGATGTACTGTTGGGTTGCTCTTTAGTCAAGCCAAGCAGTCTATCGGTCGCGGTACCAGCCACCATGGCACCATTGACGTTAAGCGCGGTTCGGGCCATATCAATGAGCGGTTCGATTGAAATCAACAGCGCCGCCAGCGCCACAGGAAAGCCCAGTGCCGGTAACACAATCAATGCTGCAAACGTTGCACCGCCGCCCACGCCAGCAACACCAAAGGACGAAATAGCAACAATCCCAACCAGAGTAGCAACAAAACCTGGGTCAAGGGGATTAACGCCCATACTGGGCGCTATCATCACCGCTAACATGGCGGGGTAAATACCCGCGCAGCCATTCTGGCCTATGGTAGCGCCAAAGCTCGCGGACAGGTTTGCCACAGAGCTGTGATTACCGAGGCGCCCGGTCTGAGTCTCCACATTGAGCGGAATCGTTGCCGCAGAACTCCTGGAAGTAAAAGCAAATACCAGCACCGGCCACACGCGCTTTAGGTAATCCAGTGGATTAAAGCCCACCAACATGACAATGACGGCGTGCACGACAAACATCACTAGAATTGCTACATAAGACGCGAGCAAGAAGTTCACCAGACTCAAGATGTCACCGCCATCAGAGGTAGCGGAAACTTTGGACATTAGCGCCAGAACCCCATACGGCGTTAGCGATATCACCATACGCACAAGTTGCAAGACAATTCGCTGGGCAACGTCCACAAAACTATGAAAGCGCGCCCCTAATTCTGGGTCATCCCGCTCTACCAATAAACCTGCCACCCCCAGGAACATGCCAAAGATTACTACCGCAATAATAGAAGTGGGTCGCAACCCAGCTAGATCTTCAAAAATATTCTGCGGAATGAAACTCACCAGGATTTGCGTAACGCTGAGACCGGCAACACTTTCCTGCCTGGCAATTAGGGTTTCTGCCCGCGCTAGCTCTCTTGCCCCTTCCGTTAAACCGTCTGCGGATAAGCCGAACAAGACACTAACACCGATGCCCACCAGTGCGGCAATCGCTGTGGTGCCCACCAGGATACTAATGACCAGACCACCAATCTTACCCAGGGTCGCAATCTCACCCATCTTGATTACTGCACCAACAATGGAAGTTAACACCAGGGGCATCACAATCATTTTCAGCAAGCTGACGTAGCCACTGCCCACGACGTTCACCCAGGCCATCGTCTGGCTTACAGGCTCCGCACCAATACCAAACACCAACTGCAGCCCTAAACCAAACAATGCGCCCAGCACCAGACCTGCCAATACCCGATAAGAGAGCGCCATACCCCGGGCACCCATGCGCTGTAACGCCACTGCAATGGTAATAAACACCAGCAAGTTTAAGCCGAAGCCAATTGCACCCACACCATCTCTCCTTCTACTGCTTCGCTGTGAGATTCAAACAATGGCCTACATAGTCTCATTTCCAGACTCGCAGCGCATGCGCCCTTTCGGTATGGTGCCTATTCCAAAAAGGAACCAACATGCCATACATCGAACATCAAACTGGGAAAACCTACTACCAAAAGCGTGGCCGGAAAAACGCCAGCGGCCTACCGTTAGTGTGCTTACACGGCGGACCAGGTGGCACTAGCCAGCGTATGCAACCGCTATTTGAGCTGGCAGATGAGAGGCAAATATTTCTCTACGATCAGGTTGGCGGCGGCAAAAGTTCTGCGACCGGGCAGCGGCATTGGACCATACCTGCTTTTGTTCGCGAACTGGCGACACTGGTTGACGCCTGGGGGCTGGATGAGTTCCACCTGTTTGGCGCGTCCTGGGGTACAACTTTGGCACTGGAGTTTATGCTCAAACACAAGCGGCGGGTTCGATCAGTGACGTTTCAGTCGCCGATGTTTTGCACGAAAGACTGGGAAAGTGACGCTAATCGCTTAATCCGCCAACTACCCGCTGAACAACGCAAGGTGATTCGCTATTGCCATGAAATCGGCGCGACGGATGCCGCAGTGTACAAACAAGCCATGCAGGCTTATTACGCCAGACACGTGTGCCGGGATAAAGCGACCCTGAAACAAATGATGGCGGGCAAAAACCCCAACGGCGCGAAAGTGTACGAGCACATGTGGGGTCCTTCAGAATTCAAAGCCACCGGAACTTTGCGCAACTACGATCAGGTAGCCAGGCTCAAAGACATCAAGCAGCCAGCTCTCATTATTTGTGGCGAGTTTGATGAAGCGCAACCAGCCACCGGGAAGCGTTACGCGAAACAATTCCCCAGGGGCGAGTTTGCCGAAATCTCTGGCGCGTCCCATGTCATTCTTGGTGAGAAGCCCAGAGTACTGGTGAAAACCGTCAGAGAATTTCTTAACCGGCAGGATACAAACTAACTGCTTGCTACCCTGCAATCACCACAGACCTTATGTCTGTGGTAACCAGCTACCATGGAACCCAAACGGGATACGCTGTGGAATATCCACTCTGGCCAGGGGTTTGCTGCCTGCATCTCGTGCGGAAAACACATAGAAGGCACTGGCGTTCGCCTCGCTGCGATAACCATAACCCACAAGATAACCATCGTCCTCTTGCTGACCCTCGCCTTTTGCAAAAACAAACTCGCCGGGTACCACCGGCTCAGCAAAATCAAAACAATCACACCGTCCTCGCTCAAGATCGAATTTTGCAATTTGACCGATGAGCGGCGAACCTTTGTTGTCATCTTGAACCGGTCCGTAACCAAACCGATAAGCAAGCCCTTGAAAATCATCGTTGGTCCTGGGGAATTCAATGGCCAGATCAGAGAGCTGCGTCTCTTTCACCTGGCCCGTGTTTAAGTCAATCAGCCAACGAGTTAAATAAGCCGACTGAAAGTCGTTATGATCCGCTTGCCACATGGTGTCATAACGAGCCACATCCAAAGTCACCGTGTTGCCATCATCAAAAGCATTCATAGGGTGAAAAACGTAACATGGATCGATATCAAACCACCGCACAGCGGCATGTTCATCATCGCGCGGCAAAAGACCTAGTCTGGCGGGATATGTTTCACTCCACTCGTAAGGCATGGCGGTGCCAGCCATGGCTTTATCGAGATTAAACACCACTGGCAAATCCATAAAGATGACAAAGTGCTCGGTAATCGCAAAGTCATGAATCATGGTGGGTCCTGTGACATCAATATCCCGACTCAGCACCAGTTCACCCTGGGCATTGGCACGATTGTAGGTCAGATAAGGCGGCGCCCAGTGGTAACCGAAAAACAGCAAGTCGCCACTGACCGGGCATATCTTTGGGTGCGCCGTCATCGCTGAAGTCAATTTTCCACCGAAATCATAGGAGCCTACAGTGTCTAACTCAGGTGTGACTTCGATGGGAAAGGCGTTTTCAACCAACGCAAATATCTTGTTGTGATGGCGTATCACATGGGTGTTCGCCACCCCCACGGTTCGGTCCACGGTGCCGTCAGGCTTCATATAGGTACCGGTTTTATTTAGCACCGGCGTTTGTACCCAGCGATTACGATACCAGGATGCCTTACCGCCACTTAGGCTAAGGCCATGCAACATGCCATCACCCACGAACCAGTGACCGGACGAACCGGCAGCCGGGTTTGGGCCGTTTCGCACATACAAACCATGCAATGCCTCCGGTAACTCACCAATGACTTTTAAGTTTGTGGCAGTCACTTCTTCAGAAACGGGCGCATAGTTGCCTTCAAGATGGAACGCGGCTGGTTGGGTCATGGGTCTCTCGTATTTACTAGACAGGCCTTTAAGATACACTGTATATTATACAGTGTAAATATATTTGGTTATGCCAATGAAGCAAGCAACGCAAGCACTCGAGTCCCAGGTCACAAATATGACAACCCGCATCTACTATGGTGCTGGCGCCACGCCATTTGGCATTAAAGACACGGCGTTTAATTACTTTGTGTTGATTTATTACAACCAGGTGTTGGGTCTCGATGCTTTTCTTAGCGGTCTGGCCCTGGCCACTGCTGTCGCCATCGACGCCTTGTCTGATATTGCCGTGGGTTACCTATCCGATCGGTGGCGCTCGAACCTGGGACGACGACACCCGTTTATGTATGCCGCAGCGCTGCCCGTGGCCATTTCCTTTTACGCTTTATGGAACCCACCAGAAGTCCTTACCGGAGAGACCTGGCCGCTATTTTGTTATCTCGTTGTTCTGGCGGTCACAGTGCGCAGTTGTCTAACCTTCTTCGAGGTGCCGAACTCTGCCTTAGGTCCTGAACTCACCAAACACTACAACGACCGCACGCGACTGATGTCATATCGATATCTATTCGGCTGGATTGGCGGCCTATGCACAGCAGTACTGACATTTATGGTGCTACTGCCTGGGGACGCGGCAGGCCAGCTCGGACCGTCCGGATATCGACAACTGGGCATGATAGGTGCTGGTGCCATGCTAGTCATGATGATCTTGTCTGCGGCGGGCACACATCGTCACATTCCTGCGTTGCACGTACCTGAAAATCAACCGGATTTTAAATTCCGCGCGCTGTTCGAACAGATCTGGGCAATGTTTAACAATCGCTCGTTTGTTGCGGTGTTTGTTTCGGCTTTGTTCTTTGGCGCGGCAGCGGGCCTATCGCAAGCCATCTCAATCTACATCAGCACATTCTTTTGGCACTTGAGTTCCGCAGAGATTGGTTTCATTCCATTACTTGGCCTCATTGCAGTGCCTTTTGCGTTCACCATGTCACCAAAAATGGCAGCCAGGTGGGGCAAAAAGACTGCGGCGATGCGCTGCTTCCTGTTTGCCATTGTGTTTTTGCCCATCGCCTTCCTGGCCCAGATTATTGGACTTTTTCCAGAACGGGAGAGCCCGTTGTATTTGCCACTGCTAATGACCCACTATCTTATTGAGACCAGTGCCATCATTTGTATGCAGATTATTTTCGCCTCCATGAATGCTGATGTGGTGGAAGACCGCAGCGCCGAAACCAACGGCCGCCGCGATGAGGGGCTTATTTTTGCCGCGAGAAACTTCGCCAAGAAAGCAGTATCTGGTCTAGGAGTTTTGCTAGCTGGCGTTATTCTCTGGCTCGCGGACTTCCCAGCAAAAGCCTTACCCGGGGAGATTGCCCCCGGCGCAGTGACAACGCTGGTGTTAATCTATTTGCCCACACTAATCCTTTTGTACCTGGCTTCTTATCAAGCGCTGAAACGCTACAACATCGACCACGCCAGGCACCTTGAGAACCTTGCCAGACAATCCGCTTGAGTGAGCGCTCGTGGTAGAATTCATGCCGTTGCGATAAGGATTGATTAAGTGGGCCGGCGTAAACTCAGCGCAGAAGAAACAGCACAGTTTCGGCAGAGAATTCTCGATAAGGCCGAGGCGCTCTTTGCCGCCAAGGGTTTCGAGGAAGTGTCCCTACGGGCAATTGCCGCTGAAGTGGGCTGCAGCCCAATGACCTTGTATCGCTACTTCGATAACAAAGAACATTTATTCGATACCGTTCGTTGCCTGGCCTTTGAGAGTTTTGCCCAGCAACAAGAGGCGGCTGCGGCAGCCCATGAAGCACCCATGGAAAAGATTCAAGCTCTTGGCAAAGTTTATTCAGCCTTTGCAGATGAGCACCCAAGCGCCTTTCGCTTGATGTTTGAGCTGCAACAATCAGACAGCCCAAGCGAACGTCTGCTTAAAACCAGCAAACGATCATTTGCTGTCATCAGAACAGCAGCCGCCGGCGCTGTTGCTGCAGGTCAACTGAGCGGCGACCCAGATAGCTGGGCTCACCTGTTCTGGACCTCGATTCACGGCGTGGTAACACTAGATCTTGCTGGCAAACTGACCCATGGCCGCTCCAAGCAAGACATCCTGGATTACATGTTAAACCAGCGTCCGGAAGCGTAGTGGTAGACGTACCGCTCATCAATCATTGATCCAGAGCAATGTTTTTAGCCCTTGCAATGGTTATGCTGGTAAACAACCCGAGCAGAGATAGAGGTAGCCCTATGAAGTTCGCCAGAATGTTTTTCGTGACTTGCGCGTTGTTATTCTTGACGGCCTGCCTCGGCCGCTCGAGCTCTGTAGACGCGGAACAAAGCCTATCCAACTTGATTCCTCCGCCCGCTAGCTATGACATCAAGCAGGTGGATGTGCCGAACTTTATGACCGACATGATTGAGGTCAGCTTGCACGCTGCCATGCAAACCCTGGGTTACACCCATCGCAGAGTAGATCCAGCAGACCTCTACATTTATGCCACCTACGAGCAGGTTGATTTTGCTAATAACGCCCCGGTGCGCGATGCCATGGCAGAAAGCGGCTCGATGGTTGAACCGCAACAGTTCATTGCGCGAGTCAACATTGTGGTACTCGACGCCATGGACGAAACCCTGTGGCAAGGTAGAGTGCAACGCCTACACACAGTTGGCCCTGGCGAGTACATGCATAGAGGCCATGCCGCCAATACTATTGCCACCGCGCTGGTTGAGTTAATCTCCGGCGAAGCAGGAGATAGCCCCTGACCAGCTTAACTTGATGCGTGTGTAGCACCACGCACCATCGCTACGATACCCGCGGCAATCAGCGCGGAACTAGCCACAAACATCGGTAGCAGTGGCTCGGCGAGAAATATCATGGCGATGGGTACTCCAAACAACGCACTCACACCGCCCATAAGGCTTAAGAACACGGGGCCACCGGCTTTTTGTAGAACAAACAGTAACAAAAACTGTCCAGCAAAAACGCAAGCTTGCAACAATATGAGCGGCAAAACCTGAGGCTCACTGATAGCTATACCAAGGGGCCAACCAAACAGCCGCGCAAAAAGAAACAATATCACAATTGCACCGACCAACATGCCCGGAGCCAACGACTCTGCACTGGCGCGCGGTGGCCAACGCAGTGTTCGATAGACGTTTCCCAGGGCAACCAAAACCGGCCCGATTAATGCCACTGCGAGCCACTTTGTTTGCACATCCGGGGCGCTCCAATGATCACTCACCAATAAGGCTGTACCTGTGAGGGCCAATACAACTCCCAAAGCGCGCCAGACATCGAACCGCTCCATCTTCATTGCCAGTGCCAATACATAGGTTATGACTGGCGGTAGCGAAAACATAAGCGCGATAAAACTCACGCCAAGATGAGCCACCGCACTAAAGAAAATGAGATTAGAGGCTGCTGTAGTTAGCAAACCAGCCACTAAGAAATACTCTACGGTTCGGCCATTTAACTGACTCAACTGCCCCCTGAACCCAGACACCATCAGCAACAAACTAGCAGCACCAACAAGTGACCAGGTTAGATAAGCAATCGGTGCAATGCCAACGCCATGGGCAATCTTGGCAAGATTGGTCGTCAGCGCCAACAAGAACCCTGCACCTAGCAAAGCCATAACAGGATTAACTTTCATTGCGTTACCCCTCCTTATTAAGCAAGGCAGCCTAGTAAGCTGCAGTAAAATAGGTGTTGAAGTGACGCGGACGCTCCATTTCACCCAGAGCCACAACAGCAAGGTCATGGGTTGATAAACGGGATTCTCCTTGCTCGTCTACCAGAAGCTCCTGGGCGCCAAGGCGAAATCGAGTAGTACGTTCACCATCTAACAACTGGGCCGGGGGACAAAGGTACGTCCAATTTACGCTGCTTTCAGCCTGACAAAGTCGTAACTGCGCCAGGCTCGCAATGCCCACGGCGCGCATTGCCACCGGTAAGTATCTAGGATCATCCAATACGGTGACGCCAGCGGAACCCGGTACGGTTAAACTCGCGGCGCCACCAACGACAAACAACCGCACATTGTGACAAGCCGCACCAGTAATAAGAGCACGAGTCATACTGGTCACCGCGTCAACATCACTGCTGGCGGATCGCGTTGCGTTGACGATGACATCATGCCCACGACTCAATGCAATAACCTCGCCTTCGTTGGCCGCATCGCCTATTTCGGCACTGGCTTCGGCCGGTACACATCTGATCGTATCAGGATTTCTCACCACCGCAGTAACTTCATGACCTCTTAACAAGGCCTCATTCACGATCCGTTGACCAATCCGACCTGCGGCACCAAACACAATTATTCGCATCACACTTTCCTCAGTAATATTGGGTATTTCTGCGAGCTTCGTTGCCTAATGAGCAGTAGCCGCAGAGCGAGATGCGAAGGTAATAAGACACCAACAGTTGATAAACCGGGCGAATGAAATAAGATTGTTCACAAAACAACGCTAATCGGTGTTAGCCCATGGATTCTTTGACGGATATTGCCGTCTTTACCCAGGTCGTAGACAGCGGCAGCTTCACCGCTGCCGCAGAGCGTTTGTCCCTGTCGAAATCCGTGGTGAGTAAATATGTCACGAGACTCGAGGATCGTCTCGGTGCCAGACTGCTCAACCGCACCACGCGGCGGTTGAGTCTCACTGAAGCTGGACAAATGTTTTACGAACGAAGCCTGCGCGGACTACAAGAAATCGAAGCAGCTGAGGCTGAGGTTTCACGTTTACAGGCAGAACCGCGCGGTGTTCTGCGGCTCAACACGCCAATG
>JBKAGC010000011.1:0-35262 GCA_046290215.1 Pseudomonadales bacterium | reverse complement strand
GATAAGGCACCGAGATTTTCGTCGCCACCGGATCTACCCCAAGCCAGACATACACCATGCCAATATTGTTTAGCAGTAGCACGCCAATAAAAGCACCAATCAAGGCTAGCCATAGGCCCTGGCGGATGACTTCGCCAATCTCGGTGTAATCACCGCGGCCATTAAGTTGCGCCACCGTGGGCGTCACTGCCTGAATCAAGCCCATCACCAACAGCATTACCGGCCATAGCAAACTGCCACCCAACGCCACGCCTGCCAGGGCTTCCGAGCTGTATTGCCCCGCCATAATGGCATCACTGACTCCCATGCCCATTTGCGCAAGCTGCGCCCCCATTAAGGGCAGCGCAATATGGAACAGACGTCGAACTTCCGAAAAAACGCCTGGCCGGGTGTCTACTGCATTCATTTAGATCTTACCGCTAGAGAATTCGGTGGCCACAACTGGCGACTTGCTTCGGCACACCAGCACCTTTATGCCACAAAAAGAGTCATCTGCGCCAGAACTGTGCACAGTGTTGACCCATACCTTCATTTGGCACATGCTCAAAGGTATCAGCCAGGAGATGATCAATGAGACTGACCCAAACTGACGCATCCTTTGTTTACATGGAATCCGCCAGCGGCCCCATGCACATATCCTCTGTGTATGTGTTAGAGGGAGAACTGCCATTCGAGCGGCTGCTAACGCGATTTGAGAAACGCATGCACAAAGTACCGTCTTTGCGAAAAAAAATGGTGCAAGTCCCTTTCAGTCTGGCGCACCCGGTGTGGGTAGATGACCCTGAATTCGACCTCAAAAATCATCTTGAGTTACACACCTTGCCCCCAGGCACATCTTTGCAAGCTGGCGTGGACGCCGCGGTTGAGCTAAACGAACCCATGCTAGACCGGAATCATCCCCTTTGGAAAACGGTCTTAATTGAAGGAGTACCAGGTAAGACCTTAATTTTGCAAATGATGCACCACGCCATTATCGACGGCGCTTCCGGCATCGAACTCACCATGTTGCTCTACGATTTGGAAAAAGACGCTGGCGAGCCAGTTCCACCCAATGAACCCTGGGTACCGGAACCTATGCCTAGCGCCATGGAGTTAATGCAGGAAGCCATGCAAGAAAACATGAAGTCCTTTGCCGAGAAAAACCCAGGCCAACTTATGGCTAGCGCTGCCAACAATACCCGGCAACTGGCCAAGGCCGGGCAAGTGATGGCAAAGTTCGCGGCAGAACCCGCCATTACCGCACCTTTTAACGCCGGACTGGTTGGACCAAAACGAAAGGTGGGCTGGCTTAAGAAGCCTTTTGGCGAAATTCGTGAAATACGTCGGCATCTAGGCGGCACCATCAACGATGTGGTGCTCACGGTGGTTTCTGAAGCGGTAGCTCGATATCTGGATCACCACAAAGAGCGCACCGATGGCCAATTCATGCGCATCATGTGCCCCGTAAACATACGCACCGAAGACGGCAAGGGAGCCTTAGGCAATCAAGTTTCGGCAATATTTCCGCGCTTACCAGCCGCCCCGATTAATCCAATTGAACGCTTAAACCTGGTTATTGCAGAAACGGAGCGCATTAAGCGTGAAGAAGAAGCCCAGGCCATGACCATCATGCAAGAGTCCATGCCGCATATTCCACCGCTGGCCATGGCCGCCACGCAATTGATCGGCACACCGTTTGACCCCACCGTCATGGCAGCACGGGTGCCACCACCACCATTACCAAAATTACCTGGCGGATTTCGGCCACCAAACCCTGGCTACAATTTTACCTGCACCAATGTGCCGGGGGTGCAAGTGCCGCAGTATATGTGCGGTCATGAAGTTACCGACACTATTGGTTTGCTCGTTCTTAACGGCAACGTCGGCTTTAGCATCACGATTTTGAGTTACAACAAACAGCTATTTTTCAATTTCATTTGCGAACCGCGCTTGTTGCCTGACCTCGACACCATCGTCAACGGCGCTGATGACGTATTTCATGAGCTACTCAGCGCAGCTCAACAAAAGGCCGCCAGCTAAACCGCGCCAGTAGATATTTTGCATTAAGGAGAAACCATGTCTGATAACCCCTACCCCAAGGCCATCACCTTACCCGATGGCGCTGAGGTGCGCATCGAACAGATGACACCTGAACACCGGGATGATTTGCTCGCCTTTGCCAACGGTCTAAGCGAGGAAGACATGCTGTTTTTGAGAATGGACATTACCCAGGCTGATGTGGTGGACAATTGGATGGGCAATCTTGCCAGTGGTAGTTCAGTGTCATTGGCGGCCTTCGATGACGGCGGCCTGATTGGCTACGCCTCCGTGCACCGTAACGCCACGCCCTGGATGCGCCGGGTAGGTGAAATACGCGTTAACGTCAGCCAGGCCTATCGTGCCCGGGGACTGGGTAAGAACCTTACCAGCGAAATTTTCGCCGTTGCCAGGGGCTTAGGCTTGAAGAAGCTCACAGCCAATATGACCTCCGACCAACACGGCGCCCAGGCGGCATTCCGGCGTTTAGGATTCGTTCCCGAGGCATTGCTCGCGGATTATGTTGAGGATCGCAACGGTACTGTCCGAGATCTGGTCATTATGTCCTATGATATTGACGGCCTTACCGACAGCATTGCCGACACCGTTAAGATCTAACGCTTATCCAGACTAAACAATACGTAGGTTGGTGCCTCAGCAGGATTATCTTTGATGTCGCGCCAACTATCGTACTTAACAGCCAGCGCCTCTAGCGCCACAGCAAACTCGGCAGGATCTGTAATCAAGCGGATGCGCCGCGGGAACAACTGCTCGCCAATCTTAATCTCCACGTCGGGATTCGCCGCGACGATTTTGTTCCAATACTTACCGTCCGGGAACACCTTCGGCTCAGCAAAGTAAATTGATGGCATAAACAACCGATCCCCGGTGGTTGCAACCACCACGGTCACCGAATGTGGGACGCCATACCATGGGTGAGTCTGAATATAGATTTCAGGATGCTCGTTGGTAAATGACCAATCGGTAATTTCCGTTTCAATCAGTTCCCCGCCCACCCAGGTACCAGGGCGACGATCTTGCGGTTCGCAAGCAGCGAGTAATATTGCCGCCAGCAGCAGCCAGAGTTTTGTCAGGTGATTCATATGGCTTTACTTTTTTTAATTCAGTCTAGGATAAGCGCTGGCGATGGCCTTGAACACCTCCCTCGACATAGAATGGCCCTATGAGTAGAAACACTGACTTCACATTTGGCCCATTGTCTGGGATTCGTATACTGGACCTGGCCTCAGTGGTCTCTGGGCCAATGGCCGCAGTGGTGCTGGCGGACCAGGGCGCAGACGTTATCAAAGTTGAGCCGCCGGGCTGGGGCGACGGCATTCGCGGGCTTGGCGCCCATCGCAATGGTCTTTCCGCTATCTTTGCCATGATTAACCGCAACAAACGCTCCATCGGCATTAATCTAAAACACCCAGAGGGCCGCGACATTGTTAAAGAGTTAGCAAAGAGCACCGATGTCGTCTTACAAAACTATCGGCCCGGAAAAATGACGAAGCTTGGCCTGGGATATGAAGATCTCACCGCAGAAAACCCTGATCTAATTTATGCGTCTATCTCCGGCATGGGCGAAGTCGGCCCTTATGCAGAGCAGCGCGTCTACGATTATGTGATTCAAGGTTTAAGTGGTGCTGTGGACGCGCAAACGGATACCGAGCGGCCCACTATGGTGCGCTCTATTATCTTTGATAAGGTCACGGCGTTAACCACTGCCCAGGCCATTACCGCAGCGCTATTAGCCCGGGAACGCGGCGCTGGCGGCCAACATATCAAAATACCCATGCTGCACGCCGGCCTGTATTTCAACTGGCCGGACCTGATGTGGAACTACAGTTTTACGGGTGACGATGTAAATTATGCGGCAGATCTTGCTGACATGTACCAGATTAGCCCCACCCGTGATGGCGCCATTGTTTCCCATCACCTTGGTGCAGACACCTCAATGTATAGCACCGATCAATTGATGGATTTGCTCTCGCAAAATGATATTCCTGCCGCGCGCGTCAACGCTCGTCATGAAGTTGCCAGTGACCCCCAGGTTGTGGCCATGGAAATGCTAGAGACATTCAATCACCCCAGAGGCGGTGAGATGCAGCTGCCCAAAAGCCCTATCGAGTTTACCCAAACGCCCGCGGCTCACCAACGGCCGTCGCCGGAAGTAGGTGAGCACACGGTTGAGATTTTAAGTGAGCTGGATATGAGCCTCGCCGATATGCAGGCGCTGGCGCGCCGCGGTGCTATTGGTTAGGCAATTCAGACGCAGTCATCGCGGCTCGAATTAGATTAGCAAACTCCGCGCGGTAGCCGTATTGATCCTCGCCTCGATTCGCCAGTGCTAAATCCAGCGCATCCTGGTAACCCCAGCTACCAATGTATTTACCATCCTTAAGCAACTGCGCAAATCCCGCCACAGCAACAGAGAAGCGAACGTCCTGATTCACTGCCGTTGGGCTCGCTGGTATCTCCCTGGTTAACAACACAGACTCGGTTTCACCAGGCCGTTTGTAACGCAACTTTAAGAATCCATATTCATCCTGGATATCGTTTTGAGCCGCGTCAGCCAAAGGCGCATAGCGAGAATCCCCAAGTAAGCCTTGTCCACCGCGCGGCGTAATCTCATATATAGCGGTAACAGTATGGCCCGCACCAATTTCACCGGCATCCACCTTGTCGTTGGCAAAGTCTTCACGATTCAAACTACGGGTTTCATAACCCAGCAGGCGGTATTCAGAAACAGTGGCCGGATTAAACTCCACCTGAATCTTCACATCATTGGCGATGGGAAATAGCTGCGACCTGGCCTCATCTACTAGCACCTTGCGCGCCTCACTTAAGCTGTCGATGTAGGTAGCAATGCCGTTACCATTTTGCGCCAGCTCCTGCATCAAGGCGTCCTGATAATTGCCCTGGCCAAAACCCAACACAGACAAGTAAATCCCACTAGCGCGCTTACGCTCTACAAATCCTTTCAGTTCTGACTGATCTGTGATGCCGACGTTAAAGTCACCATCAGTGGCTAACATGATGCGATTGATCCCGCCTTCTACAAAGGCGGACTCCGCCAATTGATAAGCTAACTGAATACCTGCCGCACCAGCAGTACTGCCGCCAGCACTAAGGCGGTTTAGTGCCGCAAGAATCTTACCCTTGTCGCTTACCGGCGTTGGCTCTAACACCGTGCCGGCGGCACCGGCATACACCACAATTGCCACGGTGTCTTCTGGGTGTAGCTGACCCAACAATAGGTGTAAGGATTGCTTCACCAGCGGCAGCTTGTCCTGGGCATTCATAGAACCCGAGACATCTAACAAGAACACAAGGTTAGTGCGGCCAACTTCTGCGATTGGCTGCTCGTAACCCTTAATACCAATATGCACGAGCTTATTCTCGGCATTCCAGGGTGAAGGTAAGACCGACACTGTTGGCTCAAACGGCACGTCCATGCTATCCGGCTCTGGATAAGCATAAGGAAAGTAATTCACCATCTCTTCAAGTCTCACCGCGGCTTTTTCAGGCAAAACACCTTGCTTTAGTTTGCGCCGGACAAAACTGTAGGACGCCGTATCCACATCGATAGAGAAGGTAGAAACAGGTTCATCACGCACAGCCAGCACCGGATTACTAACAAACTCAGCAAAATCATCACGATACTCGGGCCGCGGCGCCGCTGGCAGATCTGGCGCGATTGATAGGGTCCTACTCAGATCTCGCTTCTGGGCCATTTCCGCCATTGCGGCTTGCTGGCCGCGCGCCCTGGCGACAGATTGTTGCATCTCTTCCGCCGCAACCCGGGCTGCACTGATTTCCGCTAGGTCCCGACTGTAAGCGGAATCTATAACCTCGTTTGTTGGCTCAGGCGACGGGGTAATCGCACCACCAATATTCGGCCTACCTGCTGATTCTTTTTGTGAGGCACTGTCGGTATTGGAAACGCCAGCAGGCAATCCGCTGTTGCCAGGCACCAGCACCACATAAACCGCCAACACAAGCACTGCTGCACTAGCCATACCGGTATACCACCAGCGCCCATGACCACTTGCATAAACTGTCTCCATATCATCGCTCCTTTGCGTTTGTCCTAGAGAGTCGTTCTCCTTTGGACGCTGGACGCGCTGATTTCCTTGGCCAGTACTTATCGATTCTGTAAATGCTTGTTTTGCCGCTTCAATATGCCGCGCTTTGTTTTCGGCATCAGCAGGCTCATTCACCTTTGCAAACAGGCGCTCTAATGGATCATTTGTCACGATGCCGCCTCCTGTTGCGCTAATCGCTTTCTGGTTTCGTGTATCCGCCAGGACACAGTAGATTCTTTAACGCCAAGTACTTCTGCCGCATCTCGATGACTCAAACCTTCCCCTAGCACCAACACCACTGCCTCGCGGAAACCTTCACCAAAAGCCGCGACCTGATCGAGTATCTGCGCTAGATAAATCAAACTGCTACTATCGGCCGTTGATTCAGGCACGTTTTCTGTCATCACCTCTTGGCTAGTATCCTGTGCCGTTGCTGACGGTGGCTGTTCATGCCGCGCCCGACTGCGAAACCAATCTTTTGCGCAGTTAATCACCAGGCGAAACACCCAGGTCGAAAACGCCGCTTCAAAGCGAAACTGATGTATCGATCGCGCCAGTTTTATACAAGCCTGTTGCGTGATGTCCTCAGCATCGGGCTTATTGCCCGCATACTTTAGGGCACAGCCGTACATCTGGTCGTAGCAAGCCTCGATCAGTTCGGCGAAGGCGGCCTCATCCCCGGATTGGGCCCGGCGAATCAACTGCATAAAATTCGATTGTGGTGACGGCATGCGGCTATCTTTTGTTCTTATCCAGTTAGACGCTGGCTTTGAGCAAATCCTTGGTAGCAATGGAGCAAAATTGCTGACATAGTTTTGCCAATCAAAACAACAACAAACAAGCGGGCACTATGAGCAATCCCAACCTACCTGGCAAACTGGGCGATCCTAATCGGACTTTATTCAATGATGAACGCGCCGATCCGCGCATCGTTGCCGCCCTACAAGCCATGGGCACGCTTGGCGAGGGCGTTCCGCCTGTGGACTTCGGCGCGCCGCTGGAAGAATGTCTGGCCTATTGCGATGCCTTTGAGCGGGTCGCGGCGCAAGCTCATCCATTGATGTTTGCAGCCATGCCTGAGTATCCCACGGTGGTATCTACTACAGAGATCATCAAAGGTATTGATGGCAACGATATAACGCTGCACATCCATAAACCCATTGGGGCTAAAGCGCCTGCCCCCTGCATTTTTCACACCCATGGCGGCGGCATGGCGATTATGACCGCCGCTGACCCAAATTTTATACGCTGGCGTAACGATCTCGCTGCCGCCGGACTGGTTGTGGTGGGTGTGGAATTTCGTAATGCTGCCGGCAGTCTTGGTGCCCATCCATTTCCCGCAGGGTTGAATGACTGCGCCAGTGCGTTGCAGTGGACTCACGCCAACAAAGCTAACTTAAACATCAACAAGATCATTTTGTCCGGGGAGTCTGGTGGCGGCAATCTGGCACTCGCCAACGCCTTAAAGGCTAAACAGGAAGGCTGGCTAGATCACATTGATGGCATTTATGCCATGTGCCCCTACATTAGCGGCTGTTACGACAATCCTCCTGAAAATTTGTTGTCTCTGAAGGAAAATGACGGCTATACGCTCAACGGCCAGGTCATGTCCGCCCTGGTGACCGCCTACGATCCAGACAAACAACATACCCGCAATCCACTGGCCTGGCCCTACCACGCCACGCCTGAGTCGTTAGCGGGCATGCCGCCATGCATTATCTCGGTGAACGAACTCGACCCGCTGCGGGACGAGGGCCTGGCATTTGCACGCAAGCTCAAATTGGCGGATGTATCTGTGGTGGCAAAAACTGTCAACGGCACCCATCACGCCGGAGATCTGGCAATGCCAGATATCACGCCTGATATTTATCAAGAGACGTTACGGTCGCTAGTAGGTTTTGCCCGGTCGCTGTAGAGGCCAGCCAGCCCGGCCTAAACCCCCGCAAGGTCAGGCGACCTTATCTAACCAGATTTGAATGTCCTTGCTCCGATAAGGTTTGGCAATAAATCCTGCGGAATACTGACTCATACTTTCCTGAGGATGCCCGGAAGTTAACAGCACGGGGATATCCGGCGCGTAGTCGGCAATCCACCGGGCAAGCCCCATACCATCCAATTCGCCAGGCATCGCCACATCAGAAAACACCACCGAGGGCTTTAATCCTTGCATCATTAATTCCCGTGCTTCGTCTCCTGAGGTTGCACTATGAACGTTATAGCCGAGATCTTGGATCAGCATTCTGGCCATTTCTAACACTTCTGGCTGATCTTCTACTAACAATACAGATTGCGTGTCCCGGCTGGGTTGTAGCATTCTCTCTGGTACATTTGCGCGGACCGGTACGGCTGGCTCGGCACAAACCGGTAACCACAGCGCAACGGTAGAGCCCTGATTCAGCGCGCTCGTGACTTCCATTTCACCGTTGGACTGCTTGACGAAACCGTACACCATACTAAGGCCCAGGCCATGCCCCTGCCCGGTGTCCTTGGTGGTAAAAAACGGTTCAGTCACTTTCTTTAACACCTCATCTGACATGCCAACACCATCGTCAGACATTTTAATCAGGCAATAATCACCGGCTTGCAAACTGGGATGATCAACTCCTGCCTGAAACGGCTCACAGGATAAAGTGACCGTGCCAGATCCATTACAGGCGTCCCGACCATTGATAGCTAAATTTAGAATTACCGTGGTAAGTTGTGAGCGGTCTATCTCGGACCAGATGGCACTCGCCTGGAAGCGTTTATTCAGCACAATGCGATCACCCAACGCACGGCCTAACATAGCGGTTAAACCGTGGAGCAAGCCAATAATCTCAGTAGGCTTTGCCTCTAAGGGCTGTTGTCTCGAGTAAGCCAACAACTGCTGCGTAATATCTGCACCTGTGGCAATGGCATCACAGGCTTGCTGTAAGAGTTTTTCGTCCTGCGCCGAAATCGAAGATCGCGCACTACCCCGAACCAATTCTATAGCGCCTAGCACCACCACCAGAATATTGTTGAAGTCATGGGCCACACCACCGGTGAGTTGCCCCACCGCTTCGAGTTTTTGGCTATGTAACATCTGGGTTTCTAACTCGAGAGCATGGTCCGACTGTTGCTTGAGCTGCTTCGAGCGAACGCTTAATTCACGCTGCAGGTTTCGTTTCGCCTGTTCATTTGCGGTCATCTCTTTAGCTTGAAAGCGGCGCATCACCACAAGATACCCAATCACCATAAGCAACAAGCCCGAGATCATCGCAGCATTACGAAGGAAGTTAGCCCTTTGGGCTGCTAGCTCAGCGGAGCGGGCCTGGGCCTCGGCGTGTTTAGTCGCGGCTTCTTGTTCAGCAAGCCCCACCTCTGCCTGAAGCAAAGCAACCCGCTGCAAGGTACGATCACTAAGATTTTCATCTGCCACTTTGATGTAATGCTGTTGCGCCTGGTAGGCTTGCTTGAACATCTGATTGGCTGCAAACACCTGGGGTTTAAGCTCTAACACTCGCTCGAGAACTTCTCTGCGATCCAGGGACTCTGCCTGCTCTTCTAACGATTTAATTAGGTTGAGGGCTTCGCGGTTGCGGCCCGTGTCAAGATTAAGCTCCACGAGCAAAAGCCTTAGCTCTAAAATACCGCCATTTAGAATCTGCTCCGCTGCCACTTCTTCAGCCTGGCGAGCCACAGCAAATGCGCCAGCAAAATCCCCCAGTGCACGTAACACGGTTGCCCGGGTAATTTGTGCATCAGCCAAAATGACAGCACTCTTACCTTGCGCTATTGTCAGCGCTTGCACGCTCAATTGGTCAGCCAGAGCCAGGTCATCCTGCCGCAAGGCAATCCTGGTCAGCCCGCCCAGGCCGGCCACCTGGTCAAAGACATCTTCTCCCAGTTCGCCACATTCCAGGGCCAGACGAAAGTACTCTCGCGCCGTGTCATATTCTTCGAGGCGCAAGTTTAAATCACCAACACTTAAATAGGTCGGCGCGGAGTAATAGCAACGCTGCGCCGCGCTTAACTGCTGATTTTGAATCTCTTCTAGCGCCCTCGAGTAATGTTCAAAGGCCAGAGCATAATTTCCTTTATCCTTGTATAACCCGCCAATGTTACTGTGCCCGGCCGAGCGCCGGGTAGGTGTGGGAGAAACATCAATGGCTTGTTCGTATAGGGCGATGGCTTTTTCATCCTCACCTTGAACATTGGCAATACTGGCAAGACCATTGTAAGCCCGGCCCAAAAACTCTAGATCATCTGCTGCAAGCGCCATTTGTAACACGCGCCGGCAGTGATCCTCGGCTTGCTCATAAGCCTGGGTAAAAATGCTGCCCCAACAACTTAACTCCATCAGTTCCATTTGCTGCAAATCACTGGGGACGGCATCCAGTTGCTCGATTTTCGCCGCGTATTCCAGGGCCTTCTCTGGATAATTATCCACCGAGCTATCCACGAGTTTAATCAATGCAGCAACCTGCTCTGATCCACTGGCATTCTCAAACTGAGTCAACTCTTGCCGATAATCTTCAGCAAACTGGCGCGCGAAGACCTCCTGCCACGGCAGGATTAACAACACGCAAAGCAATGCCGGCAGCTTCAACGGCTACTCCAATAAGATAAGTAGAAAGACGCAGTATTAATACTAATAGAAGCTTGTGATTTCGCCAGCTTGCGGCGATTCGGCTCAAGCTGCGACGGGGCACAGATGCCTTATTAGCTGTGGCTAACCGGGTTCAATTGCCTATAATGTGAGGCCGAATCAATGGAGCTGTAAACTGATGAGCGAAGCCAAGACCGAAACCACACCGCTAAAGACACCCGTTTCTACAGGCGCGGAAATCGAGGGAGAGTTACCATCGGCCTACGACATTCCACTGGAAGACATCTTACCGGTCAGCCCACGCTTGTTTAGCGAGAACCGCTGGCAGGAGGCTTTTGAACGACTTCGCGCAGAAGATCCGGTGCATTTTAATGAAACCGAGTTAGCCGGGCGTTTTTGGTCTTTAACCCGTTATGAAGACATCAAAGCCGTGGACTCCGACTGGCAGAACTTCAGCTCGGCCCACGGCATTACCCTGGGCTTCCCGATTGATGCAGAGTTGCCAGAGAACATGCTCAACCTAAGCACCTTTATCGCCATGGATCCGCCTGTGCACGATGTGCAGCGCAAAACGGTGACCGGTGTTGTGGCACCAACTAATCTGGTCAAACTGGAGTCACTGATCCGTGAACGTACCTGCAAGCTGCTAGACTCTCTACCGGAAGATGAACCTTTCGACTGGGTCGATACGGTATCCATTGAACTCACTACCATGATGCTGGCGACCCTATTTGATTTTCCATTCGAAGATCGCCGCAAGCTAACCCGCTGGTCTGATATTACTTTCGCAATTCCACAGCCCGGCGGCTTGATTGAATCCAACGAACAGCGCCGCGAGGAATTACTGGAATGCCTGGAATACTTCACGCGGCTGAAGAACGAGCGCATCAACACCCCCGGTGACGACCTGGTGTCTATGCTGGCCCACGGTGAGGACACTCGCGATATGCCGCCCATGGAATTCCTGGGTAACTTGCTGCTGTTGATTGTGGGCGGCAACGACACCACGCGAAACACTATGTCTGGTAGCGTTTACGCCTTGAACAAATTTCCTGAACAGTACGACAAGCTGGTTGCGAACCCGGCGCTGATTCCGAAAATGGTGGCAGAAGTGATTCGCTGGCAAACGCCGCTGGCTTACATGCGCCGCACCGCGAACAAAGATTGTGAAATTGGCGGCAAGCAAATCAAGAAAAACGACCAGATCTTAATGTGGTATGTGTCTGGCAACCGCGATCCTGAGGTTTTCGAGAATGCTGACGATCTCGATATCGAGCGAAAGAACGTTCGCCAACATTTATCTTTCGGCTTTGGCATCCACCGCTGTATGGGTAACCGGCTTGCGGAACTACAACTGAAAATTCTCTGGGAGGAAATCTTGACCCGCTTTGAGAAGATCGAGGTGCTTGAAGAACCTGAACGCACCTTCTCATCTTTTGTGAAGGGTTATACCTATATGCCCGTGAAGGTTCGCCGCAAGCAATAACCCTGGTATCCAGACAGGCTCACCAGCGCCGGAATCGGCGCTGGTGCCCCCCTTTAAACGCCGTGCTGGTTACGATACTGCTGCCAGTAATCAAACGCTTCGTTGAGCGCCTGGCCCCTGGCGGCAACGCCATCCCTGAATTCCGTATGACTCAGGATATAAAACACATTGTTCTGGATCGCGTGCAACACCATGTCACCAATGACCTCTGCTTGCATCAAGTTCGGCAAGTCATCGATCGAGCCAGACTCTTCGCGCCCCAAATCGAATTTGGACGCCGCAGCACCGCCAAGCCCCTGGGGACGATTTCGCTCTGAACTGTAAATATCCGTGGCAACAAAACCTGGGCACAAGACTGACGCGCCAATGTTGAAGGGTTCCAGATCGCCGCGCATGGCTTCAGACATGCCTACCACGGCAAATTTCGTGGTGTTGTAAACACTTAAACCTGCAATCCCCACTTGCCCTGCCATAGAGGCAGTATTAACAATGTGACCACCCTCGCCGTGCGACTTAATCAAGTTGGTGAAAGTCACCATGCCATTCACCACGCCATCAAGGTTCACCCGGTTGACCCAGTCCCAATCCTGGTAGGTCATATCTGCAATATTGCCGCTAATGGCAACACCAGCATTGTTGCAAAGCACATGGACCTTGCCAAAAGCCTCAATAGTTTCGTTAGCGGCCTCTTGCATGGCCTCGCGACTGGTGACATCAACTTTCAATGCGAGCACATCAGCATTGGTTTCAGAGAATTCTGCACGGGCCAGCTCCAGCGCCTTCTCTTCAATGTCCGCCAGCACCACTTTCATACCTGCTGCGGTAAAACTTCGTGCCATGGCCAAACCGAGCCCACTGGCCCCGCCGGTGATAAATGCCACTTTTCCTTCTACATTTTCCATTAGCCTGTTCCTTATCTCTTGGCTTGTAACAAATGGTGAATTGCTTTTAAAAAATTGTTCAACGAATAAACTGCTTTTGCTTTGCTAGCACTGCCACGGCGCTCGCGGTCAACTCCTGCATGATGTTTGCCACAGGCTTTACTTCATTAAAATAACCAACACTTTGCCCTGCACCCGAGTGAATCAGGGGTTCAATATCATGCTCTTCAATAGCCCCAAGCAGATCACCCACCAGCACATCTTGATAGGGCATTTTTAACGGTTCTGGCGCATCAACAGCTTCCCAGGCCTGGCTCCAGCCAGTGCGCACTTGACGGAAGGTTTTGCCGGATTCAGAACGGGTAATGACGGTATCGCCAATACCAGCTTCTAATAACTTCTTGGTGTTCACCGGGTGTAAGTGGTCTTGATGCTCTGTGGACAACAACCATGCAGTCCCCATCCAAACACCTTGCGCACCCATGGCCAATGCCGCAGCAATATGTTGGCCAGTGGCAACGCCGCCCGCGACTAATACGGGTACGTCACCCGCCGCTTCGACAATCTGCGGCACCAGGGAAAAAGTCCCGATAGGCCCGGTATGGGCACCGGCGTCGTAACCCTGAGCCACTATGATTTCAACCCCAGCATCAATGGCGCGCTGCACATGATGCGGGCTGCCAATCAAGGCTAGCGTGGTTTTCCCGCGCTGTTTCGCAGCCCCCACCACATCCGCCGGCGCGCCAATACCGCAAGCAAACATATCCACCGATGAATCCAACACCGCCTCAATCTGATCTCGTTCAATTTCTGCTGAGCGAATAAACCGGGTTCTCATGCCCGGCTTAGATGCTGGTGGAACGTTGAAACGCTCGATCAAACCAGCCACAAAGTGTTTGTGTTCCTCTGGTATTTCCGCTTCGATGGCCTCGCGGGAGTTATGCTCTGGCATGCCTGGCGGTAGCACCAGATCCACTCCAAAAGGTAAGTCACCCACCAGTTCACGAATCTGCGCCAGTTCCGTGCGAATTTCATCGGGGAAACGCCGGGTCGCGCCATAAACGCCATAACCACCGGCCCGGCTAATGGCCGCCACGGTTGCCACGTCGTGGGCAAAACCGAATATGGGCGTTTCAATACCTAACTGGTCGCAAATCGGGCTCCATAATTTCGCCAAAACCCTTCCCCCTGTTTGTTGTGCCTGCCTGAAGTGCTGGTAGCCCAGACAAGACCGCTGTAACCGTCACGGTAAAATTCCGCTACAATTTCTCCGCGCTATTTTCTCTACGCGGCTTTGAGCATACCCTAGTTGTTTCAGTCGATCACCACGAACAATGCCCAGCCAACATGGAACTGCCATATGAATAACACAGCAAAACTCCACATAGACGGATACGTGGCCCCAGAATTTGCCTCGGTCAAGCGCTTGTTTGAAAGAGACCTTGGCACCCTGGCCGAACGCAATGCGCAGCTCTGCATTTATGTTGGCGACGAGCTTGTGGTTGATCTGTGGGGGAGCGCCATCGGCGATACCCAGTTCAACGCCGATTCACTGGTTAACGTCTTCAGCAGCGGCAAAAGTCTTGAAGCCATCGCCATTGCCTATCTGGTGGGACAAGGCCTGCTCAACTACGATGACAAGATTGCCAGGCACTGGCCAGAGTTCGCCAACGCCGGTAAAGAGCACTTAACAGTGGCCGACTTAATGCGCCACGAGGCGGGGCTTGCAAGCCTGAGTGTGAGCCTAAAACCAGAAGATCTCTGGCCCGAGAACATTAAGCAAAATAAGGTGGGCGAGATCCTGGAAAATCACGCGACGTTTTTCAAACCTGACAGCCCCAGGGAATACCATGCCGTGACTCGCGGCTGGGTCGTTAACGAACTGTTTCGCCGGGTTGATCAAAGTGGCCGCACTATTGGTGAGTTCTTACAACAAGAACTGCGTGCCCCTCTCGATGCCGATGTTATGGTGGGCGTACCGGAGTCTGAACTGCCGCGCCGCTCGCCGGTTAAGCTAGTACCGTTTGGCTACCACCTGAAACAAAGTTTCCGGCCGATTTTTATGGGCCGTCGGGTGAAAGACAACTTCTTTCAAACCAGCGCTAAATTGCTGCCCCTGCTACCCAGAGTAAGAAAGCGAAACTCTAACCCTGATGCCCGGGCACCGTTTGTGGGCATGGATCGTATTGAGTTCTTTAACGAGGACAGCATCGCCCGGGGCGAAACACCCTCGGCAAACGCGCACTGCTCTGCCCGTGGGCTCGCCAGGCTTGCTGCCATGCTGGCCAACCGTGGCCAGTTCAACGGCCAGCAATATCTTCCAGAGGACGCCTGGGACGCCATGCACGGTAATCCCGTGGTTCGACAAATGGCGTTTGAAACCATCTTTACCCAGGGCGGTGTTGCTAAATTCGGCGATTCACGAGCCTCGCGCTTGGAGCGCGCGGCAAACCTCGGGCGTGAAGGGTTTTATGGTTGGATGGGCCTTGGCGGCTCGATTTTTCAGTGGCATCCAGAACGCAAGATCGGTTTTGCTTATGTACCAACGTCTTTGCATGCCATTGATGTGGTTAACGAACGAGGCAAGACCTTCCAAAAAGAAGCGTTGCGTTGCAGCTAAATCAAACCCTTGCAAACAACGCACATCGATGACCGCCAATAGTTTAATGCTGCAGGGCACCGGCTCGAACGTCGGCAAGTCCGTGTTAGTGGCAGGTTTATGCCGGGCGGCAAAGCTGCGGGGATTAAAGGTCGCGCCATTTAAACCACAAAACATGTCCAACAATGCCGCTGTGTGCCAGGACGGTGGCGAGATCGGCCGGGCCCAGGCGTTGCAGGCCAGGGCTTGCGGCCTGGCGCCTGAAACTCGTTTTAATCCCGTACTGCTTAAGCCGCAGTCTGATCAAAGCGCCCAGATTATCGTTAATGGTGAAGTCGCTGGATTGCATGATGCCGCTAAATTCTTCGGCAAGGCTCGGCTTAAGTTATTAC
Organism: Pseudomonadales bacterium; assembly: GCA_046290215.1. GTDB lineage: Bacteria > Pseudomonadota > Gammaproteobacteria > Pseudomonadales > Azotimanducaceae > JAHRVQ01. The sequence goes on along the minus strand of JBKAGC010000011.1, from coordinate 19,230 downwards.
CGCAGGTCTTAGCCAGTTATGACTCCCTGGCAGCAGAGTTTGATCTTGTCATCGTAGAAGGTGCTGGCAGCCCCGCTGAAACCAACCTACGTGACGGCGATATTGCCAATATGGGTTTTGCCACAGCAGCGAGAGTACCGGTTTGTCTGGTCGCGGACATTGATCGCGGCGGCTCCATAGCTTCCCTGGTAGGAACCAAGGCCGTGTTAAGTGCAGTAGATCAAGCCATGATCCAGGGATTTATGATCAACAAGTTTCGCGGTGATCCTTATTTGTTTACCGCCGGCTTAAAGGATATCACCGCGCATACTCACTGGCATGGTTACGGCGTGATCCCGTGGTTGCCCGAGGTCACCAGACTACCGGAAGAAGATGCCGTACCACTTCAGAACAAACAGCCAGGTGATACCGCTGGCTTGATTAAAATTGCGGTGCCCATGTTATCCAGGATCGCAAACTTTGATGATCTAGATCCATTAAGCATGGAAACGAATGTACAGGTTAACTTTATTCCACCGGGTAAACCACTACCCATGGATGCGCACGCGGTGATCATTCCCGGAACAAAATCCACGCTTGGCGATATGCAATTTTTAAAAACCCAGGGCTGGGATATTGATATTTATGCCTTGGCCAGACAAGGCAGAACCATCCTGGGTATTTGCGGCGGCTTACAGCTGTTAGGTCAAACGCTTACAGACTCAGAGGGCAGCGACGGTGCGGCTGGCAAATCAAAAGGACTGGGCTTACTCGACATCAGCACAACCATGCAAACCCGCAAGACCGTGCGCCACACCAGCGGCCAACATATTGCCACTGGTGCTACGTGTAATGGTTATGAAATTCACGTCGGTGCTACCAGCGGACCGGATGCTGCGAGGCCCTTCCTCCAAACGCAATACGGCCCAGATGGTGCCTGTAATCCAGCCGGAAACATCGCTGGCACTTATCTACATGGCATTTTTAATCATGACGATTTTCGCAGCGTCTGGCTAAAAACTCTACGCAGTGATCACAGCAGCGATTTTAAGTTTGATGCAGAGATTGACGCAGCCCTGGATCAACTGGCCGCCTCACTTGAAAGTTGCCTCGATATCGATCGCCTACTTCAGGATTCAGCTTCCTTTCGATAACGCTCGAACCACGCCAGAATATGATCCACTTTCACAACCAGGCGTGAGGGTCGTCCGGCAATACCATGGGGCGAATCCGGCAGCCGTACCATCGCCGAGGGCACCTGCAATAGCTGCAAAGCCTGGAAGTATTGCTCCGTTTCCGACATAGGCGTGCGCCGATCTTGTTCGCCGGTCAACAACATGGTTGGCGTTTTCACATTGCCCACCAGGGAAAGCGGTGAGCGTTGCCAATAGTGCTGCAAGTGATCCCAGGGGAAGCCAGGAAACTGATTGCGAATTTGCCCTACCGATGAATCAGCCGTGAGCGTCTTGCTTATCCAATTCACCACCGGTTTGGCCGCCACCGCCGCATTAAAACGATCCGTTAAGCCAATGGCATATGCGGTGGCAATACCGCCGGCGGAGCCACCGGTAATAAATAGGTTATCTTCATCGATAAAGCCCTTGGCGAGCATCGCATCAACTCCCGACATATGATCGGCGAAATCAAACTCACTGGAGTACTTACCATCTAACAACATGGCAAAGTCCTCACCATAAGACGTACTACCGCGATGATTATCGTAGAACACAACAAAGCCAGCCGCTGCCATCAACTGCACTTCAGCGGAGAAGAAATCACCGTAAGCCAGATGCGGACCACCGTGGATCTCAAGAATTAACGGGTACTGTTTACTAGCATCAAAGTCAGGTGGCAACACATACCAGCCTTGTATCTCCTGACTATCAATCGAGGACTCATAACGAATAGTCTTAACCTCGCCTAGCTGCACCCGATTTAGCAAAGTTTGATTCAGCGCGGTAAGTTGCTTTGCTCGCTTGCCTGCATACACACCCACATTCGCCGGGCCATCTTGCGCTGCGGTGTAACCAATCACGTCACGACCACCTACATGAAAGTTACCGCTCAGATACGGCCGACCTAGACTTTCACCGCCCAGGTCATCAATCAAAGTGGCGACATCACCATTCAGTGTCACGCTCGCTACCTTGCGCCTGGCCTGCTCATCAAAACTGATCAATAAGCGTTTGTCGTTACGTCCCCAATAAAAACCTCTTACCCCGGCATCCAGCTCCGTGGTGAGTAACTTATGATTCGAGCCATCGGCAGCCATCACTCCTAGATGGGTGTTACGATAAGAAACCGGCGCGTTGCTGCCAGAGATGTACGCAATACTTTCACCGTCGTGAGAATACTGCGGACGATACTCGCCCCCCGGTAAATCTGTTATCTGGGTTAGCTCGCCATTACTCACAGTGATAGAAAAAATATCGCTTTCACGACTTTGCCGGGCCCAATCCTCATTGCGGTTGGCACTAAACAAAATCCGCTCACTGTTCGGATGCCAACTAAGTGGCCCGCCATGATGAAACTCACCGCTAGTCAGCTGGTGCGGCTGACCACCTTCAGCAGAAACAACAAAGATTTGCTGATACGCCGGCGCTACAATGCCGCGGCCATCGTATTGATAAGGGATACGCTCGATCACAATGGGCGCTTCTGCCCAGGTTGCGCCTTTGGGCTTTTTCCGCGCTTTGGCAATGGTGGCCTTTTTCGCCGGGACCCGCCTGACAAAAGCAATGTGTTCACCGTCAGGAGACCAGACTATTGAGCCTGGGCTACTTTCCACATTGGTGATCAACGCGGAATCGCCTGAGGCCAGGTAACGCACGTAGATTTGCCGATTACCCTCGCGGTCACTGACATAAGCCAGTCGCGCACCATCAGGCGACCAGCGAGGCGAGGTGTAATTATCGCGACCCGACAAAAACGGCCGATGATTGTTGCCGTCCGCATCCACCAACCAGATATTAGAGCGGGTTCTGTCGGTCATGATGTCATTGGTTTTACGCACATAGGCCAGGGTTTGGCCATCGGGGGAAACTCGAACGTCGCTGGCGTATTCCAGGGCAAAGACATCTTCAGCGCTGAATCTCGCCTTGCCAGATGGCAGGTCTGTGGCCGTCGCAAGCTGGCCAATGATGACGGCCGATGCTACGACACCAATGCGAACAAGACCCGGAAACAAATCATGAGTTAAAACTGTGTTAGCCAAAACCAACTCCTAAATCATTGATTCTGGCATTGTATGCTGCCGCACTCGCCCTTGGCCAAGGGATTTGTCCAGAGTGGCGAGTTTTGCGCTGAGCGCGATTTTGGCTCCGGAGCGCTTACTGTTTCGGTGGGTTGGCGGCCTTCTCGTAGTAATCAAACTTACTGCTGGTAACAAACGCTTCTAGCTTTTCCAGCTCACGTAAGACTTCTTCTTTGCTTTCATCGTTGGCAGCAGGACCATTCATTTGTGCTTGCGCACGAAGCAAATTCTCTTTGCTTTGTAGCAGCTCCGGGTCAATCGCTTTCCAGTCAACGGAGGACAAAATTCGCACCAGGGTATCGGTGCGCTCCGCGAGCCGATCCAGTTCTTCCTGGGTGGTGGTCCAACCGGTCAACTCCTGCATTTTCCGCTCTTCCCATTTGGCACCGCTGAAAAACACCGAGAATGCATGACAGAACATGCCAATGCCCCAACCGCCGAGAGGAAAGATAAACCACCAACTACCTGGGCTGGTGACCACATTGATCATAAATAGAAACAGATTAACCCCCACAAAAGAGGCCAAATGGGAGTAGAAGCCACGTAGTTCGTCGATGCGTTCTTGAGCTTGTTCTCTGTTCATAGGAATTTCCCGGTGCTAGTTGTTACCTGCTGGCGTTGCTGCAATCACACGGCTAAATCTAGTGAATAACCAATGTACGACCAGCGTCATATCAATTCAATACAGCAATCGTCGTGCCAGCTAGAAATCATTATATTTATCAGTAGCTTAGCAAAACCCACAGGACAGCAAGTTGTTCGGCAGCGCTAACTATTGGCCGATTCCACCACATCAAGCGGAGCCATAAACGCCAGCAAGCTAGGTCACCGCGATCAGCGGATTGTACTCATACAGCTTATCCACCGTGCGCCGCCCGGCATATTTCGCGGCGCGATTCCGCAACCAGGCCGGCACACCAGACAAATGAAACACCGTGGCATTACGCCTGGAGCCGGCTTGAATCATCGCGGTGCGGGACTTGCGCAGGGATTCGTAAGTTTGCAGCGCGCCCGTAACGGCATCCTCCGCCTTAAGCGCAGCACTTAAAACCGCTGCATCTTCAATGGCCATGGCAGCACCTTGCGCCATAAACGGTAAAGTGGGATGACAGGCATCTCCTAACAAGGTTACCCGGCCTCGGCCCCACTTTGCCATGGGCGGCCGATCAAATAGCGCCCATTTGTACAACGAGTCTGGAGGAATTTGTTCGATGAGGTGGGTTAGGTCGCTATGCCAACCTTGATACGCTTGACGCAGTTCATCCACCTTCCCTGGCTCAGTCCAGGACTCCACCTGCCAGCCGCGCTGCTCTACCACACATACACAGTTTACAAATTCACCGCCACGAACATAGTAGTGCACAAAGTGCTTGCCCGGCCCCCACCACACGGTAGACATGGGCTTGACCAAATCCCTCGGCAGTTGCTTGCTTGGTACCAAAGCGCGCCAGGCCACATTGCCGGTAAATTCAGCGTCTTGCTGACCCCAGAGTCCTTCGCGAACTTTCGAATGAATGCCATCTGCGCCAAGTAGGACATCAAACGATCTCTCAACTTCAGCGTTAGTATCAGCTCCAGAGAGTAGAGAAACAGCATCGTCGTCCTGGCGAAAGCGAGAAATCATGCAGCCAGTTTGCAAACAAATATTGGCATCTTGCCGCGCGGCGTTAAGCAAAATATTCAGCAAGTCACCGCGATGGATATGAAAATAAGGTGCGCCGTAACGGCGCAGGGCATCCTCCCCCAGCGGCGACTCATCAATCACCTCGCCGAACTTCCAACCACGGAACTGGGTTGCCACTGGTATAAAAGCCACATCGCGCAGCGCTTGCTCAAGCCCAAGGTCAATCAGTACGCGACTGGCATTGGGCGATAACTGCAAGCCAGCCCCAGCCTCGGTAAACTCGTCAGCTTGTTCAAACAAGGTCACAGCGAAACCCACCCGCGCCAGGGTTAAAGCTGCCGTTAAACCGCCAATACCGCCACCAACAATTGCAATCCTTAGCTGTTCCATAAACTCACAACACGATCGATCAAGCTAGTGGCCAATCACAAGCCGAAATAGATTTTTACACCGGTCAATGTATTGCTGGTGGCCACGGCCGCCAGAATCAAACCCATAACGCGGCTCACCACGCTAGCGCCGGCATTGCCGATAATACGGTGAATAAAACTCGCTGCTAACATTAGCACCAGGGTGAGCATCACCACGAATACCATCACACCAGCAATTTGCACCTGTTGCGCCAGGGCAACATTGCTCTTCTCGGTCATTAACACTGCCGCCAACATCGCACCGGGACCGGCAATGGAAGGCACCGCCAGAGGAAAGATCGCCAGTTCATGGTGCTCCGAGTCTTCTTCCAACATGCGCTTTTCTTCCTCGGGTTTACTTTCCCCAAAGATCATAGACAAAGCGAACAAGAAGAGAACTATGCCACCGGCGATCTGAAAAGCTGAAAGCGGAATCGACATGGCTGTTAGGATTAACTCGCCAGCCACCACGAAGAACAGTAGTACAGCCGCTGCCACCAGACTAGCAACCACCGCGATGACCCGCTTTGCTTTGTCGTCATAACCATTGGTCACGGCAATAAACACTGGCACCGTGCCAATAGGATCAATGACCGCAAAAAACACAATAAAAGTGGCAACCAGATCAATCATGATAGGCTTTACTCGACTACTTCCCCGGTCACGTCTGCCGGCGGACCTTCTTCATAGGCAGTAATACCATCAGGTATGACTTCCCAGGGAGCTTTCGAACCCACAAACAAGTGGTAATCAATTTCAACACCCGGATCACCATCCACGCAGCCAAGAGTCACGCCGTGCACGTCACCATTATAAGTACCGCACAAGGTAGAACCGCAGCGGCTACAAAACTGCAAACCAAACGCTTCCTGACTGGCAAAGCTAGTTAACAATGCCTCGCCTTTGGTCCACGTAAATGTTCCTGGCGTCACCACAGCATAAGCAGAAGCCTGCGCACTAAAAGTCTTTCGACAAATCGAACAATGACAAGAACGAGCGTCCTTCAACTGACCTTTGATTTCGTAACGAATCTCACCACAAACACAACCACCGGTAATCGTCACCTGCTACTCCCAACCAGAACAAAAATCTTCAGGGCTTCTATCATCCGGCGCCTGATCCGCACCAGGCGCAGAGAAGCGTTGCTTAAAGGTAAATGCATCTTGCGTCGAGCCGCTCGCTTTAAGTAGCTCAATTCGCCGCAAACCCTCTTCGGCAGTGGGGTAATGACCTGCTGGCACCCACCAAAGGGCCTGATACAAGTCCACCGGACGCTCAAACCACTGCCGGCGCTGAATCATAATGTCCCGGTGCATGGTCTGGTAAACATAAGTAAACAAAGACTCCACCGAGTCCCATACAGACATATTAACCAGGAACAACTCATCGCCGCCCACATCAATATCCGTGGCGTTGCCGCTGTCACCTTGCAGGCGCCAGACAAAACCCGGACTTTGTTCCGCCAGCGCGTTGATCTCATCCAACCGACTCATAAAACCGTGCATGCGCGGATCATCCTGCTGGTACTTAATTGTGCCCACGTTAATCTGGGCTAATTGCCACTTCGACATCACTGCTACCCTCTTTACGTCTTTGGCGACTATAACGAATTTGCGCTTAATCCGCTTGCGATCAAGTACTGGTCAGATCAAAACCCTCGGCTACAAACTGCCGCAGCTCAAACACATTACCTTCCGGGTCTTTCACCTCACACATTCGCACCGGGACAAAGTTTGTCGGCTCACGAGTCACCAGATGTTGTCCGCCGCCAGAGAGCACCGCTTCAATTGCATGATCCAACTCGTTCACTTGCAAACTTAAACCAGCATGGTCGCAAACGCCTTCGCCACTTTGCTTCGAGAGAATATGCAGCGCCAGAGTAGCGCCCGGTAACTGCAGCATGGACCAGCCGGGCGTGTGCTGGAGCACCGCCAACTCAAAAGCGTCTCGATAGAAAGCCAGCGCACGGTCCATATCGTGAACATACAAAATAAACATTGGGTCACGGACTTGTGTGGTCATTGATGCTTCCCTTTCATCAAGCAGCCGGTTGTGGCATTTTGCCGTGCCAAATAGTGATTTAGTAGTGATAAATGCCCAGTTACCCAACCACGCGCCGGGACGATACCATCGATGAATACTTTGGCACCGAGATCCCTGATCCTTATCGCTGGTTAGAAGATGACCTCTCAGATGAAACCGCCCAGTGGGTTGCCGCACAGAATCAACTCACCTTCGATTATCTGGCAAGCATTCCTTACCGCGACGAAATCCGCGCAAAAGTTGCGCAAATGTGGGACTACCCAACCGAATCGGCGCCATTTCAAGAAGGCGACTACACCTACTTCTACCGCAACGACGGCCTGCAAAATCAACATGTGGTGTATCGACGCCGCAATGACGTAGGCACCCTGGAAGACGATACCCAGGCCGAGATTTTTCTCGACCCGAATACCTTTAGTAATGACGGCACGACCTCCCTTTCGGTATTAACGTTTAGCAAGAGCGGCAAGCTTGCTGCCTACTCGGTTTCTGAAGGCGGCAGTGACTGGCGCAAGATTTATGTCATGGACACGGAAACCCGCGATCGAACAGTCATTACCGATGTGAAATTTTCCGGTATCGCCTGGCGCGGCAACGAAGGGTTTTACTATTCTCGCTACGCCAAACCCGAGGGTAGCGAGCTCTCCGCCAAAACCGACCAGCATCTACTCTATTATCATAAGCTCGGTACCCAGCCATCTGACGACACATTAGTGTTTGGCGATGGCGGCGAGGAAAAACGTCGCTACGCCCGCGGCTACGTCACAGAAGATGATCGCTATCTGGTCATCGCCGGCGCCCAGTCTACATCTGGTAATGACCTGTACATTGAGGATCTAAGTGATCCAAACGCCGAGCGCGTACAGATCGCAACCGACTTTGATATGGATATCGATGTAGTGGATGCCGACGGCGACACCATTTACGCCATCACTAATCATCAAGCGCCGAACCGACGCCTGGTGAAGTTCAGCTTGCAGGCTCCGCAGAATTGGCAAGATGTCATACCCGAGCAAGAGGCCGTGTTAAGTGTTGTGACCGGCGGTGGTTATTTCTTCGCGCACTATCTCGTTGACGCCGCCTCAAAAGTCATTCAGTTTGATCGAAGTGGCGCGCAAATCAGAGAAATCGACCTACCGGATACTGGTACAGCAGAACTTCACGGCGGAAAACAAAATGCCACCACGCTGTACTATAGCTTCACAAATTATCGCTTGCCGTTAACGATCTATGCATTAGATATTGAAGCGGGCACCTCAAGGGTTTATCGGCCAACACAGGCCAACTTTGCCAGTGATCAGTATGAGTCATCACAAGTGTTTTATACCTCGAAGGATGGCACCCAGGTACCCATGACCATTACTCACAAAAAGGGGCTTGAGCTTGACGGTAGCAACCCCACCATCCTATATGGCTACGGCGGCTTTAACATTAGCCTTACCCCTGCTTTCAGCAATGCCTTTGCCGCCTGGATGGCGCTGGGCGGTGTGTACGCTGTGGCGAATTTACGCGGCGGCGGTGAATACGGCAAAGACTGGCACAGCGCTGGCACCTTGTTAAACAAACAGAACGTGTTCGATGATTTTATCGCCGCGGCAGAATACTTAATCGATACCGGATACACTCGCCGCGAACATCTCGCTTTGCAAGGTGGCTCTAACGGCGGCTTGCTTGTGGGTGCCACTATGACCCAACGACCAGACTTAGCTGCAGTTGCGCTACCGGCTGTGGGTGTTTTGGATATGCTCCGTTACCATACTTTTACCGCCGGTGCTGGCTGGGCCTATGACTACGGCACATCAGAACAAAACGTTGAGATGTTTGAGTACTTACGAGGATACTCACCGCTACATAACGTCAAAGAAAACTGCCAATATCCAGCAACACTGGTGACCACGGCAGACCACGATGACCGCGTGGTACCCGCACATTCGTTTAAATTTGCCGCCGAATTACAGGCAAAAGCCGCGGGGCCAGCACCTGCCCTGATTAGGATTGATGTGAATGCAGGTCACGGCCTTGGCACACCCATTTCCATGATCATTGATCGGGTCGCAGATCAGTTTAGCTTTACCCTGTATAATATGGGCTTTCAGCAATTACCGAACGCAACTTAATGCCAGATAATTCTTACGCTTCCCTGATCCTTGGCGGTACTGATCGCAACGTGGAAAAGCTCGGTGCTTATGTCGCCTGGCTGATTAACAACCGCTTGTTTACGGACTATATTGAACGCACTTGCGAGGGTGAGATCACCGACGTCAGATTGCAAAGCACTACCGGTGCTGACTTTCTTGCCACCGCTTTGCACGGGGAACTCACACCTAATATGCTCAGCGAGGAAGGTAAGGCTTTCACCGAACGCTATCTGCTTTCCGGCAAGTATGACGAGGATTATCAAAGTATTGAGTTTATCGGCGAAGATGAATGGGTTCGCTATGGGGATCTAGCACCGCTCATTTCCAAGGCATTCCGCGGTGACACGGTCAATGAACAACCGGGCGTTGCGAAAAAACTCGCCAAAGTCTTAAAGTTTCCTGGCGTCAAATAGCCTAGCGCTGCTAACGGCGCTGCTCTTGCGCCGCCAGCCATTCGGCAATGGCATCGGCGGTTTCAGCCACAGACAACTGACTGTTATCGATCTTCACAAAAGGCAAATCGGTGATCAATGCTAGCCGCGTCTGGGCATAATCAAGCAACGCGTCCAGATCACCGTTTTCGCCGTCTTGCTGCCAACGCTGCGTAATCCTCGCGGCAATCACATTGGGGTGGGCAACCAGATAGAGCTGATACACCTCATCAACCAGAGCGCCACAATGATCAATGATGGGCTGGTAAAGTTCCGGTCGGGCGAACACCCAGTTGACCACAATGGTTTCAACGCCGGCACGCAAATAACCGTCAACCAAAGCAAAAATATTTTTATGAGCAAAGCCGCGGTGCGGCGCTGGCGCTAGATCGTCCGACACATTCCAGGTTTCATCAGCATCTACTAAGGCCACTTTACGCAAACGCTGTTTGAGTAACTTCATGGCGCTGGATTTACCGACCCCAACTGGACCACCCAGTAAAATCAAACGTGTCATTTGCTTGCCCTCAATTCGCTGCCTAACGCATTTGTTAGGCAACCCTTAAGTCAATCGCCTAAAGCCATTTATACAGAATCAGGGCATCCACATAACCCAGGGTCGGGTGATTAAACGCCCCGGGCAACCGCCCTACTGTGTCAAACCCCAACTTATGCCAGAGTCGCACCGCACCCTCATTGCTCGCCGCAACAAAGTTAAACTGCATGGCTTTATAACCAAGGTCTCTCGCCAATTCTTGCGAGTGCTCACAAAGCGCACCGGCAATGCCTCGCCCCCTGGCGCTGGCAGCCACCATGTAACCACAATTACACACATGATTGCCCGGCCCGGCCTGATTCGTCTTTAAGTAGTAAGTGCCCAGAACCTCCCCTCCATCTTCCGCTACAAACACCTCGCGAGGCGCCTCTAGCCAAAGCTGTTTGGCTTTATCTTCCGGCGTATCTCGATCATACGCATAGGTCTCGCCGGCTTTCGCCACCTCATGGAATATGGGCCAAATTGCCGGCCAGTCTGCTTCTTGTGCGCGTCTAATGTTCACCGGGTTACCCTCAACCTCTCGGCAAGTTAAGAACAGCCTTCAATATAAGACACCGCCGGATACCGCCCTAGCCTGAAGCTCGTCACTTTATCTTGATAGGTTTCAAAAATCAGACCTGTATCGCTGGCCAATGTCACTTCAAGATACTCGCCCACTGAGCCCAGATAAGGGTGTTCAGAAATAGTCACGTCTGAGTAAGAGCCAGCACGTCTTGTTTGCTTGCTCCAATGCCGATGCCGGCCGCAGTCACCGCCGTGGCGATCTCATCGTAAACATCCACTCGCGCCACAATGCCCTCCAGCACCATAAACGCCGGCGCGGCACGATCCTCAGGGTGACTCAAGTAATAACAGCCGCGTTCGGCGTCATTACCCCCGTCACTCTCAGCATCGTAACCCGGCAACATCACCAGGGCTTCGCTGGCGCTCATTCCAAACTCGACGCCGGCGTAGCCATCGTCACTGATGATCTGCGCCGTTAAATGTAGCGGTAAGAGTAGACAAAGAATGAAAAGGTTTTGCATGAAAGTCACAATTGCTGAGGGAAGAATAACTTAACCGAACCCGTCTTGGGCCGCCATCAATTTTAGCCTGCTCGCCTGGCCCAGATTAAAGATTTAGTTCACCAAGCAGTTCTGACAATAACTTGAGATTGCGTTTATCTAAAGGCTTAAAGAAGCTCGCCGCAGAGTCCTCAAACGTGACTTTGGCTTCTTCATAGGTGCGCTGCCCCGCCGCTGTTAATGCCACCAGGCTCACCCTGGCATCTCGCGGGTTTTCTTCCTTTTTGATTAAGCCGATTTTCTCCATGGGGTTAAGCAGCCGGGTCACACCAGAGGGCGTTAGCCAAACCTGTTCAGCCAAATCACTCCGCCGCAATTTCTGCTGGGGTGCCGAATAGAGCCGGTCTAGTACCAGGTACTCAGTCAAACCTAGACTGTGAAAATTCAACGCGCCGCCGACACGTTTCTGTAGTTTGCTTTGTAAATGAACCAGGTCAATGACCAGGTTCGCTTCCGATGATTTTGCCATAGGTGCCTCGACAGGTATTTGAGTATTATTTGAGCGCGCAACTATATTCGTATTTACTTGCGTAGTCAAACATTAATCAAATTAATCACTAGTTAGAAATTCTGGCCACTAACCACTTACCGCAAACCCAGAGCAAGTGACCAAGAGACATCAACACCACCACATATAAAAAGGTTGGCCCGAACCAACTCCAGGCTGTGTCAAACACAAACTGCCAGTTAGTGCCCTGCTCATTGCGAAAGATCCCACCGGGATTCTCAAGCCACTCCCATATGCAAATCACCAAAGTTAAAACCACTGAAACCACAGCCGCCACCAGCAAACCAAACTCGGTAAAGTGGTTCTTAATTAGATTTTTCATTCAGCTTATCCTGGAACGCCTTTAGGCAATATGGGTAATTTTTCCCGGGGGTCATACCAGTTCGCGCCATCAGAGCACCAAAAATGTACCTGGGGCCTTGTGGAGATCTCGGTATCCAGGGAACCAACCCTGAGGTTCACATAATCATTTTCCTCGCGACTGGCAATCAACTGCGAACCACAGTTGCTACAAAAGTAACGAGTTTTACCTGGAGACGATTCATAACCGCGCAGTTGGTCTTCACCCGACTCCCATTGAAAGGCAGTTTTTGGCACCCCCATCACTGTTGAGAAAGCCGCGCTGTGTGCCTTCCGACAAGTATGGCAGTGGCAATGACCATAGGATTGTGGTTCGCAATCTATAGAATAAGTAACGGTGCCGCACAAACAACTGCCTTTCATCATTTTGTTCACTTCCTAAATATCTTCATCATATACAACAGTGCAAGGTGCCCTATAGCAAATCCCCATAGAAACGGATCAACATGCGGCCAACTTGCCTGGTATCCCGGTGCGGGATATGAGCTACTAGCTGCGCATCGAGCCTACTTATATTATCACGTAGCAGAAAATGACCTTGCGGCGTATGTAGCCAGACGATCGCTGCACCATTGATAAACAGTGTTAACCAGAACACCACGCGAAAACTGGTCTTTCTGGTTTTGTGTCGTAGCCGCTCCTGGGCGATCCAGGCGCCTGGCCAGCCGCCCAACAATGCAAGCATATGGAGGAAGTTTTCAGGCACTCGCCATTGCTGTTTTTGCGCGGCACGCTTGTCTATTGCGTAGTAAACATAGCTCAGCAAACTCATGATCAATATCAACAACGCAAGCAAAGGGGGCGTGTAGGAAAAGAGATAAGAAGCCATAAGTGCCAGTGCGCAGAGAATCGCCACAAACATCGAATTACTCAAACATGCCTCCCTCGCTAACGTTACAACAATTTTTATCGGTGGCTTCGCAAGTAGACTCGATAGGTAAAGGCCAAAAGCACACAGACCGAGGCGGGCACAGTCATTGCCATGAACTGAATTTTTGCAAACAGTAGCGCGCCGAGCATCCCGCCAAGGACAAACCCGAAAATAATATACAGAAACAGCTTCGCCTTACGTTTGTCGAGCGCTTCACCCCTGAAGACACCACCCAGCATAATCCCAAGATCGGTAAAAATACCGGTAACATGAGTGGTACGAATAATGGCACCGCTGTAGGTGGTGGCCATGGCATTCTGTAAGCCGCAAGCAGCGGAAGCGAAAAAGTGCCCGTAAAACGAGCCGGAGACCAAAAACCAGGCAGCAATCAATAGTAGTACCGCCTCAAAGAATAGCGCGGTGTCGTAATGCTTACCTAATTTGAGCGTGGAGCCATGCAACAAAAACCCTGCGGTTGAGGCACCAACGAGGAAAGCGAACAACACACCGAGTAAGTGGAAGATAGGTTGCCATGACGAGCTTGCCAGTTGCGGCACGAGTTCCGTGCCCAGCATCGTTGCCGTACCTGATAAATGCGATACGGATTGATGCTCAAAGCCCAGCAGCCCGATGGCGTTGACGCAGCCAGCAATGAGGGCAAGAATCAAAGCGCCAACCTCGACCCACTTGGGTAATTGCGAAATCAAAACATAGTCACTAAAGGCTTATGGTATCGCTGCCAATGCTAACTCAACCAGACCACTAGCAAAAATGAGAGAACGCCTAACGCCGAGGTTGCCAGGGTTGCACCTTTAAGCTTTGGCGTCTGCAACGCCATGACTAAGCCGGATACAAGCAGCAGCCCCAGTGCCACAGCGAAAGCGGCGGCATACACCTTAAACACGTCGCCACCTTTCGCCTTATGCAACTGCACCAGATTTCTATACCAGGTGGTATGTTTGATGGTCAGCAAGGCAACTTTCGGGTTACTGCCCGGTTCGAGAATCACGTCCTTGGAAGAGCCAGTCCACTCTAGAAGAAAGTGATCGCCAGCACGCTTAACCTTTGCCTGACCCTCAGGTTCTGAGAGACCAAGCTGTGCTAGCTCTGCCTTGGCAAGACTTTGCAAACTGGACTGATCGGCTTGCAGCGGCGCTGCCAGCTTCACCTCATAGGTATCGTTAGTATAAGACCCCTTTATACCCCAGGTATAAAGGGAACCGGTCACTGCAAACATCAATGCAACCGGCAAAACAAATGCCGCCAGCAGCGCATGAAGCTTCATGAGTTGTAATCTATTCACTGTAGCGGATTCCTTTTAGAAGGGGCTTAACTTCAGTCCATTGTAGTGGTTACGACGAGTGATCCAAAATCAGCTTTCGCATCTCGCTGATTTTCTCGTTGACCTCAGGTGGTACAAACGTCCCTGAAGAACCAGAGAACGAGATCAACACCAACAGCTCGTATTCATCTAAACACCTGGTGGCATAGGCATCACCGGGATATTCATAAACACAGGCTTCAAGATAGGCCCGGGACAAGGAACCATAAAAACGATACTGCAGTTCACGATCGGCCACTGCCAACCAGTAATAAACCTTAGGCAGTTGTTTCTGACCCGAGGCGAGCTTTAAGTGGCGGTTCAATTCACCGCGAACGATCACCCAATAGGCTTCTTGTTGGCTAAAGTTTAGTGACGTCCGTAAGTCTGGCCAATCACGGCTAAGAAACTCATCCAGCTCAGTCATGCTGAGACCAATGGGCGACTTTAATCCTGTATCGCCCCGGCCAATGCGCGTCAACACACTTATCCAGTCTTCAACTCTGCCGTGATTGTAATCTGCCGCATCAAGATGTTTTAGCGCACCACTTAACTCTGTTGCTGTGGCCGCGAGATCCCGTTGTACTTCCACACCAATGGTAAGCATTCGCTGCAGCACGATACTATCTTGATGAGACATATCCTGATTCTTTGTACGGCTAGTTGCCGCGAAATACTTCTGCATAGACTGCGATGCGGCATCGTAGTTTCGCGTCAAAAAGTAATACTCACCCGCCAGATAATCATCCAGG
Organism: Pseudomonadales bacterium; assembly: GCA_046290215.1. Lineage (GTDB taxonomy): Bacteria > Pseudomonadota > Gammaproteobacteria > Pseudomonadales > Azotimanducaceae > JAHRVQ01. The sequence goes on along the minus strand of JBKAGC010000011.1, from coordinate 3,920 downwards.
TTTTGACCTGCAGTGGCAGCAAAGGCGCGCCGCTCCACCCGATCTTGCACGTGACAAGATGCACACAGAGTAAACGCCTCACTCAACGTGGTTTGCAGCAATGCCGGATTGCCGCTGGTGCCATACGCCCGGGCATCCGCTAAGCGCTCCTGCAACAGTGTTAAGGTCACCTGACCGCCGTCATTGGCCTTGTCAAAATGTGGTGCGGCCTCATCCAGCATGTATTCGAGCCGGACCAGATTCTCAAGCAGTAAGACCTGGTCCGGTGATTTGCTGTACGCCGCTGGCAACATGCGCAACATCGTGTTGCCAAGATCTTGCATCAGCTCGTTCACCGACTCGTTTGTGTTCGCCGCACTCACCGTGAGCGCGAGCGTCAGACAGATTCCAGCAACTGCAGTACGCAATATTCTCTCCCGTGACGGTTAACGCCACTAATATAGGCGAATCGACAGTCTACAGTGATTGATCCATGTCATGAATCTTGCGGTCTTCAGCAATACCCCGGCACTCACGCCACTTACCCACGCGGCCTGCTCGTGCGAAACGCCGCAACACCCAGCAAAATAATCAACAAACTCCCCATCCCGGCCGGCAGCAAAGCACTAAGCAGTGCGCGACCTGTGGAGCGAAAGTCAGGATATCCCGTCTGCCATAACACCCATTCCGCCGCGATATCCGATGCCAGGGACGGGTGGCCTGACTCCAGCATTATGAACGCATCCCAGTTCTCAGGATTGATTCTGAGTGAAGTGTTAATGGCAGGAGTATTGCCGCCATCATGGCCGAAGATAAAGTCGCCAGAGCTGGTGGGTGCAAACAAAAACGATCCTAGACCATAAATCGGAAAGCCGAACGCCATAGCCTCGGGGGCGCGAATCCGCTCCGCCACATCTCGATTTAGCCTCATGACAAGCTCCGTTAAATCTGCAGCAGACGTGGCCAACGCCGTGGCAGCGTTTGAAGCGTACTGGTAAGTTGGTGCAACCGAGCCGTCCGGATAAAAAGATTCTGCGCGGTTATCCTGGTCACCCAGATATTGATAAGTCGAGCGCTGCATCCCCATAGGCGTGAAAATTCGCTCGCCAACAAATTCTGCAAAGGTTTGCCCTGAGACTTCTTCCACCACCAATTCAAGGATCAGGTAACCACCGCCGGAGTAAAGAAACTCGCCCGGCGCCTGGCCCACCTGAATGTGTACTGGCTCGTTCGATGACGCCCGGGGATTCGAAAGTGATGCTTCGAGGGTAGGCAACTCTTCATCAGCCAGGTAATCCCCAAAACCAAGACCATCGGTTAACCCGGAGGTATGGGAGAGAAGTCTCCTGACCGTCACTTGATTGTGACCAAATTGAGATTCAGGCAACTGCCAGCGAGTCAGGTAATTCGAAACAGGCTCATCAAGATCCAGCTTACCCTCGTCCACCAGCGCCATCACCGCAAGGCCTGCAAAAAATTTGCTCATGGATGCCGCCGGAAACAACGTGTCTGCATCAACACCCGCGGAATAGTATTGATGAACCGCTTGTCCATTTTCGATCAGGACAATCGCTGAGGCGCCAGGATTTTCTTGCTCTGTCCTGGCTCTCGCCCAGGCAGAGAAGGCCGCTGTGTCTCCTGCTTCAACCACAGGTGTGAGCCACCAGCCGAACAAACCCCCGATGCAAGCTGCCAGAATCCAACCGATTACCGCGGCGCCGGCCCGCAGCAATCCGGTCCATAGCCATTCGCCTAACCTCCCGCTTAAATGAATCGTTCGCAATGTTGAGTCGCAGAGTTTAACCAGCTCGGGGACATGGCCGATTATATCGTGACTGCCGGGATTACTCAGCGCAGTTTGGCTTACCCGAAGCTGTTATCCAGCGCGAAACAGGAATGGTCAAAGTGACGGTCGTGCCCTTGCCCTCCTGCGAGGTTATCGTCATTCGATTACCAAGCAATTGATTGAGCCTGCGAACAATAGAGAGCCCAAGCCCCAGGCCAGATGAGCCTCTCCCGCCCACCTGATAATACTCTTTGGTAATGAGCCCCAGTTCTTTTGCCGGTATGCCAATCCCGGTATCTTCGATCAATACGACCACACCATTCGTTTCGCCACTAGAAATATCTGACGATACAACAATGGTGCCATTGGGCGTATATTTTATGGCGTTGTTAATCAAATTAATCACAACGCGCTGCAGCAACCTTGGATCTGTGTAGATATCCGCATCATCGATGCTCATCTCCAGGGAAAGCTGCTTTTCTGCCGCCAGGGCTTGCATCTCATCCACGATGGGGGTGAGCACCGATGCGAGCCTGGTTGTCTCAAAGTTAGGCTGGATTTTGTTGGCATCCAGTTTAGATAAGTCCATCAGCGATGACAGCATTTCTGAAAGCAAAGTCGTTGAGGTACCAGCCTTACCCACCAATCCAGCGATTTTATCGGGATCGGTTTCAACCCGTAGCGCTCGCATAAAGAGTTCCAGCGCATGCATGAGTTGCAGTAAGTCATGGCTCGCCACCGCCAGAAAACGAGACTTTTCGTCACTCGCATCCTGTGCAGCTGCTGCCGCATGGCTGAGTTGGACTTCACGATCTTGAAGCTCACTAATCAGGTTTTGATTTTCAAAACGCAGCTCAATCGATCGATCAATGGTGCTTTCCATATTGCGCGTGTAAAGGTAGCAAACCCCGCAAAAAATGCCTAAACCCAGCGGCATTACCAGCGGCATATTGGGGTAGTCTAACAACAGCATTAAGATCAAGCTGCCGCCGATGGGTATGCAGTACATGAGATAACTACGCGAGGAAGGCGCGAGCGCACCAATGGCGCCAGCAATCAAACCGGCATAAATAGCCACCATGATGCCTAGCATCAAAGGATTCTCTTTAGGGTAGAGCAACCAGATCCCAGCACCCCAGACCACCCCAGAAATCACCAGCAGCACATCCAGCTTGGCTTGAAAGATCAATGCATCCTGAGGATTGTCCAGCGCTCTGTGTTGTAGCCAGATATAAAGCCTGGCCCCGTTCACCAGCAGAAACGCACTAAACCAGCCAAGAAGCGTGACTTGCGGTGCGACACCCCAAAACACCAGCAGTATGGTCACGGCAATCATCAAGCCGCCAAGCATTGAGGCAGGTGCCTGCCGCAACAGCAAAATGGCTTTCTCAATGGCCAGCGCTTGATTCATCTCAGGTGATCCCGAGTTGCTTCGACTTGGCAATCAACTCGGGATATGAGTGCACGTCAAACTTCGCCATAATCCGGGTACGGTGCGTTTCCGCGGTTTTAAATGACACATCGAGCTGCGTGGCAATTTCCTGGGTGCTCGCACCATCTATTAATATATGTAGCACCTCCTTTTCTCTTTTGGTCAGGGAGTTGAACAATTCAGCGCCGACGCTATAGGTGCTAAATGTCTCACTCACCAGTGACTTTTCAGGCTGGGTAAGTGCTCTGATCAGCTCTGTGCCGTCACCAAGCTTGGCCAGCACTTGATTCGCGCCAGCAGATAAAGCCCGGTCAACAATCGACGCGGTTTGGATCCCTGTCAATATCGTCACCGGCTGCTCAAACCCGGATGCGCGCAATTGAGCTAAGAAAGTGATGCCGTCAGAATCCGGCAGTTCGTAGTCAAGGATAATCTGGTCGATGTTCGACTGGTGCAATAGTTCGAGGCCATCGAGCGTGTTGTCCGCTTCTACTAGCGTGAAGGCGGGCAGCTCCACAGAAATTAACGCCTGAACACCTGCCCGGAACAACGCATGGTCATCGATGATAAGGATCGTCTGCCCCGGCACCACAGGCTCCTGAGAATGTTTTTTTGCCAGACTACCATGTTTTCGCCTGGCCACTACCCTGGCAATCCTAAAACCCAGCGCATCACCCATTCGTCAGGTGTTTACCTGATTTTCTTGCACAGCAGACCGTTTAT
>JBKAGC010000010.1:0-35899 GCA_046290215.1 Pseudomonadales bacterium | reverse complement strand
CTTGATTAGCCTCGAGTGCCTGGCGAATAAGCACGAGTCCAATAGCCAGATAAATTGCGTAAGCCCACCAGGTCGCCCAAATTGGCGGGTGAACAATAATTTCTAGCGACGTCCCTGACTCGTTCCAGACGCCATCATTATTTGAACCTTGAAGCGAAAAGAGATAGTTGCCAGCGTCGAGGTTAGTGTAGGTAACCTGATGGGTGTCTATGGCTTCTGTCCAGTCTCTATCAAATCCTTCTAACCGATAACGAAAACGATTTTTACGTGGGGCGGTAAAGTCCATGGCGGCGAATTCTAAGCCGAAGACTGAATCCCGGTGGCTCAATTCGATACGTTCGGTTTTGTAGATGGGAGAATCTAACTGGACTGGATTATTGAACTTAGAGAACTGTGTGATTCTTATTGGAGGAATGTGCTCATTGCTTTGAATCTTCTCTGGATAAAACGCATTGAATCCGTTATTGCCTCCGAAAATAAATGTTCCGTCCGAAAGCTTCGCATAGGCGCCGCTATTGAAGTCGTCACTTTGGAGTCCGTGTGTTGAATCGTAAATTCTTACAGAGCCGGACAGTGGATTTAGAATTGATAGACCTCTTCCTCCGCTAATCCAGAGTTCACCATTGGCTGCTACAAGCATTCCGTACACTACATCGCTTGCCAATCCTGTTGTGCGACCATAATAGGTAAATTTACCTGTAGATGGATTGAAACGATTTAGACCACTATCTCTGGTTCCGATCCACATTTCGCCCTTGTGATGTAAGATCGTGGTGATATTATCGCTCGATATAGAGTTTTCGGTGTTTGCGTCATGTGTGATGTTGGTAGTAGTTCCAGTGGCTGGATTCAAAACTGTTACTCCACCCCCATCGGTTGCAATCCAGAGATTTCCATTGTCGTCTTCAGCGATGTCTAGTGTTCTAAGGCTGCCGAACTTTCCTTCAGGCAAGGAGGGCTTTGGGAACCTCTCAAATCTACCTTTACCAATGTACCTGTTGACTCCACCGCCATATGTTGCTGCCCAGATGTCTCCGTTTTTGTCGCGGTAGATAGTACTCACAGAGTTTGAGCTTATAGAGGCTTCGTCAAGAGAGTCATGCTCAAGAAGTGCGAATATTTCGTCATCCTTGAGTATGTTAATTCCTCCCCTCATGGTGCCAATCCATAGTGTGTCTTCAATAGCAAGAAGAGACATCACTCGATTGTCAGACAATCCGTACTCGTCTGCTGTGAAATGCTTAAACCGTCTCTGTGCAGAATCCCAGAGGTGGAGACCACCGAACGTTCCAATCCATACGTCGTCCCCCATGCCCTGCGTAAATGAAGTGGTAGCATCACTGCGAAGGCCTTCGTGAGTTGCGCTGCGAAATTTTGGAAAGGAAAGGGTCTCGGCATTGAATCTACTGAGACCATGATAAGTTCCAATCCAGATGACTCCTCCAGAGTCTTGGTACATGTCCGTGACATTGTTGTCGCTAAGAGAGTCTGGGTTAGTATCGTCATGGACGTAAAGAGTGAAATTGCTGGTGTTCTTATCGAACAGATGTAAGCCTCCTGCCGTACCAACCCAAATTTCACCTTGTTTGTCGACAAGAAACTTTCGTACGCGATTTTCAGGGAGTCTAGCGTCTGTACCGGTGAGCGAATTGTGCGAACTTAGTAGGCTAAGTTTAGAGTCTAGATATGCTATTCCACCGCTTGTATTGGCAACCCAGACGCTACCGTTTGGTAGTTGGATGATAGACCTTGCTCCCGCTAATGAACTGCTGTGTTTAAGTAGTCGATTAGTCTCTTTGTCGTAGCGTAAAAGGCCATCTATATCGGTAGTTACCCATATTATGTTTCTCCTGTCTTCGATGATGTCGCGGATTTCAATTCTGTCGACTCCGGCAACAATGGTCGAATTTTGGTGTGGCTTGATGCCTGCTGGTCTCGAGAACAATCCACTGCTGGTGCCAATCCACAATGTTCCACTAGAGTCTTCATGTAGGGAAAGAACTTGGAACGTCTCTTTGCTTTCATTACGAATGGACACCGGGATGAAAGCCAGAGTGTCAATATTGAGCAAATTCAATCCATTGTCAGTTCCTACCCAAAGGTTTCCGTCAGCACCTTCTTCGATCACATTAATAGAATTATTAGAAATCGCCCCCTCAACATCATCGCGATGGTAAAAGTTCTCGAACTTGTAGCCATCGAAGCGGTTGAGTCCTTCCTGGGTGCCAATCCACATAAATCCGTATTTGTCTTGGGTGATCGCGGTAATGGCAGTGTGTGAAAGTCCATCTTCAGTGGTGTAGCGATCGAAAATCACGTTGCGCTGGTCGGCGAGTTTCGCGGCAGCAAAAGTGGTGGGTGCGTTAAGTAGCAGAAAGCAGAGAATCGCTGACGACAAGCCGACTCGGATCCATTCCGTTGGAATGCTGCAGTGTGAATTCATAAGCGAAACTGCCGCGTCGCTGGTAGAGGCGGGCGCACTGTGTTGGTGATTTTTGCTTTAGAATACAGTGTATTGCGGGATATATCTAACGTTAATCATCGCTGTTTGGCCGCAGCAAGGGCGTGCTCAATTCAAGCAAATATCTTCTTCCACCAACTCCACTTCCACTCCGCTTTCCCGTGCCGCAAGCATGATGCTAAACAGGACGTTGTTCTCACTCGAATTATTGTGGTCAGCTTTTGGGCGTGATTGTGTACCGCAACCAGTGGCGATATTTGTGGGGTGTGCCTCTGACAGATCAATTATGTCGAAGGGTTCAGAACGCGTAGGTGGGTTTGGCTCGATCGGCGTGACCGCCATTACCTGAGAAGAAGCGATAAGGCTGAGACAGAGCAAAAAGGTTTTCATGGTAGCGGTGATCGTTCTTGATTGTTGTTGCAGGCAGCCTACCAAACAGCCTGGGTAAATAATCTTGGCGCGCTATACAGGCAACGATTCAATCGAATTTTGTTTGGTATTAGAAGGTGGAATTCGCTCAAACCGATGCGAGCGAAGTTGGCTATCAGCCGTCGCGATAGGTGACGAGGCCCTGGCGCATTGGTTATAGTCAGCGCAAATCGAGGAGTTGCTATGTTAAAGCCGGTTCAAATTGGCAAGAGTGGTTTGCGTGGTTCCGAGTTGTGTCTAGGCACGATGAACTTCGGAGTCCCTGGACGCGGTCATCAAGGTGATTGGACGCTGGATATTGATGCGGCCAGGCCAATTTTAGAAGCAGCGCTTGAAAAGGGGTTGTTTTACTTTGATTGTGCAGACATTTACGGTCTTGGCGCCTCAGAAGAAGTGGTGGGTAAGATTTTGCGCGAATTAGCGCCGCGCGAAGAGTATGTATTAGCAACAAAAGTGGCGATGCCTATGGGTGCCGGGCCTAACATGGGAGGTCTGTCGCGCAAGCATATTATGGAGGGCGTGGATGCGTCCTTAAAACGGCTGGGTATGGATTACATTGATCACCTGGTCATCCATCGTCATCCCCATGGTGTCCCTGGCCATATTCATCCGCCCATTGAGGAAACGATGGAGGCGCTTCACGACCTCGTTAAGGCAGGCAAGGTGTTGTACCTGGGTGGTTCTTCGATGTTTGCCTGGCAGTTCACGGAGTTGCAACTCACGGCGAAGATGAACGGTTGGACGCGGTTCATCTCCATGCAAAATCATTACAATCTGGTTTACCGCGAAGAAGAACGGGAGATGAATCCATACTGCGCCAGCACCGGTGTGGGGTTGATGCCCTGGTCGCCACTGGCACGGGGCATTCTCACTGGGGCTTATCAAGGGGGCTTTGCTGGTGGTAGCACCGCGCGATCTCAGGGCGCAGACCGACAAAGAACTGAATCTTTGTATCATGGTGAACATGTATTTACAGTGGCAGAACGCGTGGTTGCCCTGGCTGATAAATATGGCAAGAAGCCTGCCCAAATCGCACTCGCCTGGCTGCTAAGCAAACCAGAAGTCACCGCACCGATTGTGGGCGTATCAAAACTGACTCAACTGGATGAGTTGATCGAGGCCACGGCGATTGAGCTAGAGGCAGAGGATATCGCCCACTTAGAGGAGCCATATCAACCGGTACAAAATCTACTTTCGCTGGGTTTCTCGTAATTTTCATGCTTATAACCGGTAATTCCCCGCACCGATAGTTTTTGAAGCCCGTGCTCCTAGCGAATAGGATGCGTTCTCAATAGTTTAGCGGGACCAGAAATGAGCGAGCAGAGAGTGACGCAGGGCGATTTAAGCCTATTGCAAGAGTCGGTGGTCAAGGAGTCTGAAATTGATTCCCTTGGTCATATGAACGTCAGGTTTTATGTGTCACGGGCGGCAAAAGCACACTTTAAGTTACTAGCTAGCCTTGGTGTGGTTGCTGGTAAGGGTGAGGCGTTACGCCGTACTGACACTTACAATCGTTTCCATAAGGAGCAGTTCGCTGGTGCCAGGCTCGGTGTCTTTGGTGGCTTGATCACTATTGAAGGCAACGATGGCATGTCGGGTTACTATGAGATCCGAAACCTCGATAGCGACGATGTTGCTGCAGCTTTTGTTATGACAAGCAATTTGGTTGATGTGGAAACCGAGCAGTTTTTACCAATTGAAGGCGTCGACCCGACATTGGTTAAATCCTTGCAGGTAGAGGTGCCAGAGTATGGTCGGCCACGAACTTTGAACTTATTGCCGCCAAAGCAAGTTTCGTTTGCTGAGCTTGCGGCACTTATGCCGGAAGAGGCGTCTCCCCATAGCATTAATGGCCGCCGCGAGGGGCTGGTGCTAGAAGAAGACTGTGATAGCGAGGGTCGCCTAAAAGAAGAAGTGGATCCGATGTTCGTCCTGTTCCGGCCACAGCCTGGTCAGGACTTAAAGAAAATGGGTCCGCCGGTACAACGGGATGAACATGGTCGTCGCTATAGCTTTGCCATGATGGAAATTCGCAGCGTCAATTGGCGTCGGCCAAAACTCGGCGATACCATTGTTTCCCTTAGTGCAGATGTGGCTTATGGTGAAAAGTGGCGGCATACTCGCCGTTGGATATTTGCCAAAGAATCAGGAGAACTGTTAGGTATTAGCGATCATGCAGGTCTATGTATGGACCTTGATGCACGACGAGCGATTCCAATCCCCGCGGTGATTCGTGAAGAAATGGAGCGCACCTGCCTGCCCCAGTACGCCTAGCCATAAATCCATGAGCGATCTTCAACACTACGAATTTGCAAACGAGGCGTTTTATCTGGCTTTTGAAGCCAAAGATTTTAGCGCCATGGCACATATCTGGTGTGAAGAAGGCCAACCCGTGTGTTTGCACCCTGGTTGGCCGGCGCTAATTGGCAGAGAAGCGATTCTCAACAGTTGGCAGAATATTCTGGGTAATCCGGACCAGGGTCACGTTAGCTTTGTTGATCCGGTGATTAGCCCCATTAGTGAGTCGTCGGCCGCGGTGATTTGCTATGAAAAGGCTGGTGGCCAAATTATGGTGGCGACCAACGTATTTAAGATCGAACAAGGCCGGCCCCGCTTATACATTCATCAAGCGGGGTTTTGTCCGCAACAATCCTGATCTAATTGACGTTTCTCTCGCCTTCAGGCCAATAAGGTTTACGAAGTTCGGTCTTTAAGATTTTTCCTGCGCCAGAGAGCGGCAGCGGTTCATCTTGGAACGTCACGGATCTCGGGCACTTGAATCCGGCAATCAGTGATTTACAGTGATCAATGAGTTCTTCTTCATTGGTGGTTTGACCCTCGTGTAACACTACAATCCCGTGTACCTGCTCACCCCACTTTTCATGAGGAATGCCGATGACAGCACACTGGTTGACTGCCGGATGTTGATACAGCGCGTTTTCAACTTCTGCGGAATAAACGTTTTCACCGCCAGAGATGATCATGTCCTTAACGCGGTCAACAATAAATAAGAATCCATCCTCGTCTATATAGCCGCCGTCACCAGTGTGTAACCAACCATCAACTAGCGTTTTTGCGGTTTGCTCGCTCATATTACGGTAACCCTTCATAACATTAGGGCCGCGCATACACACCTCGCCAACCTCCCCGGGCGCAACTGCATTGTGGTTTTCATCCATGATGGTAAGGTCAACGCCCAGTACGGCCTGGCCCGCCGCTTTGATTTTGCCCGCCAGTGGACCCTCAAACGCATGCCGCTCCCAATCTAGTACGGTGATCACCGGTGCGGCTTCGGTTTGTCCATAGGCCTGATAAAACTTCGCATTTGGCAATTCTTCCATGGCCTTTTTGATTACTGCTTCTGGCATGGGTGACGCGCCATATAACACTGCACGCAAGCTCGTCAGATCAAAGTCGCGAATTTGCGGATGATTAACAAACATATTAATCATCGTTGGCACCATCACCATGCGTTCGATCTTGTGTGTTTGGATGCCTTGCATCGTGGCAACTGGGTCGAACCCCGGCTGGAAGTAATTAGAGCCGCTAATTAGCGCTGACGTCATGCAAATGAAGGCATCAGCAATGTGAAACATGGGTGCAACGTGCAAAATTCTATCGCCTGGCAAACAGTTCAATAGAGGCGCGCCTTGCATGGCGTTGATCACGAGATTGTTGTGAGTCAACATCACGCCTTTGGATCTTCCCGTGGTGCCGCCGGTATAGAAAAGGCCAGCAACGTCGTCTCCACCACGACCCGCGTCGGGCACGGGCTCTGCCGAAACTAGTTCTTCATATGCCATGCAATACTCCGGCACTTTGCCTTCATCTACAAAGATAAAATGCCTAACCTTTGGCAGACTGCCGCGAATAGAATCGATGAGGTCTGCGAATGCCGTGTCTACCAGTACGACCTCAGCTTCGGAGTCACTTAGCCAATACTCTACTTCTGGTCCTGCCAGGCGAGTGTTCACTGGCTGAAACACGCCACCCGCCCAGGGGACAGCGAACATAAACTCAAAGTAGCGATCGCTGTTGAGCGCCAAAATTGCTACGGATGTGTCGGCCTGAACCCCAAGCTTCTGCAGGCCGCCTGCAAAACGTGCAATCTTGATTTCAAATTCAGCCCAGGTTTGACTTCGATCATCCATAGACGTAGCAATCATGTTGGGTTGAGTTTTGCTCAGGCGTTGGATTAATTGACTCATGGCAAACATGGTGGACGCTCCCTCGGGGTTTGCTTTGATGCTACCTCACGGTTCGGAGGAAGTTAAGTAGACAAAAATTGTGGTTCAGCAGCGAAATAATCGAATCTAAATCGCTCAAACCGATCCGGGCTGATTGCTTGATGATTAGGTTTAGAAACAATACAGGCTATGAAGTATCTTTGCTTGATAGTACTCCTCCTCTGCCGGTCATACGCCCTTGCCGATTCTGTTCCCTCGTTACAGGCGGCACCCGAATTAGACCATTTGGTAAATGATCATCTCGCCCGGCGCCTTCAATCCAATGCCCTACACGCAGCAAAGGCGGCCTTTCAAATCCGTTTGGAAGATGCTGTACACAGCGATGAATATTATCTGGCTTATCGAACCTATGGCGACGCGCTAATCGCTTCAGGTGCTTTTACTCAGGCCGCTGAAGCGTATCGTGATGGTGCTTCGTTGAAGGTACTCAAACCCCAAGACAAGGTGAACTTGTTAGTGGCTCTGGCGAGGATAGGCCTGGCGGACCGTGATTTTCTCCGCTGGGCTACGCGTTCGATGATTCGCGCCAATAAAATTGCAGCTCTAAACAAACTTGAGGTTCCAGACCTCCTTGACCTGAAGTTTGCCGACTTGTTGATGGTCAGCGGAGACGTCGCTGCAGCTCGTAAAATCTACTTAGCGTTATGGCAGGCGCGGCCGCAGCAACGCCAGGCCTGGTTCGGTGAACCAACCGTATTACTTTCGGGGTTGGGCGGGGTGGAGGATGTGGCGAATCAGGCGGCTGACGATACGCTGCAATCTGCTTACTCTGAAGTCATGCTGAGTAAGGAGCACCAGCAGCTTTATGATTGGCAGGGGTATAAAGTTTATCGGCCAGTCATCCGGGGCGGGCAGTTAGAATTTTTTGAATCGAGCGGGGTCGAAGCACAACCTGCGACCTAAGCAAGGGGCAGTTTTATGGCGAAGTCGCTGCCGACCCCTGCGGTTGATGTCACTTTTAAGTTAGTACCAAGGCGTGCGGCTATGTGTCTGCATACCGCTAAACCGATAGCGTCTGTACTTTTAGCGTCCGCCGTGTTGATTTCATTAAACAACTCGAGTGCATTAGGTAACAATTCTGCTTCAATACCAGGTCCGTTGTCCTGGATGTGCAATACCGCGTGCTTGCCTTCGATTTCGAACTTGAGGTGAATGATCGGCTTTTGGTTAGTTTCCGTCTGCTGCTGGATGGCATGTTGAATAAGTTTGTGAATCAGTAAAGAGAGTAATTCAGGTATTGTTTCAAGCCTGGGTAAGTTCGCGGCAACCGTAACGATCGCATCTGCCTCGGCCATGAAATTATTGAGGCTCTTGAGCAACTCATCGACGAGCGTTTGTAGGTCCACCACCTGGGTTTCACCCTCGAAATGAGCAACGTCTTTGAGCTCAGTCAAGCTATCAATCATGAGTTGCATGCGGTGGGTATTTTCATTAATGAACTCAAGCCAGGTGGTGGTCTCAGGATCGAAGTCTGCGCCATGCTTCCGCTCTATAAGCGCTAGAAACTGCCGTACCCGACGTAGTGGCGCTCTGAAATCATGACTCAGTGAGCTAACGATTTCGTTCAGCGCGATCTGTTTGGGATCATCTTCCATGACAAGCGCAAGGCGAGAGTGATCTGCCATCATAAGGCTTACGCTAACAAGTGGCTACTGCTCTGAAGCTAGCTGGCTGTTTGGTTTTTGACCAATGAATGCGTAGTAGGGGACTCTAGTAAAGGGTAGATAAGGTAAGGCTGCCGCAGATTCTACAAGGTGCGTTTGAGCAAAGTGCCTTTGTAGCCATGGCAGGTGATCCTGGCTAATAAAAACGTTATCCCAGGCGAACCAAAAAGGCCAAAAGTGTCGGGTCAAGGCGCTATGGTTGACTGGGCCCTCAGAAAATTTCCGCGAAACGTAAAAATCCACCACCGCGATCTGACCGCCAGGCTTGAGCATTCGATACGCATTTTCAAAAGCACCGAGCCAATCAGGGATCATCGTCGCTGAATAAGAAAATAATACGACATCTACTGGTTCAGGCGGTTGCCAGTGGCAAGCATCGGCTTTGACAATTGTTGCGAACGCAAGGTTGTTTGCATCGATTTTGGTTTTTGCGATTTCTAATAGAGAAGGGCAAAGGTCTACTAAAGTCCAATGACTGATGGCGTTGGCTTGAATTGAGCTCAAGGCGTCAAGGTTAGCGCCGGTACCGCCGCCGATGTCCACCACAACTGCATTGTCAGGGAACTTGAGCGCCGCTATTGTGTTCTCACGACCATGTAGAAGCTTTTTGCGAAAGTGATCATAACCCTCCGCTTGCTCGGAATAGAAATTCTCTAGTCGTTCTTCATGGCTGCTGCCATCTCTGGGTGTAAACGCCAGATGAAAGATCGTTTTGACATCGGTAATCAGGCTCATACTTTCCAATCAGCAATGTAAAAGCTACCGTAAGTATGTACTCGATCCTTTTCGTGTAGCTCTGACGCTAGTGCCGTGTTGTAGTGTAAGACATCCCCTAGTGGTTTAGCCTCACCTTCTAGCTTAACGTGGATAGGATCTACGAAATCCACTTCCATGGCAGCACTGCGCCAGAGGATACGAGCGTCTCTGGCAGAGCGATCTGCAATGGCCTGCCACTCTGCTTCAAGAATTGGCTTGCCGTAAGTTGCTAGCCAGTCCATATGGTCGAGTAATACAAAGCGGTGGATCTTGCTTTCATTCTGTTGCAAGAAGTCGAGGATGCTGCCGTCATAGGTGCTGATCTTATCGGCTCTGTCCCGGAGCACGTCAAAATTCTCCGGTTTTAGATACTCTGGACAGCAGTCCTCTGTGTAGGCACCAAACAGGTAGAGTCGCCAGAAATAGTTGTGTCGCGGTGATTGCTTCACAAACACAGCCTTAAGGCTGTCTTCCATAAACTGAACAATGCCGCCCTGATAGTTGTTCTCTAGCTGCTGTCGTTGTGGTTTGGGTACACCTAACAATGACAAGGTGGCATCGTAGCCTAGCAGTCGCCTTAGCAAATCGGTCCAGATCAGGTGACTAATATAGCGATTATAGTGCTGCTCTCTTTCCTCAGCGGATTCTAGCTCGTACATATTGAGGATGGCGGTTCGAGCGCGACGAAAATTGATGTAAACGTTGGCCAATCGAGCGAATAATCCGGTTGTACCTCGAAAGTAGAAAGAACGGGTGATTGGGCCGCGGGAGAACATTTTAATCTTTCGATCCCAGTAAGGGCGGTATTTCTCTGCTAGCGCCGGGCGAATCTGCTGATGGTAAACCGCCTCAGGATCATCCAAATAACCTTTGCCAAACATCTGGAAAAAGGTTTTATGATCAACGCTACGTATTGCAGCGAGTTTGAGTTGTAAGAGAGCGTTTTGGCGCGGATTGAGATCCACACACTGAATATGTGCTGGGTTGTCTAATAGGTAATCTAGTGCGTTACAACCGGCAGAGGTAATCATCAAGATGCGATGATCCGGTTTTATCGCCAACGCCTCTCGATCAAGACTCGGATCTTCCCAGCAAGTGTTGTACACCAGATTGTTGCCGTGAACTTGCGTAAAGATCTTCCGCGAGATGGTGTCCAGGATACCCATCAAAAATCCCAGTGACTTGAGTGCGAGAAGAATCGCAAATCAACCTGAGTATCAGGTGAAGAGCGTATAAAGAATTACTGGAATAATAAGTTTTTGATTTAGATTTATGAGCCGCTACGAATGCTGGAAGGTGTTAAGCTGATGGCGATAAACGCCTCTGGAATCGTGCGCCAGTTATCGATCTCAGTCTTCAAGGAGTCTTGGCTCATGTCCCAGTAGCGCGGCGCAACTTTGTCTAAAAGTTTTTGCCAGCTATCACTCGTAAAATCACTTAACTCAGCCCGGCCGTCAAACGCCACCCAGCCTTCTGGCTCACCCACATCATTCGTAATCAATACAGAGATTTCTGGATTGTTTTGTAGCTGCTTCACCTTGGCGCTGGTTCTACCTGCAAACATGTGTACGGTTTTGCCGTCCCAATCGAACCACACGGGGACGCCAATGGGAGCTGGTCGTTTACCGTGATAAAGCAAGATAGCGAGACGCGGCTTGTTGAGGAATTCCTGCAATTCAGTCGGATTGAATTTTTTTGTCATAGAAACTCTAAAGTGGGAACTTTAAGTACACCATCCCTTGCGCCGCCTGCATCACATCCTGTGGATCGGGCGCGCCGTCTTTATCAAGGCGAACGCCTGCATGAGCGGCGTCTCTTGGTACCGCGCGAAGGAACGCATCTAACTCTCGGGCGATTAACTCGACATCAGTGGTTTCTACCACAGGGGTACATTGGATGGCCTGGCGTTTAATGGTAATGGTTACGGGTTTGATTGACGTCAGATTACGCCACCAGGCGAATTCCCTAGACGTCATGCAGTGTGCCGCACCATCGTGAATGTGGTAGCTAATGGGGGTCGAGAGGCTTCGCCCTGATTTTCGGCCGACGAATTCAAGCAGCAAGGTATTGTCGCTCATCAGTCCATGAAAAGGTGACTTGAGTAGCGTTTTGACAATGGGGTTTATGGTTTTGTAGAGAAGTTTACTCATTTCAATGTCATACCCATGCGATATTCTGTTGGGATGCCAAATTCCATCGGTCGTGGTGCACGGGTTTCTGCGAGCAGTTCAAGACCCATGGCTCGATAGAAGTCGACGGCGGGGTTGTCAGACAACACGTCTAATTGAAACTTTTTGTAGCCTTGTTTTTTGGCAGCTTGAATTGCCCGGTCCATCAGATGAAAGCCAATGCGTTTGCCGCGAGCTTGTGGTTTCACGGAAATCGCATGAATGTAATAGGTATCGGCATCAATCACGGGGTTGAGCCAGCTTGCGTATTCAGAGCGCTCGAGGATGCCCGGAATGTCCTCAGCAGCAACCCGATTACTTTCGAGCAGTTCTTGCCAAACCGTTCCAAGGGCATGTTGTCGTGGCCTAAATTCGGACCCCGCCATGCCAATCTCGATGCCAAGTAACGCTTCATCGGAAATGGCTAACCAGCTGGTTTCTGCGGCGAACAAGGTGCCATCGGTCAACCAGGAAGCAGCTACCACAGCATCGAAGGTTGCGCGTTCAGCAAAGTGGTATTCATAGGAAACCGGGCCAGTAGCCCAGACGAGTTCTGGTACCTCGGCGGCATATTTCTCACGCAGTTCAGCGGTAGCTGGGACAATTTCCATGGCGGGAGCCTATCTAGGATAAGTGTGCTGCGCTATTATAGGTCCACGACCTAATATGTCAATGACCTAAAAATGAAATCAACTAACCACTCAGAAAAAGGTCTCTCCACTAGAGACAAGATTCTTCATGAAGCGCGGAGCACGCTTGTTGCAAAGGGCTACGAGGGCCTCGTATTGCGTGAGCTTGCGGATAATATCGGGATCAAGCTAGGCAACTTGCAATACTATTTTAAAACCAAGGATTTGCTGGTGTTACAGGTCTTTCAGGATGCAGCCGACGAAGATCTGCTTACTCTCAGCGTTGATGCGCCAGAACCTATTGAGCGTTTCCGCAAAATGGTTAAGAGTCTCGTATCGCGGTGGCGCGGAGATAGTGGTGTCTTGTTTTCACTGTTGGCGACGCTTGGCATCCATCATCCCGGGTTCAAAAAGCTATATCGCTCAATCTATGGCGATTTTTATGCGGCGCTAGACGTCATGCTTGCCGAACTAAATCCAGACCTACCAGCAGATGCGCGGGCAACTAAGGTTCGGCTTATTACTGCTTTGATCGATGGCTCTTCAATGCAGGTCCAGGTCGGTGGTATTAATGACTATTTGCGTGCTGTGCAGCGCCAAGCTGAAGTTATCGCACTGAATTAGCGTTAGTGGCCTTTAAGGACGCTTTACTTTCCGGGCATAATGTGGGTATATACATGTATTAAAAAGGGTAGGTACCCGTAAATATGCCGAAAGATACTTGCTTATGCATTGACTTGCGTAGCGCTGCTCAGCGGTTGACACAAATCTACGATGACGCGATGGCGCCCTCTGGAATTAGTGTTACACAGTTTTCTCAGCTACACATAATTCGTACGCTAGAGAACCCCTCATTAAAAGCGTTGAGTGCAGCCAGTCAGCAAGACCGTAGTACGTTAGGGCGAAATGTTCGGGTGTTAGAAAAAATGGGTTTGGTGCAGATGAAGGTAGGCGATGATGCACGAACGAGAACCATTCATCTCACTCGAAAGGGGCAGGCGGTGTTCAAGAAGGCGGTGCCGTTATGGATGCAGGTGCAATCAGAATTGGTTGCCAGGCTTGGTCATAGCGGTCGGGCTGGGTTAGATGACATGCTAGAAACACTGAAACAGCCGCTCGCGGCGAGGTAACAAAAAGGTTCTGTATGAGTTCTGAAGCGAAATATTCCGTTTGTACTATTTGCGATATTGGTTGTCAGCTACGCACTGAGGCGGAAGGCGGCAAAGTAAAGCGAGTGATTGCACATGATAACCCGGCGTTGGCGAACAATATTTGCTTTAAGGGCGTGGCTGCCCCGGCTATTCACAACCATAAGGACCGGCTGCGTAAGCCGCTAAAACGTGTGGGTGCCCGTGGCGAAGATAAGTGGCAAGAGATATCTTATGAGCAAGCAATGGATGAGATTGCCGCAAAGTTAAAGAACATCGTTGCTCAATACGGCCCAGAAAGCTTTGCAGTCTCTACTTCAGGATGGAATACGCAAACCACTCATGCCATGGATCGCCGCTTTATGAATTTGTTGGGGTCGCCTAACTGGATTAGCGGTGTGTCGCTTTGTGCTGGAAACACTGCCGCGGTGAATAAACTGACCTATGGCTGGTTTCCGATGGGCGATTTCGCGAACACCAACTGTATTGTGCTGTTTGGTCATAATCCAAGAAAGCATTCCTGGACACCCATATACAATCAAATCAACGCTGCTCGTGCGCGCGGAGCGAAAGTGATTGTGCTTGATCCCAGAGTATCTGATCAAGCCGAGGTGGCAGATCTGCATTTAAGTCTGCGCGCTGGCACAGATGCGGCCATGTGTCTTGGCTGGTTAAAAGTGATCTTTGATGAAGGACTGTACGATCAGGCCTTTGTGCGTGATTGGTGCGTGGGTTTCGATGAGCTCAAAGCGCGGGTAGACGAGTACCCCCTTGAGCGGGTTGAGGCGATCACAGGTGTTGAGCGTGAGTTGATTGCCCAGGCTGCGAGAATGTATGCAACCTCTGACGGGGCGATTATTCCCTGGACGCCGATCACTGACATGCAGATATCCTCAACCTCAGCAATTCGCTTACATTCTATTTTACGGGCGGTGACCGGTAATCTGGATGTGGTTGGTGGTGAGACGCTGGGTGGTTTTAATCAAAGTTACATCCCTGAATCAGAGCTTGCGCTACATGAAGAACTGCCGTTTGAGCAAAAAGCCAAGCAACTCGGATTTAACGATCATCCCGTTTATACCTACCGGGTTGCCGAGATGCTCAAAGAGCCCACTGAACGAGTCTGGGGTTATCCTTACGCTGATCTGGTAATGGGTTGCCATATGGCTAATCCATCCAATGTGTTTCGGGCTATGGCACACGGCGACCCTTATGACGTGAAGGCGTTCTTTGTCCTGGGCAACAATGCGTTAATGAGCTATCCCAACCAACATCAAATACTTAAAGGCATGTTGAATCAGGAACTGATTGTGGCTCATGAAATATTCATGACCCCTACGGCGATGTTGGCAGATTACGTGATGCCAGGAGATGTGTTCAGTGAGCGAAACCACGTTGCTGATAGTTGGAGTTGGACTACGCGCTTGTCCCTATCACAAAAGGCTATTGAACCTGACCAGGGGATTACCAGCACTTTTCAGTTTTGGCGTGATCTTGGGGTTAGATTTGGTTTTGCCGATCGCTTCCCCTGGGAAAATCTTGAGCAGTTATTAGATCATCGCCTGTCTCGGTCTGGAAGGACGTTCAGTGAGTTTGAACAAGCAACGTTTATGGAGATTCAGGCGCCCCAGTTTAGAAAGTATCGAAAAACCGGCTTTGCCACGCCGTCAGGTAAAGTCGAGCTTGCATCTTCAGTGCTCAAAGATCTGGGTTTTGATCCTGTCCCCTACTACCGGGAAGGGCCTGCGCTTAGCGAGGAGTTCCCGTATGCTGTGTTTTCCGGTGTGCGTGAGGATCCGTTTTTTCAGACTGGACAACGCAACATTGATGAGTTGCGCAAGCGTTGCCCTCTTCCCAGTGTGTTTATTCATCCTGCCGATGCAGGTAAAGAAGGTCTGGTTGATGGCGATTGGGTCAAGTTGCAAACGGCCTTTGGCGAGGTTTCCGCGCAATTGTCGGTGCAACAGAACATGAAGTCAGGCCATCTGCGGGTTCCGCATGGTTGGTGGTATCCAGAACTAAGAGGTCAGGAGGAATTGGCTGGTGCATTTATTTCAAGTGATGCGGTGCTTTGCTCTGATGAAGATGAATTCCTCGACTATGAGCAAGGTATTCCTCACTTCAAAGGTTATCCAGGTCGAGTGGTTAAAACCGAAAAGCCGGAAAATCTAAGTGCTGACGCTGGCTTTGCCGCATCGTGACCCAGCGCACCGAAATGCAACATAAGCTGCTAGAACTAAAAGCGTTGGCGCTGACATGGGTCGCGAACAAGTTGTTTACTTTTAAGCAAACGGGTTTAGATGGCTTTTTCAAACGTTCGATGTTGAAGCCAAAAGGCGGGCAGCGTCAGGTAGGCAAGTCGACGGAAGAGGCAGGGCGTTCGTAGCAGCTAGTGTTTAAGCACTTGCTCGATCGCCGAATCCAGTGCGCCTTTACGTAAAGGTTTAGAGATATATGCGTTCATCCCGACAGCGAAACATGCTGCGCGGTCCTCTTCAAAGGCATTGGCGGTTAAGGCGATGATCGGGCAGGTGTTGCCCTCCGAGCGAATCTTCTCGGTGACTTCAAGACCGCTGAGTTCGGGCATTTGTAAGTCCATCAAGACGAGATCGTATTCCTGTTCCCGTAAAGCGCTTAACGCCTCGGCACCATTGTTGGCGAGCTCAACTGTGAATCCGCTTCGTTCTAGCATTTTGCTGGCAACCTTTTGATTAATAAGGTTGTCTTCTGCCAACAAAATTCTAATATGCTCCGAGATTGTCGGCCCGGTGTGCTGGACTTCTGCAGAGATCGCGGCCAACTCAAGGGTTGTGGATTCTTGTATGGGGTTTAGTAATGGGATTCGAAATGTGAAAGTGGACCCGACGCCTGCCTCGCTTTCAACACTTAGCTCCCCTTGCATCAATTCCACCAGGTGATGCACGATCGACAGGCCCAGGCCAGTGCCGCCATACTCCCGAGTGGTAGAGGTATCTGCCTGGGCAAAGGCCTTGAACAAGTCAGGAATTGCTGCCTGGTCAATGCCTATCCCTGTGTCGCTAATCCGGCACTCCAACATAAACCTGCGCCCCTTCATGTGGCCGCCAGCGTGTAAGCTGACACTACCAGCGCTGGTAAATTTTATAGCGTTATTTAGTAAGTTAACAACGACCTGTCGGACACGGTTAGCGTCACCATCGACCCACTGGGGAACGCTGGAGTCGATTTCAAATTTCAGATCGAGGTTTTTCTCGTAACAGGATTGCCTAACAATATCCGCCGCACTCTTCATGCAGGCAAATAAGTCGAACTGGTGACTGTCCAGGATGATTTTTCCAGCATCGACTTTGGAGAAGTCGAGAATGTCATTGATTACACCAAGGAGGGACTCGCCGCTGATACGGATTGTTTCCAGATAGTTCCTTTGGGTCTCATTGAGATCAGTGCCTTCCAGTAGGTGTGTCATGCCAATGACGCCATTCATTGGGGTGCGAATCTCGTGGCTCATGTTAGCCAGAAACCGTGATCTGGCCTCCGCTGCCTGGGTTGCCTTGACTTCGGCAAGACGCAAATTGTCTTCCATTTTCATCCGAAAGCTCTGGCTAATGTAGGTGAATACACAAACTGTAATGAGTACCGCGAGGAAAAACGTTGGGCTCATTACGGTGTATTCAGCACTCAGCATAAAGAGCGCGGTTAACGCTACCGTATTGACCTGGAAAAGCAGTAAAGAAGGTTTGGTGCGGAGGATTAACGAGGAGGCAAAGGTGACCAATAAGATGGCAAAGCATGAATTCACAGAAAAATACGTCAGATTCGCCACGTGCATATTGAAAAGGATCACTGCCGTCGTAAGCAGCGACATGGAAGTGAACGGGTGGCGCCTGATTGGCGAGTCGAAATAGGTCAAGGTACCGAATGCAAGGCATATGACCACCAGGATGAATCGCTCAATGATTGGGTCCTGACCATCCGGTTGGGTAAAGGTACGTACAACCCCAAAGGCCAGCAAAGCAATGCCGCAAGCAAACGCGATCAGACGATAGTTTTTAACAATCGCCTCTAGTTCCTCATTGGATCGGGTTGCTACCGCGAAAAAGTCCCTCATGGTAGCTATAAGCGTAGCAGTGATTTGAAATCACGCCGTGGTTTTACCTGGCTTGCAGAACAAACCTTTTATGGGCCATTGGAGGGCTGACGTGGGGCTAAACCTAGTCTTTCGTCTGGTCGGTACCGAGGCCGTCAGATTCTGAATCGCTGCCCTTGGATTGGGGCGTTTCCTGGGCTTCGGGAGGTGACTCCTGGATTAGTCCCCGGGCTCTTGCCCGTGCTTCCCAGTTGCGTCGCGCCAGCGCTTGCATGTCGGTCTCGTGGTCAGATTCGTCCACAATTTCCATGCCGAGTAGAGTTTCAATGACATCTTCTGTGCTGACAACACCAGCCAGGCCGCCAAACGCATCCACAACCACTGCAAGGTGCTCCTGCCGTTCTAGCAATCGGTTGAACAGTTCGGGCAGCGGGAAGTCCAGTGGCACCAGCATGACTTCACGGGTGAGTGAACTGACGGGGGTGTCGGTATTGCCTTTAATCATTTCTGCCAGCAATTCGTCTTTTAACAGGTAGCCGGAAATGTTGTCTTTGCTGTCCTCGTGGTAGATCGGAATCCGCGAAAACTTGATGGGGTCATGGGCGTTAAAAAAGTCGCCAATGGTTTCGTTTTCCTGGGCAGCAAACACCACGGTGCGTGGCGTCATAATATCCGCGGCTGTGACCTTGTTGAACTTGAGCAGGTTGCCGATGATGTCGGATTCGTTTTGTTCGAACACGCCTTGTTGAGCGCCAATCTCTGCCATGGCAAGGAAATCAGAACGAGACAAGATACTGCCCTGGGTGTCTTTTTTGAGCGTCCTCGTGATGAATTGGCTGAGCCAGACAAAAGGTGTTAGCAAAGTAATAATGAGTAACAGCGAACTTACCGTAAATGGCACCAGGCGTTGCCAGTGAGTAGCGCCTATGGTTTTTGGGATAATTTCCGAGAGCACCAGAATGGCCACAGTCATTGCCGCTGGCACAATAAACGCGGTAACAATCGGAGACGTATTGGCCCAGATTAAAGTGGCCTGGGCACCCACGCCAATAGCTCCCACAGTATGGGCAATGGTATTGAGGGTCAGAATTGCGGCAAGGGGTCGGTCGATATTGGCTTTAAACTCGCTTAAATGGCGGCCAAGAGCAGTACCTTCCTGGTTCTTAATTTCTGCATAGGAAGGGGTAATGCTGAGCAGCACTGCCTCCCACAAAGAACAGAGGAACGAAAAAGCAATGGAAACGAAAAAGAACGCAATTAGCAGGGTGTACATCCCGCCAGTGTACTAACTGCCGGGAGGCGCGACAATCAACATCAGTGGTCGAGGTGGGTTTTATTCACCGCGGCGCGTAGTTTCACCACATACTCAACATCTGGAGAGCCCAATTGCAAACTTCGTTCGCCGTGGGCAAGTGCTGTTTGCAGGTCGCCAATCTCGACGTAGGCCGCCGCCATATTGCGATGGGCGAATGAGGAATCAGGATATAGCGTTAGCACCCGGCCCCACAGTAGTAGATGGTTGTTCCAGTAGCTTACCTGGGGCAGCGTAATGGCGAAGAGGAAAAGCAGGTAGCTCGCAGCCAGGGCCAGGGTGAGCAAACGCAAAGCTTTGACCTTAAGGTAAGCCCCGTAAACCAACAAAGCGGTGAGCAAGGAGAACGGCAAGGTTGCCAGGTAAACATAATGGTCGGTGCCCTTGGCTGGCCCCACATGAATCAAACCTGATACCGGCGATAGGGTAATCAGGTAAAACCCTAACAACACCATGGGCCAGCGGATGCCCTTTAATAGCAACCAACTGCAAAGGCCAAGCGAGCTTGTTAGAAATGCAGCGCCGGGCAGCCAGAATGCCGCTGTCTTCATAAACTCCGCGCTATCTGGATAAGGGTAATAAGGCGACAGGTTAATAGGCCAAATATAGTGCTGAAGGTAAAACACCGTATTGTCCATGGCGTTGAGAGCTCGATAGGCCAGTGGCAAGTTGTCACCGGATGGCATGGCCATGCTCTGGGTGGATAACGTCACCATGATGACAAGTAGTGAAACAAGCCAGTAGTGGCCTTTACGCCAGCAGGAGCGAATCAGGTCTGAGACGCCGTTGACACTTTTCAGCGGGAAGATGTCCAGTAACACGAGTATTGCGGGTAGTGTCACTGCCATGGGTTTGCTGGCAATTGCCAGACAGAAAAACACAAAAGGAATCAGGTTATGTCGATAGTCGTTACGTGACTGGCTATTAATATAGAAGAGTAAACAGAGCAGGGCGAATAGTGAATACAGGACATCCTTTCTCTCCACGACCCAGGCCACTGACTCCACATGTTGAGGGTGAATTGCAAAGATCAGTGCCGTTAAAAATGCAATCCAGCGGCACTGAACATCGTCAGCTCGCGAGCTGTTTGCTTTGCCTAATGTGAGTAAGCGAAACGTTAGCCCATAAACCAGACAGGCGTTAATGATATGATAAACCACATTGACCACATGGTGAGCACCGCTATTGTGGCCAAACAACGTAAAGTCGATCTTATGTGACAGCAGCACAAACGGATGCCAGTTGGCCTGGTGCGCCTCGGTAAAAATCGCAACGAGGTTCGCAACGGACCACTCATGAATCCAGGGGTTTTCCAGCACAAATGGAATGGTATCCCAGACAAATTGATGCTGGCGCACCGCGCTATAAGCTAGCGCGGTAACCAGTGCGATGGCAGCGCAGTGAAGCGCAGGAAGAGCGCGGCTTGAATCAACCAATTTGTTTATCTTTGCCTTCCCAATAAGGCGCTCGTAAGTCGCGCTTGAGCACTTTCAATGCGCCGGATAAAGGCAGGGGTTCTGCGCGGAACTCGACGCTTTTCGGTACCTTATAGCCCGCAATGGCGGCTCTGGCGTGGTCAATAATGTCAGCTTCCGTCGCCTCGGCATCTTGATTGAGTACCACCACTGCGTGCACCGCTTCGCCCCACTTTTCATCTGGGATACCAATCACTGCCACCTGGGCCACAGCAGGATGGGTGCTAATGGCACTTTCCACCTCGGCCGAGTAGACGTTTTCACCGCCAGTTACGATCATGTCTTTGACGCGATCCACTAGAAATACAAAGCCGTCTTCGTCTTGATAGCCAGCATCTCCGGTATGATACCAGCCGCCAGCAAACACCTCTGCAGTGGCTTCTGGTTTGTTCCAATACTCGCGCATTAAGTTACCGCCGCGGATACACACCTCGCCAATTTCGCCGCGACCAAGTTTGTTGCCAGACTCATCTTGAATGCTGAGCTGTAAACCCAGTACGGGTTTGCCCACGGAGGATAAGCGTTTTGAACCGGGTACGTGTTCTTCAGCAAGTAACAAGGTTGCTGTGGAGCAAGCTTCAGTCATGCCGTAGCCTTGTACCAGAGAGAGTTTCGGTAAGTCAGCCAAAACCTTGTCGAGGGTTGCGGTTGGCATTGGCGAGGCGCCATAGATCATCATTTGCATGGAGGCGAGTCGCTCCGGTTTGTAACCCGGTGCGGTCATGCACATACCGATCATGGTTGGCACCATTAAAGTGTGTGTCACCTGATGTTGTTCAATAGCGGTTAACGCTGCCTCTGGTTCGAACATGGGGATAATGACCGCGGTGGCACCAAAAATCGGTGTGCCGAGAATGCCGAACATAGATGCCGCGTGAAACATGGGCGTTTGCAACAAATAGCTTTCGCACTCGATCTCAGGAATGGTCAGCATGCCGTGATATAAATTCAGTACCTCAGCGCGATGTTCAATCAACACGCCTTTGGGTAAGCCGGTGGTGCCGCCGGTATACATCAACACCACGGGATCGGTTTCGTCTGGCTCTTCGGGCAGCTCTGGCGTGGCGCTAGCAAGTAGAGCCTCATAAGTGATGTCATGGGGCACGTCACCAGAGCCAATCAAAACCACCTGGCGCAAAGTGTCCTCAGTCATTTCTGCCCGGGCTGCTGCAACCAGCGGTGCGAAGGTGGCGTCGGCAAAAATAACCTCGGTGCCAGAATCTTCCAAAATATAAGCCAGTTCTTTTGGCGCCAGGCGCAAGTTCAAAGGATTGATCACACCGGCTCCCATAAATGCTGCATGCCACAGTTCCAGGTAGGCATGGCCGTTTAATGCCAACACAGCGAAACGATCGGCCGGATTCACGCCAAGGGATTTAAGCCCGGCGCATAGCTGCCCCAGGCGGTCCAGGTGCTCTTGCCAGGTGGCCCGGTAGTCACCATCTATTACTGCCGGTTTATGAGCGTTTTGCTCGATGGCAGGGAGAAGAATGTGCGGGAAAATCAGTTCTTTCACGGTGCGCTCCGGTAGGATTCTTTTTTTTGCAACCATAACCCTTTCTCGTGACAGTGACGAGGTCTGGCGGGGAATTGATTACCTGACGCGACTTGTTAGTATCCGTGGTTCCCAAACTAAAAAGAGAAGGGTTATGCGCAATATTCAGATATTCCTGGTTTCCTTGTCGCTCATGTTGTTAACGGCTTGCGGAGACAGTGATGACGGCAAGGCTGAGAAGGCCGGAGAGTCCATTGATTCTGCCATGGAAAAGGTTGGTAACAGTTTAGATAGTCTCGATGGCGACGGCCCCATGGAGAATGCCGGTGAAGCAATTGATAAGGCATTACAATCTGCACAGGATAAAGGCAGTGACGCCTTGTCTGATGCGAAAAAGGCCAGTGAAGCGCTAGCAGAGAAAGCGATGGATTCGGCCAAGCAAGCTGGTTCAGATGCCATGGCAAAAGCCAAGGACAGCGCTGCCAAATATGGTGAGGAGTTGTCTGAAAAAGCTAAAAAAGCAAAAGCCGAGGCTGAGCAAGCAGCACGCGACAAGCTAGCTGAAAAAGACGGGTAGTCTATCTCGTTCCTAAACAAATCCGGTTGTCTGTGGTCGCGAGTTACTGTGCGGCCACAGATAACCGGCGATTAACCCAGCGCGTGCTCTAGCGCGTTCATAAATGCCAGCGTCATACGTTTGCTGACCGGCGCATCAGGCACCAGACCTTCAGCAGCATGGTAAATGCCAGGAAAAACGCTGAACTCTGTTGGCACTCCGGCAGCAATTAAGCGATTGGCATATTCGATGTCTTCATCGCGAAACAGGTCTTCAGTACCCACAGTAATATAAGTTGGCGGCAATCCTTCTAACGATTTAGCTCTTGTGGCGGCGGCATAGGGTGAGGCATCTTCACCGGGCGTGCCGTTTAAATACATTTCCCAGGCGTTGAATGAAGTTTGCTGTTTCCAAACCGGGTGGTTCTGATACTGGCCTGACTCCGTGGCGTGAAAGTTATCGATCATTGGGTATAGCAGCAGTTGTAAGCGCAGCGGAAAGTTATCGCGATCGCGATTCATAAGCGCAACCCCAGCAGCCATACCGCCGCCAGCACTGGCGCCGCCCAGGGCAACTTTATCAAGGTTTAGGTCAAAGCCGGATTTACCTTCCATGACCCACTTTAAGGTAGCGTAGCAATCCTCGGGGCCGGCGGGGAATGGATGCTCCGGTGCCAGGCGGTAGTCCACAGAAAACACCGTGCAATCAAACGCCATCGCGATTTGCATCGCACGATTATCCTCGGCCGAGCCCATAATGTAGCCGCCGCCGTGAATCCAAATCAGGGCGCTTTGTCCAGCAGTATCACTTTTACGATACACATAAACGTTAACGTCGCCGTCGTCGCTGGGTACGGCGATCTGTTCCTCAACTAAACCGTTAGGTTTTGGTGCTGCTGGTTGGGCGGCGATGATTTCGCGGATGCGAGTAATATTGTCGCGATTAATATCCAGGGGCGGGAAGTTTTCTAGTGCTGGCAATAACAGAGCGTCAATTCGGGCGTAGTCTAGTTCCATCTCGGGTTCCTGTTTATAAAGGGGTTAGGTATTTAACTCTGGCAAGTTCTGGAAATATTTAAGCGCTTCTGGGTTGGCGAGCGATGCGGTATTGGCTACCTGCTTGCCGTGAATGGTATCGCGAACGGCGAGTTCGACGATCTTGCCACTCATGGTTCGAGGGATGTCTTTGACCTGAATAATCCTGGCGGGTACATGGCGAGGTGTGGTGTTGGTTTTAATGGTCTGTTTGATCTTTTCTGCAAGGTCCTCGGTGAGTGATAAACCATTTTGCAGCACCACAAACAGCACAACCCGTTCATCCCCTTGCCAGTTCTGACCCACCACGATGCCTTCTATGACCTCTGGTATGGCATCAACCTGCCTGTAAATTTCCGCCGTGCCAATTCTCACGCCCGATGGATTTAATGTGGCGTCGCTGCGACCGTGAATAATATAGCCGCCGGTTCGGGTGACCTCGCCGTAATCGCCGTGGGTCCAGATGCCGGGCCGTTCGGCAAAATAGGCCGCGTTGAATTTGGCGTCATCCGGATCATTCCAAAACCCCACCGGTGCCGACGGAAAGGGCTTGCTGCAAACCAGTTCGCCTTGTTCGCCCACAGCGGCAGGCTCATCACCATTGTAGAATGCCACTGCCATACCAAGGCCCGCGCATTGCAGCTCGCCCGTGCGCACCGGTAACGCCGGGTTACCCAGAATAAAGCAGGAGACGATATCAGTGCCGCCGGATATAGAAGCCAGGTGTACGTCTGCCTTGAAGTCACGATAGATATACTCAAAAGCGCTGTGCCCCAAAGGCGAGCCGGTGGATAAGATCGTGCGCAAACTTTCTAAACTATGAGTTTTAGCAGGTTGACGACCGGTCTTTTCCAGGCTGCTGATATATTTGGCGCTGGTGCCAAACACGCTGATTTGTTCTTCGTCGATGGCGTTGAGTAAAACTTTGCCGCGCTTAGCAAAGGGTGAGCCGTCATAGAGGACCAGTGTGCAGCCGCTTGCCAGACCGCTCACCAGCCAGTTCCACATCATCCAACCGCAGGTGGTGAAGTAGAAGAAGCGATCCTCACGCTTTAAATCTACATGCAAACGATGTTCTTTGAGGTGCTGTAATAGTGTGCCGCCAGCACCGTGGACAATACACTTGGGAATGCCAGTGGTGCCGGACGAATACAGGATGTAGGCAGGATGGTTGAATGGCAGACGAACAAAATCTATTTCGTCAGCCGAATGTTCTGAGGTGAAATCGGCAAAGCTCACGCAGTTCGGTGGCAGAGCGGAAGCTTCCTTAAGCAGCGGTATCACCACGACTTTCTGGATCGATGAGATGTTAGCGTGAATGGCGTTATATTTTTCTTCTAGCTCAATTGTTTTACCGTTGTAGAAATAGCCGTCGGTGGTGAAGAGCAATTTTGGCTCAATCTGGGCGAAGCGATCCGTTGCGCCGCCGACACCAAAGTCTGGCGAGCAGGAGGACCAGATAGCGCCAAGGCTCGTGGTAGCGAGCATGGCAATAATGGTTTGCGGGATGTTCGGCAGCAACCCTGCAACCCGGTCGCCGCTTTGAATACCCTCGGCTTTCATTGCTTTGGCCAGGGTAGCGACACTGGCGTGAAGTTGCTGGTAGGTCCAGGTCTGGCGCTGACCGTTCTCCAGCAAGCCAATCATGGCAAGTCGGTCATCGTTGTAACGTAGTAAGTTCTCAGCAAAGTTAAGTTCGGCGCCGGGAAACCATTGCGCCCCGGTTGGGTTGTTGTCTGGAGCTAATGTAGTTTCGCCCTGGTTGCCAATCACTTCGCAGTAGTCCCACACGGCGGGCCAAAACAGTTCGCTGTGGTTGATCGACCAGCGATGAAACTCCGCGTAGTTTGCAAATGACTGGTCGAATCGAGATTCGATTTGCCTTTGAAATTCAGTGATCTGTAACTGTTCCACAGATCGTTGGTCGGGTTGCCAGAGGATGCTCATGGGAGAAATGCTATCACGATCAGGGCGCCTTAACTGTCTTCCGTGGGCAGCTTGTGGGACTGCTTGATGGGCCGCAAACTAAAGGCTGATTCCACATGGGCAACCCCGGGATATTTTAAAATCTCCTGCATCACGAGGTCGGCGAAGTGATCCATGTCGCGGGCCACCACCTTCATAAGAAAATCAAAAGCGCCGCTCATGGCATGGCATTCGATAATGTGTGCCTCTTCACTGACCCGGGCATGGAATTCGCTCCAATCATCGTTGGGCTGACGATCCATGCGGACGCTAACAAACGCCGTAACTTGCAAGCCCAGGGCGCGAGGCTCCAGTAAGGCCACGTATTTTTGAATGACACCCTGGTCCTCGAGCTGCTTGACGCGGCGAAAGGTGGGTGATTCAGAAAGACCAATTTGCTCCGCTAACTGCACATTGGAGATCTTGCCGTTGTCTTGCAAGATATCGAGAATCTTCTTTTCCAGACTATCGATTGGAGGAATCCTCTAATAAAAACAAAAATATTGCATGAATTATCCTGCAAATCATAAGCATGTGAATGAATAAGGCAAGTTCTTGCTGGGACGGATGCGTAACATGTGCGGCGTTGCAAATGACTTTAAGGAGTAGCGCTGATGGACAATCCTATGGGACTAGATGGTTTTGAGTTTGTGGAGTTTTCTGCGCCGAAACCTGGAGTGCTTGAACCAGTGTTTAGTCAGCTTGGCTTTTTAAAGGTTGCTGAGCATCGCTCCAAGCACGTTCATTTGTGGCGACAAGGTGACATTAATTTTGTCATCAATTACGAGCCCCGCAGTGTTGCGTTTTATCACGCCGAAGAACACGGCCCTTCTGCTAGTGGTCTCGCATTTCGCGTCAAAGATTCCCAATACGCTTATCAACGTGCCCTCGACCTTGGCGCCCAGCCTATCGACATCCAAACTGGCCCCATGGAACTTAAGCTGCCGGCCATTCGTGGCATTGGCGGTGCGCCCCTGTATCTGATCGACCGTTATGAACGCGGTAGCAGCATTTACGACATCGATTTCAAATATCTACCCGGCATTGAGCCTTACCCGGTTGGTCAGGGCCTTGAAGTGATAGACCACCTGACCCACAACGTGTATCGCGGTCGCATGGATTATTGGGCGGGTTTTTATGAAAAGTATTTTAACTTCCGGGAGATTCGTCACTTTGATATTCAGGGTGAACAAACCGGCCTGCTGTCCCGGGCAATGACCGCGCCAGACAACAAGATTCGGATTCCGTTGAACGAAGAAGGTCGTGGCACCACAGCCGGACAAATAGAAGAGTATCTACTGGCGTACAACGGCGAGGGCATCCAGCATATTGCGTTCGCCGTGCAGGACATTGCCGCGGTGATTGATCGCCTAAGTAAAGCGGGCGTGCAATTTATGGAGCCACCACCTGATACCTATTACGAGATGCTCAGCGAGCGTTTACCAAATCATGGCCAGGCAGTGGACCAACTAAAAGCGCGCGGTATCTTGCTTGATGGCACCGTGGAAGATGGTGCGCCGAAGCTGTTACTGCAGATCTTCTCGGAAACCATGGTCGGGCCGATTTTCTTTGAGTTTATTGAGCGCAAAGGCGATGAAGGTTTTGGCGAAGGTAATTTCAAAGCCTTGTTTGAGTCTATGGAGCGCGATCAGTTGCGTCGCGGTGCTCTGGATCAAGCGTCATGAGTCTCGAGGGTGTTCATCACGTGGCTTATCGCTGCCGTGATGCAAAAGAGACCGTTACCTTCTACCGGGATATGTTGGGCATGGAGTTTAAGCTTGCCATTGCTGAAGACCAGGTGCCCTCCACCGGTGAGCCTGACCCTTATATGCACGTGTTTCTAGATGCCGGCAATGATAATGTCCTGGCGTTTTTTGAATTGCCCACTAAGGCGGATATGGATCGTGATCGCAACACACCTGAATGGGTCCAGCACATTGCCTTTAAGGTGGCAGACCGAGAAGTGTTGCTAGAACACAAAGCGCGCCTTGAAGCAGCGGGTATTGACGTACTCGGGCCAACAGATCACGGGGTTTTCGACTCGATCTATTTTTTTGACCCCAATGGCCACCGGCTTGAATTGGCGGCAGACAAAGGTACTAAGGCGCAAATGGCGCAACTTAAGTCGGTTGCTGAAGATATGCTTGAGGAATGGAGTGTGACGAAAAAAGCGCCGCGTCATGCGGACTGGTTACACGGTCCGGATTAAGTCGCTCAAATGGTCATTAATGCAACTCATGATCCAACGTTAAAGAGTTGGGTGTCTTCAGCCAATAGGCCTGGTGCTGAGTTTCCGATTCAAAATTTGCCGTTTGCGTCGTTACGGCGAGCCGGTACTAACGAGCCGTTTCGCCTGGCGACCGCCATTGGCGATTACGCCCTGGATTTAACCGCACTGTTGGCAACGGGTAGGGTGAGTCAGGCATTTGAATATTGCGTTTCATCCAGGCTTAACCAGCTAATGGCAGCGGGCACAGGTGTCTGGCATCAGGTGCGCGCAGAATTAAGTGACTTGCTGCGGCAAGATGCCCTGGATACTGGCGAAATTGAGGCGTGTTTGATTCCTTTAAGTGACGTTGAATATGATGTGCCAGCGCTGATAGGCGATTACACGGACTTTTATACGTCGATCCATCACGCAACCAATATTGGTAAGTTGTTTCGCCCCGACAACCCTCTGTTACCGAACTATGAGTGGGTTCCGATTGGTTATCATGGCCGCAGTTCATCCATTGGCGTGAATCAATCTTTTCCACGGCCGCGTGGCCAGCTAAAACAAACGGATGCGCAAGCGCCGCAGTTCGAGGCTTGTCGTCGGCTCGACTATGAGCTTGAAGTGGGCATTTTGATTGGCGCGGAAAATCCCCTGGGTCAGCCTGTTAGCATTAATCAGGCGGAACAACATATCTTTGGTTTGTGCTTATTAAACGATTGGTCTGCCCGTGATATTCAGGCCTGGGAGTACCAGCCACTTGGGCCGTTTTTGGCCAAGAGCTTTGCCTCCACCATTTCCCCCTGGGTTGTCACCATGGAAGCGTTAGCACCGTTTCGGGCGCCTTTTACCCGGGATCCTGAACGGGCAAAACCGTTGCCCTATTTGTCATCGGCGCAAAATTCCCAGCAGGGCGCTATCGACATTCAACTGGAAGTGTTTCTCCAGACCCCGCCTATGAACGATGCAAATCTTGCTCCTGAACGATTATCTCAGAGCAACTTTACCGATGCTTTTTGGACTGCCGCGCAAATGGTCACCCATCACACTAGCAATGGTTGTAATTTGCGAGTAGGGGATTTGTTTGGCAGTGGCACGATGTCCGGGGTTGGCCCTGGTAGCCAGGGCGCGCTCATTGAAATTACTCAAGGAGGCGTTAATCCTGTGACTTTAGGTAATGGCGAGCAACGCTGTTTTCTCGAAGATGGTGATCGAGTTATTTTGCGTGGCCAATGCCAACGAGATGGTTTCGTTAGCATTGGTTTTGGTGAGTGCATCGGCCAGGTGCTGCCAGCAGTGTCCTGACCGCAACACTTGTGATGTTTAGGCATCAGGTTCGAAGATGTCTTCGATACGCTGGTTAAACACCGCGGCAATGCGAAACGCTAACGGCAGAGCTGGGTCGTACTTACCAGTCTCGATGGCGTTTATGGTTTGCCGAGAGACCTCTAATCGACTAGCGAGGTCTGCCTGAGTGAGTTCAAATTCGGCGCGAAGTACTTTCAATCGATTCTTCATTGGTAGCGTTTCACCGCGAAAAAGTTACCGCCTAACCAGCCGATCGTCATCACGAGGATGAGAACAGCGAGGTTCAGAGGTGGGGCGCCTGCGGCTTCTGCCACCAGATAGCCCAGAGCAAAGGCGTAGCCAACACCAAAGCCCACTGCCAACCCTTCAATTTGGATGCGCCGTTGCATTTCGTCAGTCATGCGGAGAAATTTGAGGTACGAGCGCAGCACAAAGTAGGCGATGATGTTGGGTGTTAACACCACGAGCCACTGTATGGCCGGCGCTAACTCAATTTGCGTCAGCACTGCACTGGCAGCGACGATGCTGATGGCCCAGGCGATGCTCAAAATACTCAAATGTTTGTTGTTTTGTAGATCGGTCGGCGTAGCGCCGCCGCCGACACCCAGGTAGTGCCAGATAGAAGGTTTATTGGGGTTCACAATTTGTATCCTTTTGCTGAGGTTAAGTTACATTGTCATAATGTAAAACAAGCTTTACAAAACGAATCCTAGGTGTCTCTGGATGGCATGTCAAGCATCCTTTACTTAATGCGGTGATGTATTTCTAGTCAGATATAACCTGCGTATTTGCCAGGTCCAAACAAAAACGCGGCCATTGGCCGCGTGGTCTGGGTTTGGACGGCCTGGCTAAAGCTAGCCTTCGGCCCATAGATGTTCGTCTATGCCATAAGCTTGACGTAAGCTGTCAAAACTCATCACATCGTGGCTCATCATCAACAGGTCGTGTTTCCGTCCTTCTGAGTCTTTCACGTGGTCAAGCAACATGGCCTCTTTTTTAAAGCCCATTTCCTCAAAAATGTTAATCGCGCCGGTCTGATCTAACATCATGCGGGCGGTCAGTTTCTCAAGGCCAAGGTCCAGCCCCATTAGAAAGCTCTCTTGGATCAAAATGCGCCCCAGTCCGGTCTCCCGGGCTTCCGGTAAAACCACAATACGTAGTTCACCCACATGGGCCGACCAGGATTGCTTGTCTAACAAAACTGCTGTGGTGCCAAGAATCCTGCCTTCCTGGGTTGCCTTAACGCTAAAGATATTGCCAGCGGCAATGTCACGCTTCCAGGCGTCTAGTACTTTGGGTTCCCGTAGATCGCGGCTTAAAAACAGCAAATCCTGATCACTTAAGCCACCGGCGAATACTTGCAACTCATCTGCGGTGGGGTCTGTGAGGAGTGATAGCTCTACTTTACCCGTCTTGATTTCTGCCTCGTGTGGATAACGTTTAGCGAGTTCGCTCATATAGATCTTGCTCCTAGCCATTGGTTCACCGCCGGCCACATGCGGCGCACAGCGTTCGGGCCTGCCACCAGGCTAACGTGCCCGCCTTTTAAAACAAGCTCATGGGTATCGGTTGAGGATATTTTATCGAGCAAGGGTTTGGTGGCTGCGATGGGAGCGATATGGTCATGCTCAGCCATTACTGCCATTAAAGGAATATCAATGTTGGCGAGGTCTGCAGGTTTGCCATCTACCACCAGATCACCGGTCATGAGTTTGTTTTCCCACATGAGTTCCCGGGTGGTCTCACGGTAATACTCGCCTGCTAGCGGCAAGGTCTCATTCCCCCAGCGTTCGAAGGCGCGGTAGGAGCGGACAAAATCATCGTTCCACATTTCGTTCCAAACTCGCATCCGCCCCGCGGTTCGCTGGGCTGGGCGGAGCATTTCAAAGGAGCGCTCTATAAACTCAGCGGGAACAATGCCCAGGGTATCAACTAACTTGTCCACGTCCAGATAACGTTTGTCAGACCAGAGTGAAAACAGGCCCATTTCCTGCCAGTTAATCGGCGTGGTGAGGCATACCATATTGCGTAGCGGACCATTTGGATGGGTGGCGGCATAAATCAACGACAAAACACCACCCATACAATAGCCAATGATGTTCACGTCAGATTCGCCGGTTTCTTCCATTACCTTGTTGATACAACTGGGTAAGAAATCCTGTGTATAGTCGCTAAGACTTAAGCCGCGCTCAGAAGGCAAGGGCGGATCCCAGTCCACCATAAAAACGTCAAAGCCATTTTTGAGCAGAAATTCCACAAAGCTTTGCCCTGGTAACAGGTCAAATAAGTAACCGCGGTTGGTTGTGGCCATCACCAGCATCACGGGAATGCGGT
Source organism: Pseudomonadales bacterium (assembly GCA_046290215.1). GTDB lineage: Bacteria > Pseudomonadota > Gammaproteobacteria > Pseudomonadales > Azotimanducaceae > JAHRVQ01. The sequence continues at coordinate 4,640 of JBKAGC010000010.1, read as the reverse complement.
ATACCTCATCAGACAAGGGGTGATAGTGGTAGAGCTTGAGCGTACCCTTATCATAAATCAGGTCTTTTGCGGTCAGACCCACCGCGGCTTTACCAGATCCCAAAAACTGCACGCCCTTAACGGTTCTCTGGATGGTTTTATCAACCAGGTCCTGCATCTGGTTGACCATGTTTGCATCGGCAGATTGTTTTGCCATATCGGTCTCCTAATTTGCTGCGGGTGGTTGTTTGGTGCGAGGCGGCGATTTGCGCCGCACTGGCGATTCATTACCGCCGGCGGGCTGGAGCTGGCGGATCATGCCTTCGATACGGGCAACCCGGCGGTCCAGTTCGCGGATATTTTCGCTCAGCTCAAGGATGTCATCCCGGCTGGGCATATTGAAATTGGCTAGCTGGCGGGCCATCGCTTCACCAAATACCCGCTGCATGTCGAGCTGCATTTTCTGCATCTGGTTCATGGAGCGGCTAAATTCATCCGTGCCCATCACCTCGTTGGAGAACTTATCAACCGCACGTTCCCATTCTGTCACCCAGTTTGCGAACACTGCTGATGGATCAATGGACTGACGATCGTCTGCCATACGCTGCCTCCTGCTGCTTATTTTTCTAGCAATCATACGCGCAGTATTGGTGAGAGTCAGGTCTAAGTGGCAATTTGCTTCACGGGTTGCAACTCGCGGATTAACGGCGGTTGATCGAGTTGCTCACGGGGTTGGAATTTACCCACGGGTAAGTTGATCAACTGCTGACCAGAGGACGTCACAAAAGGACAAAAATCCCGGGAAATATTGCGTTTACTGGCTAATTTTCAAGGCTCTTCTATCCTTTTTAAAAGACTCTGGCACTCCTAATGAAGCGCTCACAGAATGTTACTCAATGCCGCCAAAATGTCGTCTGACGATGCTGTAGAGATTGCTTCTCGGCTTCAGGCGGTATTGGATACTGCTGTTGACGGTATTGTCACTATTGATGCCGCGGGCAAAATAGAGAGTTTTAACAAGGCCTGCGAACGGATCTTTGGCTACCAGGCCGACGAGGTCATTGGCAAGAATGTTAATGTGCTAATGCCGCAGCCATACCAAAGTGAGCATGACGCTTATCTCAGCCGTTATCAGGAAACTCGAGAGGCGCAAATTATTGGCATTGGCCGTGAGGTGCAAGGGCGGCGCGCTGACGGCAGTTTGTTCCCGTTGGACTTGGCGGTGAGTGAAGTGCAACTAGCTGGTAAGGTGATTTACACCGGTATTATTCGCGACATTACCAGGCGTAAGACTGCAGAAGATGCCCTGCGTACGGCAAATCGTGAGTTGGAGGAGTTTAGCTATCGCGTTTCCCATGATCTGCGAGGACCGCTCCGCTCCGCCCTGGGATTACTCGACGTTGTGCAGTCCTCGCTGGCTAAAGGCAAGCAAGAGCTAGCGGCCATATCGGTGGCAAAGGCGATGGAGTCAGTGCGACGCCTCGATAGTCTGGTTGATGATTTAATGTCCCTGGCCGAAGTCCGGCATCTTGATGAAGAAGCCGTGACCGTTAATGTGGAGGCAATACTCAAGGAAGCATTGCATAAGTATGCTGCCATGGCGCAGTTTGAGCGACTCAAGGTGGTAACTGATTTACAAATTACGACGCTGGTTTGTAAAAGACAGCGCTTGCAGACCATCATGGAGAACCTGATATCTAATGCCGTTAAGTATCAGGATCTCGATAAAGCCGAGTCGTACGTCAAGATTACCACCAGGCGAGAGACGAATGTTTTCATCCTCGAGGTGCTAGACAATGGCCTTGGCATACCCAACGATCAGCAAGAGCGGGTGTTCGACATGTTTGCGCGTTTCCATCCACGTGTTTCGTCGGGCTCTGGGTTAGGTTTGTATAAGGTCCGTCAATGCGCCCTGGATATGGCCGGGCAAGTTGAATATGAAGGCCTTGCAGATGGCTCGGTATTTCGCCTGAGGTTGCCAGGGCGATGAGTGGCGGCCGTGTATTGGTAATCGATGATAGCGACGTGGATCAGTTCCTCGCGGAATTGGCCATTGAAGATATTGATCCAGCCATAGAAGTGACCAAAGCGTTCGATGGCCAGGAGGCTCTGGCATTGCTTGGTGGAGACTATCGACCGGATCTCATTCTACTTGATATCAATATGCCGCGAATGTCTGGGTTCGAGTTTTTAGAGCACTACAGCCGGTGCCAACATCGAAGCCCAGTGGTGGCACTGAGTTCATCTAGTTTGGTAACGGATATGGCCCTCGCGTTGGACCATGAATGTGTGCGGGATTATTGGATCAAGCCCCTGGACCCTGTGCAACTGGAAGCATTCCTGCACAAGGCATGGCCGCAGCGGCAGGCAGATGGAGCAGTTTAGCCAGCATGATTAAAGAACCGGGCCAGCGCCTCACAATACTGACGAATTGCCCTCCCGGGTGGCCATTCATGGTCTATCTTTAAGGCAAACACCTTTGTTTATCTCTAGTGGCTGAACCAAACCTTGTCTCACAGCTAGGTAATCCTGACGCGCTATTCTGGCGTTTAGCATACCCTGCTCAATTCTCTGAACCCGCGCTTCATGGGCATCACGTGCACTGGCTTTGTGTCTTGGCGTTTGTGGTGGCGATACTCGCTTCGTGGGTGTTACTCACGGTCATGCAGCGTTATCAATCGGCGACTGGGCGAGCCAGAAGGCAATGGCTGGTTGTTGGCAGTATTGTCATGGGTACAGGTATCTGGGCCATGCACTTTACCAGTATGCTGGCGTTTTCTTTGCCCATCCCCGTGGCGTATGACCCCTTAATTACTATGTTCTCTGGCTTTCCGGCGGTCTTCGCTTCAGCCGGCTTTTTGGCTTTTTATAGAGAGTACGGTTTAACCCAATGGCGTATGGCGGTGATCTCCCTGATCATGGCGGTGGGTATAGGCACCATGCATTATCTCGGCATGGAGGCGGTGATTGTCACCGCGGATATGTATTACGAACCCGTGCTGTTTGGTTTATCGATTCTGGCAGCTGTGGCGTTAGCTTATGCGGCGGTTTTTACCCAGGCGCGATTGCGTCGTGCCAATGGATTGACGCCGTTGCAAGCGAAAGTGATCGGTAGTTTGTCTCTTGGTCTGGCAGTGACCCTCATGCATTTTACTGCCATGAGCGCGACTTTCTTTCAGCCCAATGCAGAAACCGTGCTTTACCAGAACACCGGTGCGCCGTTTATGCTGGTGTTTGAAGTCATCGCCATCACCTTGCTGCTATTGGGGTTGGCGACGGTCGTCAGCATGGTTGATCGCCGCATGAGCGACATCTCATCGCGCCTGCAAATGAGCGAAAAACGCTTCGAAGGTCTGGCCGAATCCACGCAAACAGCGATTTTTACCTTTAATGAGCAGCGAGTCACCTATGCCAATCCCGCGCTGAGCAAAATGCTCGGGAAAAGCGTCGCTGAAATTTATAGGTCACCCCTGGATCAGGTATTCGATAAAGAGGTCAAGGCCCAGGCGAAGGTGTTATTGAACGGCTCCAGTCCCGTCCATCAAGATTATCATCGGGAGTTGCACGTTGCTGGTAAAGATGGTGAAGACAAATGGTTGTTGTGTAGTTTTACCGTCCAGCAATTAGAGTCAGAAGCAGTTGTCTTGGCCAGCGCCTTCGATGTCACTGAACAAAAAATCGCTGAATCGAAAATGCGTGAGTTGGCTTATCACGATCACCTCACGGGGCTAAATAATCGCACGGTGTTTATGGATCGGCTCCAGCACACCCTGGCGCGTAAACATCGTTACCATGATGATGTGGTTTCCTGCGTCATGATTCTCGACCTGGATGGGTTTAAGGCCGTAAATGACAGTTACGGTCATCTTGCCGGTGATAGATTGCTGATTGCCGTGGCGGAGCGCTTGAAGAAACTTGCGCGAGAATCCGATACCTTATCACGCTTTGGCGGTGACGAGTTTGTACTGCTGCTTGAAGAAATCGAGCACAGCATTCAAATCGACCGGATTGCCGAGCGCTTTCTAGAAATTCTGAGTGAGCCTCTTGAACTCGACGGACACAACGTTGAGGTTGCCTGCAGTATTGGTCTCGTGGAACTCAACGAGAACTATCACTCGCCAGATGATGTGTTGCATGATGCTGATTTGGCCTTGTACCGGGCAAAAGAAGTGGGCGCTAGTTGGACTGTGTTCGATGAGAACCTGGATGCTGAGGCGAAACGAAAACGTACGTTACTACCAGAGCTTAAGCAGGCCATTGATAGCCAGAGTTTAGAGCTCTATTTCCAGCCTATTTGTGACTCGGACAGCGGTCTTACCCTGGGTCTGGAAGCGCTTGCGCGCTGGCAGCGTGACAATGGCGAGTGGGTTGGTCCCGGTGAGTTTATTGCATTGGCGGAAGAATCCGGGCTGGTTCACAACATTGGTTTGTGGGCTCTGCATGTGGCTGCTGGCACAGCCGAACAGTTGAATCGTGTCCATAAGCGGACTATTTATGTGAGTATCAACATTGAGGCGGATACCCTAAACGACAGTCGTTTTATCCCCACGGTGCGCGAGGTGTTTGCGAATCACGACTTGCGGCCAGGTCAGCTCAAAATCGAACTCACGGAGCGTGGTCTGATTAAAGACACCAGTAGCGTCATTGCAAAAATGCAAGAG
>JBKAGC010000009.1:0-36393 GCA_046290215.1 Pseudomonadales bacterium | reverse complement strand
TAGGTTTTGGTGCCCGTAGTGGAACTCGCCTCAGACATTGCAACGTTGGTTAACTGATTCGCAAAGTTAGGGTCAATCAGCGTTAAGGTCGCACCGGTAATGTCTGCTGAGCCAAATGGGTCACTGACTACAGCTTCAATATAAATGTCTTCACCCGCATCGATGGTTGCTGGTGACGTGATTTCGTTACTCAGCCCAGCATCGTAGTAGAACTTCACGGAATCCACATTGATCACATCTTCTGCATCCACAACCACCTTTGAGTCGATATTGTTGAGAAAGGAGTGAATACGAATCGTGTTGCTTGAGTTGTTGGTCAAGGTGAGCGTGAGTGCTTCCCCGGTGGTGAAGTCGGTGATGTTATTGTTCAGGTCCAGTTGAAACGGAAACAGCTGGGCAACGTCAGCCAGCGTATTGCCGCCGCCCACAGCGGTCATGGCGACGCCAGAAATCGTATCGCTACTAATGTTGGTCACGCCCGGGTAGCTCAAGTCAGCGCTGACGGAATAGGTGTTACCGCTGCTGACCGTACCTTCTACCCACACCGATACTGGTATCACACCGGCGTTGATCTCAAGGTTTGCGGCAAGTACTGGCGATAAATCCAGCGTCACTGACGCGCCATTATTCAGGGTCGTAAATGTATTTGAGTTAGGCGCAACGCGAGTCAAGATTTCTGTGCTGTTTAGATCATCAAAGTAGAGGATCTTCGAGCCAGTGGCAGTACCGGAAACAATCAGTGTCTGGGCACCCGGGGTAGCACCAATACCATTAGTGCTGGTGATGTTTGCGGTATTGTCGATTTGTGTGCCAGGTGTTGCCGTGACAGGTACATCAACTGAAAAAGACACCGCACAGTTGCCATTTGCGGCAAGTGAAATTCCTGAAATTGTCAGGGTGCCAAAACTAAAACTACTACTGCCGCCGCAACTGTTGCTAAGCAAGCTAAAGTTATTGGTGTCCGGGTCTACCGTGTCTGTGATGGTGACGCCGGTCGCTGCCACGCCATTAGTTTCATTCAGCGTGATGGTATAGGTGACGGTGTCACCGGCCGTCAGCGGGCTTGGGGCTGAAACGGTTTTGCTGGATGTGGCTAGATTGCTTGGCGTGCCACTAACTATTGGCGTGATCTCGGCGTCAACGTTATTGTTGACGCCTGATTTGGCATCGACGGAAAAGATATCCACCTCAACTTCTTCATAGAAGTTCACTGGGTCGAATTGATCCACGTCCTCATGTTTGCCGGCAAAATCAAAGCATGTGTCCGGATTGTTTGAACAATTGGTCATTCTAACTATGTTCGTGACGGGGCTAGCTGGAGTAGCCACATCTACCGTGACAATAATATCTGGCAGCGACTCACCGGGATCCAGGTCTCCCACGAGATTGCTATTACCATCTGACAGTGTCGATAGGTCATAAACGCAGCGAACTTGATTGGCCCCGAGATTGGTGGCGGAGCAATCCCAACCTGGTGCGGTGATATCACTCAGGCTGTCGATAGAAATGCCGCTCGGCAAATCGTTGTAGATATGGACAAAACCCTCAGCGTAGGCAGTGGTTGAGCCACTAATGCCATCCCCGTTGTTGATCACCGAGATAATGTATTGAGCGTCGTTCGTGGTGTTCTGTTGGAATACGCCCACGTCGTTAAGACTCACCTCAAGGTCAGCCAGGGGCTTGTTGTCCACCTGGATGACCTCGGACATCAACAACACCAGGTCCTGTCCAGAGTTGTAACGAGTGACAGCCTCAAAGGCCCCAGGTGCGAGTAACGCGTCAATTTCGTAGGTATCTACATCGAGACCATATTCATCACTACGCGCGAAGATACCCGGGCCGGTTACGGTGCCATTGTATTGGTTGTTGAGTGGGTTTTGACCGTTGGTGAGTGCGGTAAAGCTGATGCCGTCATCGGAAAACAGAAAGTTCTCGCCGACTGTGCCAAGGGTTTCATCGCCCTCGAAACTAATGTGGGTCATCTTGCCCGCTGGTGCGGTGTTATCCACGACAAAATTACGCGGCTGCAGGTCAAAGGTGTCTTCCTGGTAGAACTGGAAGCCATCAAACAAGTTGACGACGCGAATCTGGGAAATGTTCGGGTCCTCATAAATCACCACAATTGCCCAGGCCCCGACGCAGGTTTCATTGGTGGCATTTTGATTTACTGATAAACCTGAGAATGTGTACGCCCCGGGACCGGTCACCACGTTAGATACGTCTCTTCTCGCACCGAAGAAATTGATACCGTTCAAGATGACGTTCTGAAGTTCTGGATAATCGATCTCGTTGAATCCTGCCGTGGTATTCAAGGCGACACCGTTCAAGGTCAGGTTAGATTGGGTCGATAGATTATTGGAACCGTTCGCCGAACCGGCAAAGTAAAGGTACGCATCGAGTACATCAGCGCCGATGGGGATATCAATATTAATGGTGGAGGTCATGGGTGAAACAAAAGAACAGGCGTCCACACCATTAGGCTCGTCTCTAAACGAAGCGCCGTTGGCAACGTAATCAATATTGCCCGAGTAAGTCTTACGCAGGACGACAGTCTCACCGCCCTGGGCTGCCCACAGAGCGGGGCCTAGCAGAGCGCATAAGACGAAGGTAAATACCTGGAGAAGGGGGTGACGCCAGAGGGTGTTCAACGGGGATAGTCCCCACTCTCTGCGAGCATGCTTCTAGAGGCCATTAGAGCCATATTTTTCATGGCGCTATTGTAAATCAAGAGGCACCTACAGAGCTTGTGTTTTGTAAGCGTTTTGTAATGGATATCAATAAGTTACGAGGTGTTTCTGAGCAGAAGGTTGGAAATTGCCGACCGATGGGCTTGCACAACCTAATAATGGAAAGCTGGCATGGTTGCAGGGGTTCAGACGCTTCAGTAGCATCAAAACAAAAAGTTCCTACCAACCACCAGATCAGGCATAACAATAATGAAAAATATACTTATCATCGCGGCCCTTATTGCTGCGGTCTCACTTGGTTATTTGCTGACCAGACCGGGCGCGGATGAACCAGGCCCAATGAAGAAAAAACCTGTTTCGATTGAGGAGCAAATTAAGAACGCCACCGGTAGCCTGGATGGTGACCGCATCATTAATGCCGACAGCGAACCGGGCAATTGGCTTGCCCACGGCCGTACCTATGACGAAAGTCGCTACAGCCCATTGACTGATATTAATGATGAGAATGCCGATGAATTGGGTCTTGCCTGGTATTTTGATACCGACACCAATCGCGGCCTGGAGGCGACCCCGATTGTGGTGGATGGCGTAATGTTTTCCACCGGATCCTGGAGCAAGGTATTCGCCAACAACGCCAAAACCGGTGAGTTGATCTGGGAATATGATCCCGAAGTGCCAAAAGCCTGGGGTAGCAATGCCTGTTGTGACGTGGTGAATCGCGGTGTTGCGGTTTGGAAGGGCAAGGTTTACGTGGGCACCATTGATGGCCGTCTGGTAGCGCTTGAGGCAGCCACCGGCGAGGTGATTTGGGACATCAACACCATTGATCGCACTCGCCCATACACCATTACCGGTGCACCGCGGGTTGTGAAGGATAAGGTGATTATTGGCAATGGTGGTGCCGAGTACGGTGTACGTGGCTATGTGACTGCTTACAACACGGAAACCGGCGAGCAGGAATGGCGCTTTTACACGGTGCCCGGCAATCCTGACGATGGCTTTGAGTCTCCTGCCATGGAGGCGGCTGCCAAAACCTGGACCGGAGAATGGTGGAAGGCCGGTGGCGGCGGTACCGCCTGGGATAGCTTTGCCTATGATCCCGAATTAAATCTTTTGTATGTGGGTGTTGGTAATGGTTCCCCGTGGAACCAGGTAGTACGCAGCCCAGGAGGTGGTGACAACCTTTATTTGTCATCTATTGTGGCGCTAAATCCTGATACTGGTGAATACGTCTGGCATTACCAGACCACCCCGGGTGATACCTGGGATTACACTGCAACCCAACATATGATCCTGACGGAGCTAGAAATCAATGGTGAACTGCGCAAGGTAATCATGCAGGCGCCGAAAAATGGCTTTTTCTACGTGTTGGATAGGGTTACCGGTGAGTTCATCTCTGCTAAACCTTACATTCCAATTACCTGGGCGAGCCACGTTGATCCAGAAACCGGTCGCCCCGTGGAAACCCCTAACGCGCGTTATCAAGCGGCTAATCCACTGGCTGCTATGTCCCCTGATGAGCAGATCGCCGTGCTGAAGAACATGACCGATGAACAACTGGAGGGGGCGTTTCACAAACCGTCTCCATACGGCGGTCATAACTGGCATCCCATGGCGTTTAATCCGGATACCGGTTTAGTTTATATCCCAGCGCTGGATGTGCCTTTTGCTTACGGTAATGAGCCCCAGTTCCACTACGAACAGGGCCGCTGGAATCTGGCTATCGATACCGTCTTGAACGCACCTGTGGGTGACAAAGCGGTGGAAGATCGTATTGATGGCATGTTGCGAGGTTATGTATCGGCCTGGGACCCCATCAAACAAGAAGAAGTGTGGCGCATTCAACACGCCGGCTCCTGGAATGGCGGTATGCTCACCACAGCGGGTAACTTGATTTTCCAGGGTACTTCACAAGGATTGTTTAAGGCTTACCGGGCCGACAATGGTGAAGAACTCTGGTCAACGGATGCGCAAACCGGTGTGGTTGCTGCACCCGTAACCTACACCGTGGATGGTGAACAGTACGTCACGGTGGTGGCTGGTTGGGGCGGCGCGTTTGCGTTGGCGGCGGGCGGCGCCGCGGAAAAACTCAAGCAGAAAAACCGCGGACGAATTTTGACGTACAAAATTGGCGGCGATCAGTCGTTACCACCAGTGGCGCCGGATGCGCCGATTCCTGTGCCGCCAGAACTAACGGCAACTGCTGAACAAATTGCCCATGGCAAGGTGATGTACGCGAAATATTGCGGTGTTTGTCATGGTGCTGGTGTGAAAGGCGGCGGTGTCTTGCCGGACCTCCGTCATATGCCAGCGGCCAAACATATTGCCTTCAAGGAAATTGTCATCGACGGAATTCTTAAAGACAACGGCATGGTGGGCTTCAAGGACGTGCTAACGGTTGAAGATGCGGAAGCGATTCAAGGTTACGTCATCTCCGAGGCGCATAAATTACAAGCGGAGCTTGCTGCCCAGTAGGCAGTGCGGAACTTTAGTTAAGGGCAAAGATGAAAGGGTTGGCATTTACTGTAGCGATTTTGGCTGTGACCGGGTTTGTGATTTTTTTGCTGTCCCAGCTTGAGCCAAAGTCCGCAACCCCCGACGCTGAACCTTTGGCTCCGGTGCCTATCACTTACACCGCGGCAGAAACCCTTGCCGCAATCGATGGCGAACAACGCCTTGCGAGTCTTGCAGCTGGCGAGGCGTTGTTTAAGCGCCATCAGTGCATTGGTTGTCACATGGATGATAGCCGTGCCTTAAAGCGGCTGCATGCATTGGGTAACAAATACAACTTGCCAATATTGGAAGCGTATTTGAAGCGACCTAACCCGCCCATGCCAGTATTCCCGTTGAGTGACGCCGAACGGCGGCAGCTAGCGATTTATCTGATTGACCGTTACCCGGGAAGGGAGAGACCGTCAGAGGCTACCGCGACAGGCGGCTAGGTTAATTCCAGCATCGTGATTTTTTCACGATCTTCCAGCATCGGGGTGATTTCCGATACCACCGTCTTGCGAGCATCGGAGCGAAACCAGTTTTCCCAGTCCTCGAGAGACTCCCACTTGGACATGACAATGCGGCGATTTGGCCGGTCACGATCCTTTAGTGATTCCCCGGAAATACAACCCGGTGCAGCCACCACGGCACTGACCGTACGTTTAATGGTCTTGTCGTAGTAGTCGGCGAGGCCCTCGGCGATAGTTCGTTCGATTAAAACGCGGATCATGGGGGAATGTCGTGTGTCAAAAATGTTAGCGGCGCATTATACTGCGCACCCCGTGAAAAAGAACCTCCTGATACCCGGGTGAGCCGAGCAACATGACAGTTGAAGCAGATGTGGAAGTTGACGCCAAGGGGCTACGTTGCCCAGAGCCGCTAATGGTGGTGCGCAATAAGCTCATGGATATGGAACCTGGCCAGGTCATCAAAGTGGTTGCTACTGATCCATCCACGTCATGGGATTTCCCCAATTTCTGCAAGTTTTTAAGCCACGAACTGGTACATCAGGAAACCGACGACGATGAATATCGCTATTGGATACGTAAAGGTTAGGTGACTTGTGACGTACTATTTCGGTTACGGCAGTAACATGAATGAAGCCAGAGTAGTGCAGCGGAAGCTGCCTTTTACCGAGATTCTGCCTGGTCGGTTGGCGGACTTTCGCCTGGTATTTAACAAGCGCAGCGTTAAATATCCCGGTGCCGCGTCTGCCAATGTGATGCCGCAGCTTAACTCGGTTGTGGAGGGTGTGTTGTACAAGCTGCAGGATCAGCAAAGTATTGAAATGATGGACCCATATGAAGGTTATCCAATTCGCTACAGTCGCTCGCTGCAAACCGTGGCAACCCCTCATGGTGACGTCTCTGCCTGGGTGTACACAGCTAATCCCGACTACATTGCAGAAGGTTTAAAACCTGCCCGCTGGTACCTAAATCACCTGCTCGCCGGTCGACCTCACTTAAGCGAACCTTACTATCTTGGATTGAGCCAAACGGAATGTTTACCGGATTCAGACATAGAACCGGACTGAGTCACGCAGCGTGAACATTAGCGCCAACGATATTGTAGAGGTGTTTGATAGCACCTTTGAAAAAAGTCATCAGACAATCCTCCGGGGCGGTGCGGCCGAGCCGTATTACCAGGTACAAGAGGATCAAGCGGTCATCTACTTCCGTGAAGACTTTCGCGCCAGCGCACTGCATGAAGTGGCGCACTGGTGTCTGGCCGGTGCCGCGCGCCGACGTCAAAACGACTATGGCTATTGGTACGAAGGACAGCGTGATGCCGCCGCGCAGCAGCGCTTTGAGGCGGTGGAGGCAAGACCCCAGGCGTTGGAGTGGATGTTTAGTCGTGTGCTCAACATTCCGTTTCGCGCCAGTGCCGATAACCTGGCATTGCCGGGTCATGATACCCTGCCATTTCGCCATAGCATTCAGACTGCTGCTGTGACCATGCTTGAGCGCGGTTTGAATCCTCGGGCGAGGCAGTTTGCCGCGGCTCTGAGCAAGCTCAGCGGCTTGCAGCACGATGCCATATTGCAACCACCAATGTTTCAGGAGCTACCAGATTGAAATTGAGTGACGACTATCAGACCGAGCCGGGATTTGATCTTGCTGAAGATCACATTGGGCCGTTTTACTTTCGGGTTGTTGACGACCAAATGGATTGTGCTTTTGTCGCAGAAACGAAACACGCCAATGCCAGCAACATTGTCCACGGCGGTGTCCTGATGACATTTGCTGACTATGCCTTATGCATGGCGGCCACCGGCGGTTATCAAGGGGAAAATTGTGTCACCGTGAGTTTTAGCTGTGAGTTTATTGCCGCAGCAGAAGTGGGCCAGATCATCCATTGTCAGCCAAAGGTGTCGCGCAAAACCGGCAGTCTGGTATTTCTCACCGGTGAAGTGCTGAGCGGCGATAGTGTTTGTCTAACCTTCTCCGCGGTGGTGAAACGGTTGCGCTCATGAGCACACTCCATCTGGTGGATGCATCAATTTATGTGTTTCGTGCCTACTACTCTATGCCGCCGAATTTCAACGATGTGCATGGCAATCTAATTCATGCGTTGTACGGTTATGCGGGCTTTTTGCTGGATCTAAAAGAGCGGGGCGTGAGCTACGGCGCGGTGGCGTTTGATGAAAGTCTCACTACCTGTTACCGCAATCAAATTTACCCTGGCTATAAGGCGAATCGTGAGCTGCCGGACGACAACTTAAAATATCAATTTGCGCAGTGCCAGACGTTAACCAGGCTGCTGGGCTTTGAAAGCCTGTGTCTGTTTGATTATGAAGCCGACGACATTATTGGTAGCCTGGCAAAGCAGCACGGTACAGATCACGATTTGGTGATCGTGACTCGCGACAAAGACCTTGGCCAGTTGCTGCGCAGTAACGATGTACTCTGGGATTTTGCTAGCGATGAATATATGGGGCCGGTTGAGGTTGCTGAGAAGTTTGGTGTGCCGCCGCAGTTGATCGCTGACTTCCTGGCCCTGGCTGGTGACAGTGTGGATGACATTCCTGGCGCACCGGGTATTGGCGCAAAAACTGCCGCGACCCTGTTAAATGCGGCAGGCTCCCTAGAACAGCTATTGGCAGATCCTGGACAAGTGCTAGAAATGAAAGTTCGTGGCGCGAAACGCCTCGCGGGCATTCTTGAAGAGCATAAGGAAAACCTGCAGTTGTATCGGCGAATTACCGAAATTTATTGCGATATCCCGTTGGATTTGCAGTTCAGCGATCTCACTGTAAAACCTATCAGTGAGGATATCTGGCAATTTTGTGACGAGATGAAGTTTGCAGACAGAACCCGCCGCCGCATTGAAGCGCTGATGACATGAAGATTGCGCTTCTGGTCAACCCGTTTGCTGGTCTTGGTGGTCCTGCTGGCCTAAAAGGCTCAGATGGTGCCGACACGGTATCTCTCGCGCAACAGCGCGGCGTTGTTAGTCGAATTCCACAGCGCATTGCGCCGGTGCTGGAGGAATTGCGTGGCAGCGAGGTCATCACCGTAGCGGGGAAGATGGGTGAACACTGGGCAAGCGAAGCGGGTTTACAGGTAAAACTTGTGGATCTGGTGGTGCCTGATATGACGACCCCAGAGCACACGCGTGAAGCCGTGCAACTGCTTTGTCAGCACTCGCCGGATCTCCTGTTATTCGCTGGTGGCGATGGCACAGCGCGCGATGTACTTGATGCGATTCCCGAGGGGCAGGTGGTGCTAGGTATTCCTTGCGGCGTAAAAATGCATTCAGCGGTATTTGCCAACAACCCTGCCGCGGCGAAAGACATTATTAAGCAAATGCTCAACAAGCAGTTGCTGACGGTGGTAGCTGCTGAGGTTCGAGATATTGATGAAACGGCCTTTCGCGCGGGTACGGTGAAATCTCGCTACTACGGTGAAATGTGGGTGCCTGAGTCTCTACGTTATATGCAGCAAGTGAAGTCCGGCGGCAAGGAAGACGAGGCCATTGTGGTAGAAGACATAGCCGCGGATTTTATCGCCAATATGGACCCAGAGATGACTTACCTAATGGGCTCCGGCTCAACCACAGCAGCCATTATGCGCCAACTAGATTTACCTAATACCTTGCTAGGCGTGGATGTGATTCGTGATCATGAAGTGTTGATCGAAGATGCCTTTGAGTCTCAGTTGGCGGAGCTCGCATTACAGCAATCCTGCAAGATCGTGGTGACCATCATTGGTGGTCAGGGGCATTTGTTTGGCCGTGGCAATCAACAGTTCAGCCCCAGAGTGATTCGCGCGGTAGGTCTTGATAATATCATTGTGGTAGCGACCAAAACCAAACTAGAAGGTTTGCCTAACGGTATTGTTGTGGATACTAGTGATAGGGAGTTGGATGAAGCACTGAGTGGCTACATCAAGGTAATCACCGGCTTTGAAGATGCTGTGCTTTGCCCGGTGAGCGCTTAAGCGCGCAGAATGTGATCAACAACCTTGTTGATGGCAATGGAAGAGCCGCTCCTTAGTGCTGCCCGCAATTGACTGATAATCAGCTTCTGTTCTTCCTGCAAGGATGGACTGATGTTTTCAACTGGCTGGATACTCACTACATTGCCAGCAGATTCAGGATCATTGTCAGTGCCGAAATCGTTGATCATTTCCTCGGTGGGCTGGGTCAAAATCAAAAATGCCCGGTGGGTCAAAAAGGCCTGATCAATGCCATCCTGGCGAATTGTATCGGCGTATTTGATAAACCCTTCATCTGCTAACCACAGCATGGCAAAGAAGCCCGCCGTATAGGTAGGGCTATGTAAGCCATATTCGTCCGGCTCATCAATACCCGCCACTTCATCGACGTACAGGGCAGCCCGGGTCGGAAAGTGGGTATAAAGGATGTGCAATATCTTGGCGATATGGCGGTAAAAGTTTTCGACATTAATATCAGCCATGGGCGCATTATAGCCATGCTGGCGCGCATTTTCAGAGCTTGACATATTATGTCATGACGCCAATACTGACCCATACTAATCAGGTTTGGATGCTGAAACCCTTGAATACCAATGATTTAGCACTGCGCATCACCGATATGGGCAGCTATGAGGGACAAATACTGGAGTGCCAGCCCATTCCGGGGGTCGCAGAGGTGCTGCAGATCACTGTGCAGGGCTATGAGGAGCTACCGGCTTTTGTCTCCATTACTGACTCGCAAATCATGTGCATTACCAATCTGTTTCTTGATGCCGAGGTGAACCCCGGTGCCCGTGGCTTGATGCTTGAAGAGATGCTCGAACTTAACATCCCCATGCCTTTGTCGTCCTTCGCCAAGTTGGATGATCGCTTTGTCATTTTTGGCTCCATGTCGATCAAATCCAGCATCGAAGATATTTGTCACGAGATCATTACCCTCACAGAAAATGCTGTGGAAGCCATCGATGCCCTGCAAGATTATTTGCTGCCAGCATCGGCAGGAGGTGCCGCATGAGTTTGTTAAAAGACATCGTGGCTGCCATCCGCGGCGGTGCCAAGGGCGTCACTGATCTGCTCAGCGAGCAAAATAGTATTAGCGCGCTGGAGCAGGATATTCATTCCGTGGCAGCTGATTTATTGCGCGCGAAAGAAGATCTAACGGAGGCAATTGCCAAGCATATGCACTCCAGTCGAGAGATTAGCGCACTGCGCCTGGAAATCGCCAATCGCGAAGAACAAGCTCGCCTGGCCCTGGCTCAGGAAGACGAGGCGTTAGCGTTAAAGATTGCTGAGGCGATCGCGGAATTAGATGCTGATCTTGCTGAGCAAGAACAGGTAAACACTATTTTTTCTGGGCATGTGGCCAGGTTACGGTCGCTGGTCCACAAAACCGAACGGCAAATTAAAGACTATCAGCGTCAGCTGGAAATGGTGAAAACCACCGAAAGCATTCAGAAAGCCAGTGAGGCGATCTCGTCGAACTATGCGTCAAGTAGTACCAGAATGTTATCGGCGCGGGATTCTCTGGAGCGTATTCGAGAACGCCAACAACGTTCATTGGATGTGTTAGAGGCTGAGCAGGAGCTGCTGGCGAAAACCGGTGAGAAGACCCTGGAAGAACGTCTCGAGCAGGCCGGTATTGCTGATACCAAAGTGAACGTCAGCGCTGTGTTGAATCGCATCAAGAAAGACCAGTCCTGAGGCATGACGATTGTCTACTTCCGATAAATGGCAGAAAGAACGACAGGCGGCAAAGGCTGTTCAGGTTGCCTTTGACCTTGGCCATGAGGTGAGCTATCTCATTCGCACCGAGGCCCTGCAACGGGGAATCAACCCCCCGGACCGTATCCGGGAAATTCTTGGCCTCCCTGTGAGCAGCAAGCCCATCCGACCGCGCCTATCGATTTCCTTAACAGAAGAGGATTTTGCCCACCTGGCCAATGAGTTTGGCGTTGATCCATCTGATAAACTCAAGATTCGTCAAATCGCGGCAGAAAAGTTGCTTGAACATATCAACCGCCCATCCGACTAAAGGGTTTTATGCGCCTTAAGACAAATCTATTAAGGCGCCATCGAGAGCGCCCCCTGAATTTTATGCTGCCCGGTGAGCGCCGCCGTAAAATTCGTAATCTCTGCTGGATACTACTGTGTCTGGCGGTTGGCCACGTCCTGGGCATGATGTGGTTTGAATCATTGTCTGTTTGGGACGCAACCTGGCTCACCTTAACCACAATTACCACCGTGGGGTATGGCGACCTTTCACCGGCGACCCACGGCGGGCGCTTAACCACCATGATCATGATGTATGGTTTTGGTATATTTCTAGTGGCGCAAATCGCGGGGGAATGGATCGACTACCGATTTGACCGCTTTGAGCGCAAGCGAAAAGGGCTTTGGACCTGGGATATGAACGATCACATTCTTATTATCAATACGCCAACCACCGATGGTGACCGCTATCTGGAAATTCTCACGGGCCAGATTCAGAATTCACAAACCCTTTCTGCTCATCCCATTCAGATTTTGTCGGACCATTATCCCGATGGCTTACCCATTCAGTTGGTGGAGCGCGGCGTGATGTTACATCAAGGCGCGCCGGAAGGGTCCCGGCAACTGGAAGAGGTCAACGTGGAGGACGCGGCCTATATTATTGTTCTCGCCGGCGACACCCATGATTATCGATCCGATTCGGTGACCCTGGATATTCTTGATCGCTTAGAGCAGTACCAGTTAAAAGGTCATGTGGTTGCGGAGTGTTTACAAGATGAAAACCGCCAGCGCCTCCGCGAGCATGGCGCTGATGGCGTGATTCGGCCAGTTCGCGCCTATCCAGAATTGTTAGTTCGTGCTCTGGTTGCACCAGGCTCTGAGACAATTCTCGAGGACCTGTTTCAAAATGAGGGTGTCCATTCCCATCGCTACAACGTCATCCTGAACGGTCTAAAGTGGAGTGATGTGGTCAACGAAATTGTTGTTGCGGGCTATGGCACGCCAATTGGGTACCTGAATGACGCCGGGATTGTGACCAATCCGCTGCCTGATGAAGTGGTCCATGCCACGGCAATTTTTATGTTGGTGTCATTTGATCGAGTTGCCACGGAGAGTGACATTGCTAAAGTCTTGAGCAATTGTGGGGCTATCACCTAGTCAACGCACCTGATAATAAAAGGGCGGGGTAATGATTAAAGCCTTAAAGAAATTTGGCCAGCATTCCATGGCTGCCCTGCGTTGTGCGTCTCTGCTCTGTTTTATTATTTGGTTTGCCGCGGCGCTTAATTACTTTCTGGCGGTTGAGTTAAATCATTACGGTATCTATCCCCGGGAACTGAGTTCGCTGCCAGGCATTCTCTGGTGGCCGCTGTTGCATGGTGGTTTTGTCCACCTGGCAATGAATACCACCTCGCTGTTTGTGTTTGGCTTTCTCGTGGGTTTACGCGGTCCAAAAGTTTTTATTAGCGCCAGTTTGTTGATCATCTTGCTTGCCGGGTTCGGCGTCTGGGTGTTTGGGCGGCCGGCCTATCACATCGGCGCCAGCGGTCTCGTATTTGGCTACTTTGGCTTTCTAGTGGCAGCCGCGGCGTACGAAAAGAAGTTTTCAACGTTTCTTATCGCCGCGCTTGTGCTGTTTTTCTACGGCGGTCTGTTAGTTGGAGTATTGCCCAGTGAAGATTTTGTATCGTTTGAGGGCCATTTGTTTGGTCTAATGGCAGGCATGTTGGCGGCAAGTTTGTTTGCCAGAAGCAAAACCACTTGAGGGAGTACACATGGTCGTTCGAATGGGGGTCATTGGTCTTGGCAATATGGGCTCGGGTCACTGCCGATCAATTAGTAAACTGGCTAACTACCAACTTAGCGCCGTGGCGGATGTCCGGGCTAGCCGGGTGGAAAAACTTAAAGCTCGTTATGAATGCGCCGGCTTTACCAATGCCGCAGAACTGCTTAACTCGGGTACCTGCGATGCAGTATTGATCGCAACTCCGCATTTTGATCATACCCATCTTGGGGTCGCTGCGTTAAAGAAGGGTTTGCATGTGCTGATGGAAAAGCCCATCTCTGCCCATAAGCAAGACTGTCAAAAACTCATCCGCGCCCATCAAAACCCAGAGTTAGTATTTGCGGCCATGTTTAATCAGCGCACCAATCCTAATTACCAGAAGATTCGCAGTATGCTTGCCGATGGCACCCTTGGCGCGGTGCGACGATTTAGCTGGACCATTACTGATTGGTTTCGTCCCCAGGCTTATTTCGACAGCGGTGGTTGGCGCGCGACCTGGGCCGGTGAGGGGGCGGTGTGTTGCTGAATCAGAGTCCCCATCAATTGGACTTGCTGCAGTGGTTGTTTGGCATGCCCGATGAGGTCCATGGTTTTTGTGAGTTTGGTAAGTATCACGATATCGAAGTGGAAGACTCAGTCACTGCTCGATTAAAGTATGCCAGTGGTACCGAGGGGCTGTTTGTTTCCACCACTGGCGAGGCGCCTGGAATCAATCGCCTGGAAATTGCTGCAGAAAATGGTCTGCTTATCTACGACACAGCAGAGAAGCACATGATATTTAAGGAAAACTCTAAGCCCGTGACGCAAGCTATCGCCGAAAATGAACCATTTACTGCGCCGGCGGTGACCATGCACGAATACGCCACTGGCGATGATGAGGGCGGCCAGCACCGGGAGATTCTGGAGAATTTCGCAGCCGCCATACTTTCCGCGGAACCATTAATTGCACCTGCCGCAGAGGGTATTCACTCTGTTGAACTAGCCAACGCCATGTTGCTGTCCAGTGCGCGTGGTAAACCTGTCAGCTTACCCATGAGCGCCAGGGCCTATAGCAACCAGCTAAAACGATGGGTTGCCACATCTCGTTATCAACCAGAAACGGACCTTGCCAATGGTGGTGAAGTCCAGGACATAGCCAAGAGTTGGAAATAACCATGAGTGATGGCATGAATTACGCGCCAGTGGCGCGCCAGCAACAGATCGTTTGTCAGCCTGGTGAATTTAAGGTGGGCGTCGCGCATTTAGATCACGGTCATATTTACGGTATGGCGGAAAACTTAAAGCAGGCCGGTGCCACCATCGCTAAAGTCTATGATCGTCATGACAAGCGTATCGAGTACTTCCGTAAACTCTTTCCAGAGGCAGAGGTGGTTGGATCTTTTGCCGAGTTGTTAGAGGATTCCTCGCTGCATATGATTGCCGCCGCCGCGGTGCCTTCATTACGTGGTGCCATTGGCGTTGAGGTGATGCAGCATGGCAAAGACTATTTCACGGACAAAACTCCGTTTACGAGTCTGGAGCAACTGCAAACAGCCAGGCAGGTGGCAGCAGACAGTGGCCGGAAGTACATGTGCTGTTACAGCGAGCGAGTTCAAAATGAAGCTGCTGAATATGCGGTTGAGTTGATACAGAACAATGTCATTGGCGATGTGGTGCAAGTTCTGGGCCTTGGCCCGCACCGGCTTAACGCAACCCAAAGGCCGAAGTGGTTTTTTGAGAAAGAAAAATACGGTGGCATCATTTGTGACATCGGCAGCCACCAGGCAGAGCAGTTTCTAACCTTTACCGGCGCAGAGGATGCGCAGGTGACTCAAGCCCGGGTGCATAACTATGGCAATCCAGAGTATCCAGAACTAGAAGACTTTGGCGACTTTTCTCTACTGGGTAACAATCAAGCCAGTGGTTATTTCCGCATGGATTGGTTTACGCCAGATGGGCTACGAACCTGGGGCGATGGCCGAACCACAATCCTCGGCACAAAAGGCTACATTGAGTTACGGAAGTACGTGGATGTCGCTCAACCGGACATGACTACCGATAATGTTTATGTGGTCACCCAGGAAGGTGAAGAAAAGCATCATGTGGCCGGGAAAATCGGCTTCCCGTTTTTTCCTGCGCTGATTCTCGATTGTTTGAATCGCACTGAAAACGCCATGACCCAG
This sequence comes from Pseudomonadales bacterium, assembly GCA_046290215.1. Taxonomy (GTDB): domain Bacteria; phylum Pseudomonadota; class Gammaproteobacteria; order Pseudomonadales; family Azotimanducaceae; genus JAHRVQ01. The sequence continues at coordinate 20,840 of JBKAGC010000009.1, read as the reverse complement.
AGCCACTGTTTCAAGGCCGCTGAAATTTGTTTACAAGCCCAGGCACTGTCTGAGAAAAACCCTTAAGCCTGCGGCTCGCCAAGCGACAGCGAAGCGACTATAATTCTGCTCGCACAAATCAGGACCTAACCCGTTGAGTTTTTCTCCGTTCACCAATCTGGCTCACGCGACGCTGCGATTTTTGTTAATCGCCGTGTTTGTTGTGCCGTCGTTGGTGCCCGCCGGATATATGCTCAGCCGTAACGCAGAAACGAACCTGGTTGAAATCACCATATGTTCCGGCACGAATCATCGCGTCGCTTATCTTGATGTAAACAGCGGTGACTATTTCGATGTGGCACCAGATACAGGTGAAACCACCGAAGTGTCCCTGGTTGAGTTGTGTCCTTTTGCCGTTGGTGGTTTAGACGACCAGATCGATGTGTCTACGCTGCCCATTGCCACATTACCTACCAGCCAGTTGTTCAGTCAGTTCCAGACTGTCAGCGCCCGGGCTCAGGCCATAACACCTGTTTCACGGGGCCCTCCAGTACTTCCATCCTAACGACAAACTGTGTGATTCCGCGGCGGTTTGCCGCACATAATTTTTTGGATGGAAACCATGAACAAACCTTTTTTGGCGTTGCTTTTCGGCGCGCTTAGCTCCCATGCGGTTGCGGATGACGTGTACCGTGAAGTGATCGTTGTCACAGGCCAACAGCCGGATGCAGAAACAACGGAAATATATACCGAACATGCTAGTCCCAGTGCGGTGGATGCAGTTGCGCTGGTCGCGCGTTTGCCTGGCGCTGCTATTGTGTCTAATGGCAGTCTCTCGGGGCAGGTGCAATACCGCGGCGTGTTTGGTCATCGAGTCAGTACGCGAGTCAATGGTCAGGCGTTTCGCTCCGGCGGCCCCAATTTGATGGACCCACCACTGCATTACGCTCCCATCACGTTGATTGAATCAATTGAAGTATCCAGGGGTGTGGCGCCGGTGTCATTCGGACCTTCTTTATCAAGTGGCGTGAATGCCAGTTTGAAGCAGGTGGGTTATGGCGCAACCTCAAAGTGGCAAGGTCATTATGATGTGACCTTACTGGGGCGAACCGCTGATGATTCCCACGGGCTAGGCTTCTCCGCTGGTATTGCCAACGACCAGGCTCGCGTTTACGGGTTCTTCTCTGATGAGGAAGGTAATGATCAGGAATATAAGGACGGCGATGTCCGCAACACGTTCCACGAACGCGGTCTTTATGGTGCCGGTTTTGGCATGCGCTGGCAGGATACCGAGTTCGAGCTAGAAGTACGTAGGCACGATACTGAGCCGACTGGTAATCCATCGTTCGCCATGGATATTGATTATGTAGAGTCAGATTTTGCTCGTGGCACCCTGAAAACCCTGTTAGGTAGTACCCAGATTACTGCTTCACTAGGCTACAGTGATGTTGAGCACGGCATGAATAACTTTGCGCACAGACCGCCGCCTGCAATGCTGATGCGCTACCGTCAAAATGCCACTTCAGCGCAAACCAAGTCTTTTGGTCTGGCGTTTGTCACGCCTATCACGTCTGGAGAGCTGGACTATGGTGTGGATATCGAGACTCACCAACACCAGGCGCGTATCAGTAACCCCAACAATGTTAACTTCTTCGTCACTCAGGTACCCAACGTCGATCAGGATCGTCTGGGTGCTTATCTAAACTGGCAAGGCGATTTTGCCCGGGGTCAACTGGAAGCTGGGATTCGAGTGGATAGTTACGATGACAGTGGTAATCCTGCTGAAGTTGGGCCAGCGCTACCTGCTGGACCTAACTTGCTGGCAACCGCTTACAACAATGGTGATCGCGACTGGTCTGACACGGCTGTTGACGGTTTGATTCGTTATTCACAAGCATCAAACCTGGGTACCTGGCGAATGAGTCTGGCGCGTAAACAGCGAGCGCCGGTTTATCTAGAGCGTTATGCCTGGCTACCTACAGCGGCCAGTTCTGGTTTGGCTGATGGCAACAACTACGTGGGTGATTTAAATCTGGATATTGAAACTGCCTGGGTGGCCGAGGTGGGTATCGATTTCACGCTTGGTGCTGGTTGGTTGCAGCCTTCAGTCTATTACCAGCGGGTGGATGACTATATTCAAGGTACGCCGATTGACGCCACGCCAGGAGTTGTGGATTCTCCTGCGGAAATGGTCTCCGGTATCAACGGTGATCCAAGCCCCTTGAGATTTAGTAATGTTGATGCCCGCCTGTATGGTGTGGATGCCAGCTTTGGTTGGCAATTTAGCCGCGCTGTTCGCCTCGAAGGTGTAGCCTCTCTGGTTCGCGGTGACAGGCGAGATATCAATGATGACTTGTATCGCATCTCACCTGACAAGCTGAGTATGTCGCTAGTATACGAGCCTTCAAATTGGTTGGTGGCCCTTGAGGCGGAAGGCGTGCGCAAGCAAAACAAAGTGTCGCAAACCAACGGTGAGCAAGAAACTGCCGGTTATGGTTTGGTGAACTTGTTTGGCCGCTGGCAGGTGACGGAACAATTCAGCATTGCTGGTGGGATTGATAATGTCATGGACAAAGACTATGAGCTGCATCTCGGTGGTTACAATCGTATCCAACAGTCTGATGTTGCGGTAGGGGAGCGTTTACCTGGCGTCGGTCGCAACGCTTTTCTAAGGTTGTCCTATCATCGTTAACCACAAGCGCCCCCGGATAATTTCCGGGGGCGTTTGGTTTGTTAATCTACTGTTTGGACCTAGGAGAGTTCAGTAAACAGCGCCAGTAGTTTATCGACGCTCTCCTGTAAGGTTTCTTGATCGGTGTCGATCACCAGATCAGGATTAAGGGGCGCTTCATATGGACTGTCGATACCGGTAAAGTTCGGCAGTTCACCGCGGCGCGCTTTTCGGTACAAGCCTTTCGGATCACGTTCTTCTGCCGTGGCAAGAGGCACGTCCACATGCACCTCGACAAACTCATCGTCGGCAAACAAGCGTCTGGCCATATCCCGTTCCGAGCGAAAGGGCGAGATGAAGGCAGTGAGTACTACTAGCCCTGCATCTACCATCAGTTTTGCCACCTCGGCGATACGACGAATATTTTCCACCCGGTCCGCGTCAGTAAAGCCCAGGTCCTTGTTAAGACCCTGGCGAACATTGTCGCCATCTAGGATATAGGTTCGAACACCGCGACTATGTAGCGCCTGTTCTAACGCGTTAGCCACAGTAGACTTGCCGGAACCACTCAGCCCTGTAAACCAAACTACTTTGCCCTTGTGGCCGTTAAGTTTGTTACGAGCCGCTTTATCTACTTGCAGGGCTTGCTGATGAACGTTTTGCGCCCGACGTAACGAATAGTTGATCATGCCGGCGGCGACTGTGGCGTAGTTGTAGCGGTCAACCAGCACGAACGAGCCCATGCCACGATTGTCTTTGTAGGCCTCAAACGGGATCGGCTTATCAAGGCTGACTTTGATTTCAGCAATGTCGTTGAGTTTCAGATCCCGGGCGGAAAGTTTTTCAAAAGTATTGATGTTGTAGCGATGTTTAATCTCGGTGATCGTAGCATTAACTCGGTTAGCACCTGCCAGGAGCCAATAACTCCGGCCGAGAAAACCCGGTTCCCGATCCATCCAGACCACGGATACCTCAAACTGGTCAGAGACTTCACAAGGTTCATCCGCTGTCACCAACAAGTCACCGCGAGACAAATCAATTTCCCGATTCAAACACAAGGTCACAGCTTGTTTACTGCTCGCCTCAGACAAGGATTGATCATAAAGCACGATATCGCTCACTTCGGCAATCTCACCGCTTGGCAGGGCACGAACTTGATCGCCCACTTTTACCTGCCCAGAGGTAATGGTGCCGGCATAACCGCGAAAGTTAGCGTTTGGTCGGTTTACCCACTGTACCGGGAAGCGCAGCGCGCTAGTGTCAGCTTCTGACTGAATGCTCACTGTCTCAAGAAAGCCCAACAGTGTTGGGCCGTTAAACCAACGGGTGTTTTGCGAGCGCTCAATAACATTGTCACCTAACAAGGCGGAAAGAGGGATGGGTACCACATTGGTAAATTCAAGGTCTGTTGCGAAGTCCATGAAGTCGCGGCTGATCTGAGTGAAGGTTTGCTCTGAGTAATCCACAAGGTCCATCTTGTTGATTGCCAGGACCACGTTTTTAATTCCTAACAAGGAAGCAATAAAAGCATGCCGTCTGGTCTGAGTGAGAATACCCTGGGAAGCGTCCACCAAAATTAGTGCAGCATCGGCAGTGGAGGCACCGGTCACCATATTTCGAGTATATTGCTCATGCCCAGGACAGTCGGCGACAATAAATTTGCGCCGCTCTGTGGCGAAAAACCGGTAGGCCACATCAATGGTGATGCCCTGTTCGCGTTCTGCGGCAAGACCATCCACCAGTAATGCAAAATCAATGTCACCTTCCTGGGTGCCGGCACGGGCTGATTCTTTTTTTAGCGCGGCAACTTGATCGTCAAAAATCAGCTGTGCTTCATACAGCATACGGCCTATCAGCGTGCTCTTGCCGTCATCCACGGAGCCGCAGGTGATAAATCTCAATAGGTCGAGTTCTGCCTGTTGGTTTAAGTAGTCTTCAACTTTTGAGGTGTTTTGTTCAGTCATTAAAAGTACCCCTCAAGTTTCTTCTTCTCCATAGAAGCATTTGTATCAGAGTCGATTTTGCGACCTTGTCGTTCGCTGGTCCGACTTGTGAGTACTTCCAGCACTATGTCGTCGAGATTATCCGCCTCCGACTCAAACGCGCCGGTGAGTGGGTAACAGCCCAGAGTGCGAAACCGGACCTTCTTAATTTCAATCACATCTTCATCGTCCAGGCGGAACCGCTCATCATCTAACAAGAAGTAGGTGCCGTCGCGATACACCACCGGCCGTTCTGCCGCGAAGTACAAAGGTACAATGGGAATGCTCTCGCGATAGATGTATTCCCAGATGTCCTGCTCCGTCCAATTCGATAGTGGAAATACCCGGATGCTATCGCCAGCACGTTTGTAACCGTTGTATTGATTCCACAGCTCGGGCCGCTGGTTTTTCGGGTCCCATTGATGGCTGGCAGAGCGGAACGAGAAGATCCTTTCCTTGGCCCGGCTTTTTTCTTCATCGCGGCGAGCGCCGCCGAATGCCACATCAAACCCATGTTGGTCTAACGCCTGCTTTAAACCTTCAGTTTTCATAATGTGGGTGTGTAGTTCACTGCCGTGGTCAAAAGGATTGATGTCGCGTTCTATCCCTTCCGGGTTAACGTGTACCAGCAGTTCCATGCCGGTGACCTCCGAGATGTGTTTACGAAACTCATACATCGCCTGAAACTTCCATCGCGTATCCACGTGGAGGAGGGGGAAGGGCGGTTTCGCTGGTGCAAAAGCTTTCTCGGCCAGGCGCAGCATCACAGATGAGTCCTTGCCAACTGAATACAGCATCACCGGGTTGTCAGCCTGGGCAACCACCTCGCGCATGATATGAATACTCTCGGCTTCTAGATCTTGCAGGTGCCCGTGATGGGTTTTGGTGGGTTTACTTGTCGCGGCTCTGGTGATTTCAGGCTCTTGAAACGCAAACAGTGCCAACAGCCATTTTTGTTTGTCTTTGCCCGTGAGGGTATGGCTACCAGCCTCTGCCACCAGTTCACGGAACAACTTATGGAGTTCAGCGCTTGGCCAGAGAATCGCGTTGCGATCACCTAGTAGTTCGCCAATGGCCGTAAGTAGCTCACTACTACTGGGCGCATTGTTTAAGTAGCGCCAACGCCGGCCGCCTTTGGCATCGGTAGTGAGTAGGACATTAGGTCCGAGGGGCGACTTTGCCAGTTGCAGTATCAGTGACAGATACTTTTTCTTGCGATAAGTCTCTGCGAGGCGGGTGGCCACCAGTTGGCGAATAGGGCGACCCAGGGGATCTTGTAGTTCGGTGATAGCCAGCGGCGCTGGCAGTAGCCCTGAGGTTTTTAGCCAACGCTCAACACTGCGAACATCGCTGTCTGCTTTGTCTGGCCAACTTTTGTGAAACGATTGCGTGTCCCAGTAGCCAAAATCAGCGGGGTTTTGCAGGAGTTGATCTGGTATGTCCATGGCTTAATGTCGCAATAAGGAAATATATTGAATAAATTCGATTATACGTAGAGTTAAACAAATATAAACTTGTGAAATATGAAAATGTCGGTAATGCGACACATGGTTTAAAAGTAGACATTAGTGGTATGCGGGCTGACCCAGATCATTTAAGTGGCGCGATGCCTCGTTATACTCAAGCCATAGGAATCTTATTGGATACTGCATGTTCGAAACTGCCGAAATAGGCCGCGCCCTGTCAAAGCAGGAGTACAAGGATCAAGAACCGGAGGTGCATCACCAGATTCTTGCCTTACAACGCCAATTGCGGACGGAGCAGCGTGCACTCATCATCATTGTTGCCGGTGTTGAAGGCGCCGGTAAGGGTGAGGTGGTGGATTGCCTGCATCGCTGGTTTGATACCAGAGATGTGCAAACTCAGGCGTTTTGGGACGCAACTGATGAAGAGCAGGAGCGACCGAGATTCTGGCGATTCTGGCGGGTCCTACCGGCACGCGGCGAATCCTGCGTGATGTTTGGCTCATGGTATACAACTCCAATCGTAAATCGTGTCTTTGAGCAAGCCAGCGAAGATGACTTTCACCAGCAACTGCAGCAGATTAAAGATCTAGAACAAACCCTGACCCTTGATGGCACGATCATCATCAAGCTGTGGTTTCACCTTTCCGCAGAGGTGCAGCAACAGAGACTGGCGGCGGACCAGAAGATCCTGGAAATGAAAAAGTCTCCGGTACTTGAAGAGTATGCGGCCTCTTATGACAAGTTCTCTGCAGTGTCAGAACAAGCCTTGATGAGTACCGATACAGGCTTTGCACCCTGGCATATTATTGAGGCAACGGACCCCAGGTATCGTGACATCTACACGGGTAAAACAATTATCGCGGTGCTGGAGAATGCTCTCGGCGGTGAGCCGGTTGCGAACCCGGGGACGGTGGATGCGGAGCAGCAAGTACAACAGTCATTGGCAAACACAGGTGCAGGAGAAACAGTCCTGGATCGGATTGATTTAAGTCAGTCCACCACAAAGCAAAATTACCAGAAGCTTCTCAAAACCTTGCAGCTAGAGGTGCACGAACTCGCCTGGACCATGCATGAACAAAGAAAGAATGTGGTCATGGTATTCGAAGGTTGGGATGCGGCAGGCAAAGGTAGTGCGCTGCGGCGAGTGACCAGTGCTCTGGATGCGCGCTTGTATCGGGTGATACCCATTGCCGCGCCCACCGATGAGGAACTGACCCATCACTATTTGTGGCGTTTCTGGCGCCATGTGCCGAGGGCAGGTTACATCACCATGTACGATCGCAGTTGGTATGGCCGGGTGTTAGTGGAGCGAGTGGAAGGGCTTGCCACGGCTGAGCAATGGCGGCGGGGTTATCACGAGATCAACGAATTTGAGTCGCACCTTTGTGACGCCGGCGCTGAGGTCATGAAATTCTGGTTGCACATAAGTAAAGATGAACAACTGGCCCGATTTCAGGCGAGACAAGGGGATCAGCGCAAACAACATAAGATTACCGAAGAGGACTGGCGCAACCGTGACAAATGGGATGATTACGGTTTGGCGGTTAACGATATGGTGACTCATACCAGTACCCAGCGGGCACCCTGGACGCTGGTTGCAGGAAATGACAAGAAATTTGCTCGCTTACAAATCCTCACCACTGTACGCGACCGACTAAAGGCGCTGGTTGCGCCTTGATAGGTCGAGAGCCCTCTGATACAACGGGTTTAGCCACATAGGGATGTTATGAAGCCATTGATCAGACTTTGCCTGTTGCTGCTACCAGGTATTTTTATGCTAAGCAGCGCCAACGCCTCCAACAGGATTGCCCTGGTGATTGGTAACGCGGCCTATGAGCAAGCGCCACTAGTGAACCCCATCAATGATGCTCGCGCCATGGCGGTGAAGTTGCGTCAATTTGATTTTGATGTGGTTGAAGCCATCGATGCCGATCTGGTGACGATGCAAAATGCAGTGCTCGATTTTATGGAGCGTGTTGATGGTGACTCAACGGTGCTGGTGTACTTTGCCGGTCATGGCATTCAGGCTAACGGTCGTAACTATTTATTGCCAGTCGATGCCAACGCTGAAAATGAGCGAGCGCTGCGGTTTGAAGCCATGGAGCTCAATGACATTCTTGAAGAGTTAGAAGAGTTCGAAGCGAAGATTAGTATTGTCATTTTGGATGCTTGTCGTAACAACCCCTTCCAACGAAAATTTAGAGGCGGGGCTCGCGGTCTCGCGGTCGTCGATGCAGCCCAGGGAACCCTAATTGCCTACGCTACCGCACCGGGCTCCGTGGCCTCAGATGGTGTTGGCGAAAATGGTTTGTATACCCAGGAATTGCTTAAAGCCATGGACCAGCCTGGCTTGAAAGTTGAGGAAGTGTTCAAAGTGGTTCGCCGGGAAGTGGCTGACGCCTCTGGCGGTGAACAAATTCCCTGGGAGTCATCGTCTCTGGTGGGCGACTTTATATTTAATAGGCAGGTGAACGTAGCGATCAATCAGACAGTGAATATTCAGCAGCCAGCGCCGGTTCAGTCAGCGAATGTGGAAATGATGTTTTGGCAAGCAATTGAAGCTAGCGAGAACCCAGAGGATTTTGCGGACTATTTGCAGCAATACCCGGGCGGTGCGTTTGCCGGTATTGCCAGGCGCCGCCTTGCGTCGTTGCAAGCGACGCCACAATCAAGCTGTGCTGATTTATCTGGCCTTTGGTATGCGTCACTGGTGGATGCGGCCGAGGGTAGCTGTCGGGACACATTTACCTTGTCCAGGCAAAAAGGCGATACCTACGACATTGATTATTCTGTGTGCGGCGCCATGGATGCTGTGACCAACATTCGCGGTAAAGGCACCCTGGAAGATACGACCTTGTCGTTTAAGTGGCGTTCCATGCCTTGCTCAGGTACCACGGAGTATGTTCTCGATCAGAAGTGTCAGGCAGGCACCGGTCGCGTGGTCAAGCGCGGCGGTTTGCCCGGTGTATGTAATATGTTTGTGAACAAGAGCCTGGTGGTGAATGTGGAGCGGGCTAAGTAATTTTAGTGATGCTTTTTACCTGCTTCGAGTTTTCGCTTAGATGTGCCTTGAATTGATAAGGGTATTCATCGCAAGACACCACCAGTCTTGTTAGACCTAGTTGCTCGAAGTAGCTCGCTGCGACGCGCTCGGCTTTGATAAGCACTACGTCGAAACCCTGATCTGTTGCGTAAGTGAAGGCAGCTTCCATAAGGCGCTTGCCAATCCCAATGCCCTGATAGTCTGGATGCACATACAAAGCATGGAGTTGTGCGTGGCTCTTGCCGTTATCGATGCTGGCCATACCCGCCACTGTCGAATCCTGCGTGGCGACAAACACTTTATGAAACTGAAAGTCGCTCTCTTTGTACAGAAGACTGGGCAGCGCCAGCCGCTTAACCCGGGCTGCTAATGGCCAGCTACTAACCGCGGCTTCAATTACCGAATTGATTTGGGTTAACCCGGCTGCAGTGGCTTCTTCGATTTTTATGTCCATTCAAGATTTTACGTTTCAAGACGCGCCATTGGATGACCGTTGATCCAATTGCCCCCCTAATGCCGTAGCCATAGTTGAATTCATTAAATTTATGCGGAGATTCCATGCGTACCCTTAGACACTATTTCGTAACGGATTCACTGGACGAAGTAGCGCAGGTTGAACATGAACTCAAAGAGCAAGACATTACCAGCAGTCAGTTCCACGTCTTAAGTCGTGACGATGCAGGCATGGCTGAACGGCAACTAAACTCTGTGTATTCGCTAATGCGCAGAGACATAATAAACTCAGGTCTAATTGGCGCAGGGACAGGCCTGACCCTGGCAGCGCTGGTGCTTGGCGGCGCCTGGGCACTCGGTCTGACCACCACAGCGGCCGGATGGACGCCGTTTATTTTCCTCGCCATTGTGGCGTTTGGTTTTTGTACCTGGGAAGGCGGTTTGTACGGTATTCAAGAACCTAACCGGGCTTTTGAGGCGTTCACAACTGATCTTGATAAAGGCCACCACGTGGTGTTTGTTGATGCGGCACCAGCCGAGAAGGGCGCGCTACTCACCGTGATGCAAAACCACAAGCGGCTCAAGTTTAGAGCTCTGGCCATTGGTCGGCCTGCGTGGATCTTACGCCTTATGGATAACCTCCGGGATGGCGTCGATCGTAATCTGGCTAGTGAGCAGCAGTTCCAGCGTTAATGCCCGGCATATCAGCCTCCTCAAAAGAAACCGGGCCAAGGCCCGGTTTCTTTTGTGTCTGGAATCGGTTCAGTGCTTAACTTTTAAGTTTCTCGGCCACGGCGTTCAGGGCTGTCTGCACGCCTTTCAGATTAATTGGTTTGGACAATACACCAAAGCCGCCACTTGCCATCACCAGATCCTCGGTGACGGATTCTGCATAACCACTAATCATCATCGGATGAGGTCAGGTTGCTGTGAAGACAGCGCTCCATAACTCTAGGTAATATCAGGCATGGAGTAATCTGTTAAAACAAGATCAAGTTTATCAGCAAGACAGTCAATAGTTTGCCTGGCCGCAGCGGGATCGGTGCAAAGCTCGCATTGGTGGCCCAGGGATCGGATCATTTGCCCTAGCACCTCCGCCAGTTCGGGGTTATCGTCGATTAACAAAACCCGCAACTGCGCTGAAGTTGATACTGTCGAATCCGTATCTTCAGTGGGTAAGGATGTAGCAGAGGGTTCAACCGTTGCACTCGCTAGATACAGTTTAAAACTCGTGCCGACACCAGGCGTTGAAGTGACCTTGATCGCACCAGTATGATCCATCGCGACGCCGTGGACGATCGCCAGACCAATTCCGCTGCCGAGGGACTTACTAGTAAAAAACGGCTCAAAGCCCCGGTCAATTTCTTCTGCCGACATTCCGCTGCCGGTATCCCTAACCTCTAACACAACATATTCACCAGGCGTCACGTCACCCACCGTCATGTGTTGAGTAGTAGTTGGTTGCTCCGCGTACAGCGCCACAGAGACCTCTCCGGGGTTGCTTCCTAGCGCCTCAATTGCATTGGTGAGTAAATTGAGTACCGCCTGTTCGATTTTCCCGGCGTCACCGTTTACGAAAAGCGTAGATTCATATTGAGCTGAAAGCTTTACATTCTCTGGCACCAGGGTTTGCGTATGCTCGACACATTTTGCAACCAGTGGTTGCATAGGGATATCGGTAAAGCGCTCTGCCGTACGACGCGTAAAAGTCAGTATTCGTCTTACTAATCGCTGGGCGCGTGCAGCGGCCTCTGATTGTTGGCTAACCAGAGCCTCGGCCTTTTGATTGCCCTGGACCTCAAGTTTGGTAAGTTCATTTAGGCCTACGACTACCCCTAGAACATTGTTGAAGTCATGGGCTATGCCCGCTGCAAGCGTACCCAGTGCTTCCATTTTTTGCCGTTGTTGCGCTTGTTGCTCAACGGCTCGGCTTTGCGCCTGTTCATGTAGTCTTGCGGTAATGTCCCTGGCAACTCCAATGACTTCATCGCGGCTGCCAGAGGTTTTCAGAATCCTAATGGCATGTTCGAAATGCGACAGTTGGCCGTTCTTGTGGAGATGATCAAGTCGGATTACTGCAGAGGTTTCATCTCCCATGATCATCATAAATAGTTTTTCTAATGACTCCGTTGTCAAAACGGTCTGCAGTGGTTGCGCCAAAAACTCCTCAGGAGAATAACCGGTGAGTGGTTTGATGGCTGGATTAATGTAAGTGAACTTTTGCGCAACCGGGTCTAATGTCCAAATCACATCCTGGCTGTTTTCGGCGAGGGTCCGATAGCGCGCTTCGTTCTCGATAGCCCTTCGTTCCCGTTCTTCTAGTTGCGCAGAAGTCTTTCGAGATGTGTGAAGAAAAATGATCAGCAATACGATGGCTAGTGCCATGGTGACCGTGGCGATTAGCGCTGCGATTACCAGACCGGGATTGGACACCCAGATTGGCACGGGTTTATCCCAGAATGTAATAGGGCCAGGGAGACTGTTTACATTCAGGTTCCAACGACTTGCCACTGGTGCATGATAGATGCTTTCTGTCTTGCCCATAATGACCGGCTCGATGGCCTCGCCGTCTATTAGACGATATATCAGTTCGCTGATTTGTTGGCCGTAGTTAGCCGCGGCCGTGACATGACCGCCAACGACGTTACCTGTGCTGATCGCAGCGCCCCAAAAGACAAAAATAGGTACGCTGCTACTTTCACCAAGTGCCTCCAGGGCGCCAACCGGGAAAGCTTGAATCTCATCGGTGCCATATCCCTGTGCTGAGGCCAATAGGGCGGTATCGGTTATGTTGTTCAAACCAGCAGCAACCTTGATAAGAGAATCCGCTGCTGATGCAGCATGTATCGTGTAAGGAAATTTGGGTTCCAGGGTGCTAATTTCTTTCTCAACCAGGCGTTGGTAGTAGCGGTCAGTGGGTCCGTTACCTGCAAGGACGTGGAGGTGGGTGTTCGGCCGGAGTTGCCGAATATGCTCCATGGTCTTGCGCGCAGCAATGCTCGCGGCTGACTGGACGATGATGACATCCGGTTGGTTCGCCACCTTGGACACAGTCTCTGGGCTGGGTGCAAGCATAATGATTTTGACACCCGGTAGCTCAAGACCTTCCGCAAACTCACAAGCGGCAGCAAGTGCACATACAAGAAATTCGTAGTCTCGATTCTCCATCATGACTTCAATGTGGCGTTTGTGATGGGCAATGATGTTCGGCGTGGTGCGGCTATCGAAGCCAATATGGTGCTCTGTGAGCTCGATTGGCGTATCGCGATGGGTGGATAGTTGATCAACCAGGCTGGATCTGAGCTGATTATTCCAGGGCCCCGTCACCCAGACGCCATGCACCAGCATCACTCGATGCGGTTGCTGCGAAGATTGAGCTGCAATTGGCAATAAGAGGCACAACCACAGGTTGATTAGCTTCGTCAGTGAGTTCAAAGGGCTCAACCCTGGCTAGTGACAGATTAAGTATAGACAGGTTTGGCAGTTCGATTTGAGGGAAGTCTGAGGCAAAAAACGCAATATTTTCGCCATTCGCCTCTTTATTGGGTCGGGCGGTCCGACGTTTCGGGCGCGTCCGCCCGGTGCGCCGGTCCGATTCGAACCCAATGAGATGCATAAAAAAAGGCGAATGCCTTTCGGAATTCGCTTTTCTTATTGGACCGGGGTCGCGCACGACCGGGTAACGAGTGGGCCGCACGCGGATTCGAACGTACCGGGGGCGCGTCCGCCTTCGAACCCAATGAGGGAATAAAAAAAAGCGAATCCCTTTCGGAATTCGCTTTTCTTATTGGACCGGGATCGCGCACGACCGGGTTACGGCCGGGGGGCGCGCTCGCCCGGTTCGGCGCCCCGATTCGAACGTACCGGGGGCGCGTCCGCCCGGTGCGCCGGTCCGATTCGAACCAATTGAGATGCATAAAAAAAGGCGAATCACTTTCGCAATTCGCCTTCTTTATTTGGAGCGGGTAACGAGCGGTTCGGCGCCCCGATTCGAACGTAGTTCGAACCCAATGAGGGAATAAAAAAAAGCGAATCCCTTTCGGAATTCGCTTTTTTGATTGGAGCGGGTAACGAGGTTCGAACTCGTGACCTCGACCTTGGCAAGGTCGCGCTCTACCAACTGAGCTACACCCGCTTAAACTTTGAATAATCCTGACCAGATTATCAGAACAGAATCATTCTGCAATATGGCATCCCCTAGGGGAGTCGAACCCCTGTTGCCGGGATGAAAACCCGGTGTCCTAGGCCTCTAGACGAAGGGGACATACAACGTTTAAGAGCGGCGCATTCTATGGATGTTAGGGCGGTTCGTCAAGCGCTTGAGGGGTCTAAATTGTTGAATTTTCGAGTTTGTTGCTGTGCAAGATCTATCGCCAAATTTTCCAGGAAATTTTGCATTTAGCAGTGATCCAAACGTAAGATAGTTAAGTATTTAACTAAAATTTTTACAAGGGTTCTAAGTGAATCGACAGCTTGCCTGGCGCTATGTGGTGGAGGCTTACCAGACGTGTAATCAAAAATATTCGGGGATGATGAGTCGCTTTGATCTGACCTCGTCCCAGTTTGATGTCATGTTGGTCATTGAGTCTTTAGACAAGGAGGCAACCCCGAAACGGGTGGCCGAGGGATTGCTGGTGACGAAAGCCAATATCACCAGCGTGACTCGAAGGTTGCTAGAGCGAGGTCTCATTGCCCAGACTAAAAACGCTCAAGACAAGCGTTCCATTCACTTTCATCTAACCCCACAAGGCACTGCTTTGCTGAAGCAAGCTAAAGCTGCCGCGCGGCAATTTGTCGAGGTGCAATTAGCGCCATTTAGCGGCGAAGAAGTCGCTCTGGTAGGAAGTTTAATGCAGCGCATGCGCGGTCATTTGCAATCAGAGCACTTTAGCCAATCCCTCGAGCAACTCATGGCCGATCAGGCACAGGAGCAACAATATGACTGAACCACACGTGTTAAAGCGGCCACCAGCGAGCAACGGTTGGCTTGAATACCGGGCCGCTTTTGATTTGATGACAATGCCGTTGTGGCTGACCGGTTTGAACTTTACGCGCACAGAAGATGTTGGCCAAAACCGCTACGTTTGTGTGCTACCGGGTTTTGGTGCTGGGGATCAATCCATGTATCCGCTGCGTTTCTATTTGCAAAAGCACGGTTTTCAAACCTTTGGCTGGGGACTGGGCGTCAATCGGGCGGGGCTGGATCGGCCCCATGATCCCGCCGAGTTGTCAGGAGATTTTGAAGTGCCGTCACCCTATAACGGTGAAGCAGGGGTTTTGCATCTATGCGACTTAATGGTCCAGCGTATTCGTGATTTTCATGCTGAGACAGGTGAACCGGTTGCCCTGGTGGGGTGGAGTTTGGGCGGCACCATTGCCCGGGAAGTGGCGCGGGATTTGCCAGAAGTGGTTGATCGGGTTGTGACCATGGGCTCGCCTTTGTTGGGTGGTCCTAAATACACGGCTGCCGCACCTTTATTGGCGCGCCGCGGTTTAAACCTCGATTGGATTGAGCAACAAGTGTTAAAGCGCAATGAGGTGCCCCTGCAATGTAAGGCCAGTGCCATTGTCAGCGCCACAGATGGCGTAGTGGATGAATCCGCCAGCATGATTCCCGGGGATACCCAGACAGAGTATAAGCAGGTCAACGTCAGCCACCTTGGCATGGGCTTTAATGCCCAGACCCTGGCGCACGTGCTTGACGGGCTACGCTAGGCAGAGTGTCTGTTGGATGTTTCCTGTGCAAATCAAAATCTTGTCTACACTAATTAGATAATGCATTGATTCGGAATACTTCCGAGGAAATAGAGAAACATGTCGACGGTGTGGTTAAGTGCTCTGGTAGGCGCTGGATTGTTCGTTTTGGTGCTCATTGCCTGGGGTGCCCACAGGCTAGAAATGGCCAAGATAGAGCGACTGCGTTTATCTGGCCTGCATAAAGATCGCTTTCGCAATTTACAGTTCATACTCGAAGTATCTCCCCCAAAAGCATTTAAGGGTGACCTGCCTGTGCTGCTGACACGCAGCATGGTGTTGCATATGGAAAAGGTGATTGAGCTTCAGGGCGAAAGTTCTGCACTGCTTGGCCAGCTTGAGTATGCGAAGGGGCTACAGCAAAAGGTCGCGAAAGGAGAGTCCATCGCCTCTAAATCTTCTGGCGGCACATTAAACGAGCGGCTCAAAGATGTGCGGCGAGCCATGCGCTTGTTGAAGGAGTTTATCTTGCAACAGCACCGCGCGGGATTTTTGTCCAAAGCGGTCGCGTCGCAACACATTAAATCCCTGCAAGAGATTAATATTGTTGCCACGGTAGATGGCTTGTTGTCTCAAGCTTCACATTCCCAGGGGGAAGGCAGCAAAGCCACTGCGCTGCGGTACTATCAACTAGCCCTGGGTGAAATTCGCAAGTGCAAAAACAAAGCCCTGCTCGCGGAGCAGCAGGAATTTGTCACCAAAGCGATTGTTGCCCTCAAAGCGGATCAAAAGGCGATTGCTGAAACCACCCAGCGCATCAACAAAGAAATTGCCGACAGCGTCAGTCCTGACAAAGATGATCCTGAAGATGATTTTGATATGCGCCAAATCAACTGAGGGATGCCAGCATTTGTGAAGCCGTGCATTGACTCATGCAGACGCATCGCCTAGCTTAGGCATATGACTGAACATGAACCTCCCACAAACACGGGTGATGAAGAAGAGTCTTCTCGCTTTAGTGAACGTCGCTCACAAACTCGCGATAGGCGCATTAATCAATCGGACCGCCGTGCCACGGAGCGCGTGGGTCTTGGTCAAGATCGGCGCCAGCGGCCAACTGAGCAAAGTGATAACGGCGAAGCCGGGGATTAAGCCGGCTCGCTAAAGAACAGTCTAGAAGACAATAACGCTGCGAATGCTCTTGCCTTCGTGCATGTAGTCGAAGGCCTTATTAATATCCTCGAGGCCCATTTGATAGGTCACAAACTCATCTAGTTTGATTTGCCCCTGCATATACTGCTCAACCATACCTGGCAGCTCAGTGCGACCTTTGACGCCGCCAAAAGCGGTACCGCGCCAGACGCGACCGGTCACCAGTTGGAAGGGGCGAGTAGAGATTTCTTGGCCAGCGCCGGCCACCCCTATAATAATCGATTCACCCCAGCCCTTGTGGCAACACTCAAGCGCAGCGCGCATCAGATTAACGTTACCCACACATTCGAACGAATAATCCACGCCGCCATCGGTGAGATCTACAATGACGTCCTGAATCGGATCGGAATAGTCTTTGGGGTTGATGCAGTCAGTAGCACCCAGTTGTCGCGCCATTTCAAATTTGTCGGGATTAACGTCGATGACGATTATGCGGCCGGCCTTGGCGAGCACAGCGCCCTGGACAACACTCAAGCCAATACCGCCGAGCCCGAATACAGCGACGCTAGAACCCGGCTCAACCTTAGCGGTATTGGTCACAGCACCAATACCAGTGGTGACGCCGCAGCCTAACAAACACACTTTATCCAGTGGTGCGGCATCGCTGATTTTCGCTAGTGAGACTTCCGCCACAACAGAATACTCACTAAAGGTTGAAGTGCCCATGTAGTGAAAGATTTCCTTGCCGCCAAGAGAAAAGCGAGTAGTGCCGTCAGGCATCAAACCTTTACCCTGGGTCGCCCGCACCGACGAACATAGATTGGTCTTGCCGGATTTACAAAATTTACACTCCCGGCATTCGGCGGTGTACAGCGGAATGACATGGTCACCTGGTTTAACGCTGGTTACACCCGGGCCAACTTCTTCAACAATTGCGCCGCCTTCATGGCCAAGCACGGCTGGGAATACGCCCTCGGGATCATCTCCAGAAAGGGTGAAGGCGTCGGTATGACAAACTCCGGTGGCCACCATTCGGATGAGCACCTCACCCGCTTTCGGGCCGGCCACATCAATTTCTTCAATCACCAGTGGTTTGCCTGCTTCCCAGGCGACGGCTGCTCTTGATTTCATGTAGTTGTTCCTTAATCGTTGCTTGGGGGAGCTTAAGTCTGCTCGTTAAAAGTTGGTGGTAAAGCCCACGTACACAGAGGCGGGCTCGCCCACAAAATACCTGTCGTTGCCAAACGCGAAGTCAGCACGCTCGGCATATTCTTCATCAGCCAGATTCATTAGCCTGGCAAATAGTTTGGTGTCCGGGTTGTATTGGTAGGACATGCGTAAGTTGAATAGGCTGTGCCCGTCATACTTCGCGGTGTTCTGCGGGTCTGTGTAGTAGCTGCCAAGATAAACCCACTCGAATTCTGCATTCAGTTTGCTTTGTGGCTGCCACAGCAAACGTGCCGAGCCGGAAGTACGTGGCGCCGTATCAATATCGTTACCACTGATGGGAGTAGCAGCCAGGTCCGGATTGTTTTCATACTGGTGGCGGCCGTAGTTAAAGACAAGATCGCCGCGCCAATCTGCGTTGAACTGATAGAACAACTGGGCCTCGAGGCCGCGGTGTGAGGTTTCGCCATTGTCCACAGTGGTACGACTGGAGTCGCGGAAAATAAAGTTATCTTTGTTCATGGCGTACAGGGCAAGGTTATAACCCAGGGCGCCAGCATCACCGCGAAGGCCTAGCTCAATGCTGTCTAATTCCTCTGAATCAATATTGGAAACGGACTGGCCACCCTGCAAACGATACAGTTCAGTGGCTTGTGGTGCGCGGTAGCCCCGGGCAATTCGTACATAGCCCTGGTGATCGGAATTAAAGCTATGTAATAAGCTGAGTTTTGGCGACACATTAGTAAAACTGTCATCACGGTCTGCGGGGCGAGAGAATCGGCAGCCGCCAAATCCGCAAGGTGTGCCATCGTCGCGCGTGTTGCCGGTAAGCATGTTGTTGTCGTAGTCATAACGAACCCGTTCAGCACGCGCGCCAAACTGTAGTTCAGTCCGCTCGCTAAGCGGCTGACGATAGTGGGCGAAAAGTGCAATGGTGCTGGCGTCCACGTCATAGTCGTAATGTTGACCTTGCGGAATGGTGCCTACCAGAAACGGGCTGCCGGTGGTGGCATTGGGCTGGAATTCCTCTAACTCGCCGCGGGTAGCCTCAAGATCTAGACCGATGGTTAAGTTGTCCTTCTCCCAGGCAGACTGCAGGCCAATGCTCTGGTGAGCGTTTTCTTCAATTGCCTGACCTGGTAAGAAGTGCTGAATAAACGCCATATCCGTGGCGCGCAAGTAGGGCGTGATGGTCAACTCAGCGCCAGAATCTAAACTGCGATTCAATTTCAGATAGGCGCGTAGTGCCTGGCTGTCGCGATAAGCTTCTGGATTGGGGTTTTGTCGGCCAGCGGCGCGATCTTCATAAACCTCGTTACCCTGGACGAAGCCCGCGGTTTCCTGATTCAGATTCGTGGCGCTCAGGGCAGCTACCGCGCTGAAGCCAGCTATTTCGCCAAGTAGCTTCATATTGATCTTTTGCTGGTCAAAACCTGAGTCGTGTTTATAGCCGCCGTCACTGGTTAAACTAGCATTGATGTTCCAGTTTTGGCCTGACGTGCGCAGGCGGGATCGATAATAGTCGTGCGGGCCGCCCTCAAGAGACACATGCTGTTTGCCGTCAGGCATTGGCGTGATGATGTTTAGCATACCGTGCATGGCGTTGGAGCCGTACCAGACACTACCTGGACCTTTGAGCACTTCAATACGTGCAGCTTGTTCCGAGTTGGCGTCAAACAGCTCATTGACGTTGCAAAAGCCGCTCGCTCTTAGCGGTATGCCATCTTCCGCCGTTAAAAAAGCCCCGCAACCACCGGCACCTGTGAGCACCGGGCTACGAATTGCAGTTAAGTTCTCCTGACCATTGCCGCGGCTAATCCAGACGCCCGGCGTGCGCTGCATGGTTTCATTAATATGTGTTGGGCCAATTTGGCTGACGTCGTCAATCACACCGATATTGGTGGGCACCGTGCTTATGGACTGTTCGCCGCGACTAGCGGTCACAACCACTTCTTCCAGTTGATTGGCCAGGAGGTTCGAACTTGCCCCTGTGGCCAGGATTGCTATCAAGAAATTGCGCATGTTGGTCATGGTCATAAGTGAAGACGCAAGGATACATGAACTGCGTGGATATCGCTGTTTCGTCGCCAAAAATCTACCGGTGATCAAGCAAAAACAAGGAGTTACGCGCGGATGTTGACAAATGGTTGATGTTCCAGTGAACTGAGCGCAAAAGTACCTCCACTAACACCTCAAGACACGGCTTCATTCATGGCAGACGAAACAGTCCTGCGCGGTTACGGTCCGAACAAGACCGAGTATGTGACGACCTATACGCCGTCACTACTTGATGCTGTGCCCAGAGCAAAACAACGCGCAAGTTTAGGCATCACGGAAGAAACTTTGCCGTTTCGTGGCATGGATGTGTGGAATGCTTATGAGTTCACCTGGCTGAACAACCGCGGTAAACCGGAAATAGCCCTGGCCCAGTTTATGGTGCCAGCGAAATCCCAGGGCATTATCGAGAGTAAGTCACTCAAGCTGTACCTTGGGTCCTATAGTGGTACTCGCTTTGCCCATCGCAGCGAGGTCATCTCGACCTTGGAATCGGACTTGACCATCGCCGCCAGAGCGCCCGTGAACGTGACCTTAATGATGCCGGAACAGGTTCAACAAGAGGGTCTATCACAATTGGTGGGACAAAGCCTCGATCATCTTGATATTGAGATGAGTGAGTATTACTGGAACCCTGAGTTTCTGCGCGTAGAAAGTGACACCACCGTGCGTGAGACCCTCTTCACCCATTTGTTTAAGTCATTGTGCCCAATGACCGGCCAGCCGGACTTTGCCAGCATCGTGGTGCAATACAATGGTCGCAGTATCTCCCACGAGGGGTTACTGAAATATCTGTTGTCTTATCGTGAGCATGGTGAGTTCGCCGAGCAGGTCGTGGAGCGCATCTTTGTTGATATTATGAATCGCTGTGCGCCAGATCGACTCACTGTGCAGGCGAAGTTTACTCGCCGTGGTGGGGTAGATATTAATCCCTATCGTTCATTGGATGCTGAGATCCCAACTGAGATTCGGGTTTGGCGCCAATAACTGACTCTAGTCACCCCGACGTGGAAATAGCCGGGTCCTGAGCCAACCGAGTAGTGTGTTCGGCGTTAGTACGTAAGCATCAATGTCATCAAGCTTCTTTTGTAGCGCGGCCGGATCAGCGAACAAGGATTCTCTTTTTACTAGCGTTCGATCCGGGTCCAACGGTTTGATGACCTTAGCAGGGTTACCTG
>JBKAGC010000008.1:0-40766 GCA_046290215.1 Pseudomonadales bacterium | reverse complement strand
CTGGTGGGTGTGGGATGCCCGCTTAACCTCCACTCTGGTGCTGTTCTTCTTGTTTGTGGGTGTCATTGCCCTGCGCGGGGCGATCGAAAATCGAGATAGCGCCGGTCGTGCCACGGGGATCTTAGCTATCGTCGGTGTCATCAATATCCCGATTATTAAGTGGTCCGTTGACTGGTGGAATACCTTGCACCAGCCAGCGAGTTTTACCGTAACTGACAAGCCGGCGATGCCAGTGGAAATGTGGTTGCCGTTGCTGGTGATGGTGATTGGTTTTTATTTGTTTTTCTTCGTGGTGTTAACGCTGCGGATGCAGGGGGAAATTCTCAATCGCGAGTACCGCGCGGAGTGGGTGAAGCAACGGGTTGCGCAACGTCAGTTAGAAGGTCGGTCAAGCTGATGCAATTCGAATCTTTCTCCGAATTTTTATCCATGGGTGGTCATGCTACGTTCATTTTTAGCGTGTATGTGATCACAGCGATGGTGGTCTTATTTAATGTAGTAGCACCGCTCAGGCAACAAAAGCGGTTTTACCAGGAACAAGCAGCAAGACAACGGCGAGAGCAGGTTGCCAGTGCTGCTGAGGAAGGTAGTTCATGAAATTTGGCAAGATGAAAGCCCATCGACGTAATCGCCTGATGCTCATCGTGTTTCTTCTGTTCGGTAGCGGCACGGCGGTGGCGCTAGCTCTCTCGGCGCTAAATGAGAACATCAACTTATTTTACGCCCCTGATCAAATAGCCGCCGGTGAAGCCCCGATCGGCCAGACCATTCGCGCCGGTGGCATGGTGAAAGAAGGCAGTATTGAGCGCTCTAAAACTGATTTGAAGGTGCGCTTTGTGATTTCTGATATGCAGGAATCAGAGGTAACCATTCAGTACGAGGGGGTCTTACCGGATTTGTTTCGTGAAGGTCAGGGCGTAATCGCGCGCGGCGCACTGGATCAAAATGGTGTTTTTATGGCTGAAGAGGTACTTGCCAAGCACGATGAAAACTATATGCCGCCAGAAGTGATGGACGCTCTTGAGAAGGCCCATGCTAAAGCAGGTGGGGAGGAAGGTGGCTATCCAAAACCCTATGAGGGCGACAAAAAAACTTATGGGGGCGGTTAGATCGTGATAGCTGAGGTAGGTCACTTTAGTTTAATTCTGGCGTTAGCTTTAACGGTTTGTCTGGCGATCATTCCAGCCATGGGCGTTTATCAAGGGCGTGTTCCCTGGATGCAACTGGGCAACAGTTTGTCCGTTGGCATATTCGTTTTTGTCTTTATCAGCTTTTGTTGTTTGGCTAACGCATTTCTGGCTAACGATTTCTCGGTGGCATATGTGGCGCGGAACTCCAATACCGCGTTGCCGGTAGCTTATAAAATCTCGGCTATTTGGGGTGCCCATGAGGGCTCCTTCTTACTCTGGATTCTGGTTATGGCGGGTTGGACCCTGGCGGTGGCGAGCTTTAGCCGTGGTTTGACTTTAAGCATGCGCGCGCGAGTACTTTCGGTGCTCGGGGTACTGCAAATCGGTTTCCTATTGTTTTTGTTGCTGACTTCCAATCCCTTTGATCGAACCTTGCCGATTTTCCCTCAGGAAGGCGCGGATCTAAATCCGCTGCTGCAGGATTTTGGCCTCATCGTGCATCCACCCATGTTGTATATGGGTTACGTGGGCTTTGCGGTACCGTTTGCTTTCGCCATTGCGACTTTGAGCAGCGGCCGATTAGATGCAGCCTGGGCCCGTTGGTCACGGCCCTGGACCAATGTTGCCTGGGCCTTTTTGACCGTGGGTATTACCCTCGGTAGCTGGTGGGCTTACTATGAACTTGGCTGGGGCGGCTGGTGGTTCTGGGACGCAGTGGAAAATGCGTCTTTTATGCCCTGGTTGATTGGCACAGCGTTGATTCACTCCCTGGCCACCACTGAGAAGCGCGGCGTGTTTAAGAGTTGGACTGTGCTGCTGGCGATCTTTGCCTTCTCGTTTAGCTTACTGGGGGCTTTTCTGGTGCGATCTGGCGTGCTGACCTCGGTACACGCTTTTGCCGTCGACCCTGAGCGCGGCATGTTTATTTTGATCTTCCTGATCATGGTGGTTGGTGGCTCACTATTGCTCTATGCGGTTAAAGCATCGGGTATTCGCAGCGAAGCGGGCTTTGATGGCACTTCCCGGGAATCTTTTCTGCTCGTGAATAATTTATTGCTGGTGGTCTCGACCGCAGCGGTGTTGCTCGGTACGATTTATCCGCTGATTTACGAGGGCCTAACCGGCGGCGATAAAATTTCAGTGGGGCCGCCTTATTTCAACAAGGTGTTTGTGCCCCTCGTGATGTTGCTGTTCATTGCTATGGCTTTTAGTCAAAACACACGTTGGAAGAGCACGCCGATAGAGAAGTTGTTACACGCGCAACTCTGGCCCCTTGTCGGCGCTGTAGTCTCTATGGTGCTGTTTGCCGTGATGTTTGCGCCAACTTTTGAGTGGGTGGTGGTTGCATGCAATATTGTTGCGATGTGGATTGTCATCAGCCTCGGTGTTGATTGGTGGAGCAAGGTTGCTAATAAGTCAGATAAGGTGCTGGCGCTGTTCAAGCAAACGCCTTCTTACTATGGAATGTTGCTTGGCCATTTGGGTATCGCGGTGGCTATTTTTGGTGTGGCCATTACGGTTTACTACAGCGAAGAAAAAGACGTTCGGCTTGAGCCTGGGCAATCAGTCACCTTATCTGGTTATGAATTCACCCTGGTCAAAATGCATCGCGTCCAGGGCCCAAACTATGTGGCCGACCAGGGTGAAATTCGTGTTCGTGAAGACGGTGAGACTGTGGTCACCTTGCGACCTGAGAAACGTCTTTACAACGCCTCAGGGCAGGTTATGACCGAAGCGGCTATGGACGACGGTGTCTTCAGAGATCTTTATGTGGCCCTGGGAGAGCCAGTGGACGATACGGCCTGGGCGGTTCGTGTGCATTACAAACCGTTTGTTCGCTGGATATGGTTTGGTGGCATGTTAGTGGCCTTTGGCGGCTTGATTACAGTGTTTGATCGTCGTTATCGGGCAGTACGGCGTCGAGCGGCAATACCTGCCGGTGGAGTGACCGCATGAGCGAAGCCTCTAAATCAACAGAAGGTCAAAGCGCGAGCGAAGGAGGACAGTCTAGTGGCATTAAGCGCGTACTACTGATCCCCCTTGGGGTGTTTTTGCTGTTGGTGGTGATTCTGGCGTTAGGATTTCGCCTTGATGATCCGCACCTCTTGCCCTCGGTGTTGATTGACCGGCCTTTCCCGGAATTTCAGTTGCCGGAGTTACACGATCCCGAGCGTACCGTCACAGTGGAGGATCTAAAAGGCGAGGTGGCGTTGGTGAATGTCTGGGCTACCTGGTGCGCCAACTGCCTGGTTGAGCATCCTGAGTTAATGCGTATTGCCCACGAGGAAGGCGTGCCTATTTATGGCATTAACTACAACGATGACCCGGTAAAAGCACGGCAGTGGTTGCAGCGCCACGGTGATGCCTATCGGCTTATCATGGTTGATCAAGACGGCAAGTTGGGCATTGATCTTGGTATCTACGGCGCGCCGGAAACCTTTTTGATTGATGCCAACGGCGTGATTCAGTTTAAACAGGTGGGCATTGTGACGCCTGAGCTCTGGCGACAAACTTTAAAGCCGCTGATTGCGCAACTGCGTGAAGGAACATCGTAATGCGTGTTTTGCTCCTTATACTGGCCTTGCTTACTTCGCTCTCGGTGCATGGAGCCATCGATGCCTATCAGTTTGAAGATGACCTGCAGCGGGACCGCTATCACGCCCTGATTGATGAACTGCGTTGCCCGCAATGTTTGAACACTAATCTGGCGGGCTCCGATGCCATGATTGCCCAGGACCTTCGCCGCGAGGTGCACAGGTTGGTGCTGGAAGGGCATACGGACGCCGAGATTCTGGATTTTATGTATGAACGCTACGGCGATTTCATTTTATATGAGCCCCGGGTTAACTATAGAACCTTTGCGCTCTGGTTTGGTCCTGTACTGCTGTTGTTATTGGCATTCTTCGTGGGTTGGCGAGTCACCCGCACTAAAGGTGCGGTAGCCGCGGAGCTAACTGCCGAAGAACAGGCTCAACTTGACCAGATGCTAACCGGCTCCGATCAACAACCACCGCACCCGCAAAGCGAGAAGTAAATGTCATTTTGGATTTATGCAGCACTCATGTGTGTTGCAGCGGCCGCCTTTTTAGTCGTGCCTGGCTTTATTCGCCGTACTGGCACTGATGGCGACCGACGTGAAGCTAATCTAGCGATCTATGACGAACGTGTTGCTGAATACTCCCAACAACTTAGTGATGGTGAGATCAATCAAGCCGAATATGAAGTGTTCCTGCTTGAGCTAAAACGAAATCTCTTAAGTGAAACTGGTACGGAACAGGAAGCGGCATCGAAAGAAGCTGGACGGATGCCTCTGGTCCTTGCGGTGATTGTGCCGCTGTTTGCCTTGTTTGCTTATTCTGACTTCGGTCTTTCCTGGGGTCGAATTAATGACGTGGCCCTGGCTGAATCTATTCAGCAGCAAAGCCCCCATGATCAAGATGCCATGGCTGCCAATGTGGATACCCTGGCTGAACGGTTGCAAAACCAGCCGGACAATCACGAGGGCTGGTATATGTTGGGCCGCTCTTATCTTGCCATGGGTAAGTTCGAAGAAGCTGCCGATGCTTTCGCGCACATGCTGGAAACCTTCACGGACGATCATAGCTTGCACGCTTATTGGGCCGAGGCGCTATATATGGCAGATGATCGCGTGGTCACACCCCGGGTCGCAGCGGCGATAGAGAAGACGCTTGCATTGAATCCCCATGATATCACCATGCTGGAAATCAAAGCCCTGGGGCAGTTCCAACGCCAGGAATTACGCGCGGCAATTATGACCTTTCAAAAAGCTCTGGCATCGGGCGCTGAGGGTGAACGAGCCGACATGATCAACCGGGCAATTGTTCGTATTCAAGAAGATCTCGGTGATGCGCCGATGATGACTGATGCGCCACTAGAAGCCGCTGGAGGTCAGTCACCGGATGCAGAGTCACCGGCGGCGCCGAGTGAACAAGCAGCGACAGGTCGATCTATTCAGGTACTGGTGGAAGTGGCAGACGCAGTTAACATGCCGGCTTCTACTCCAGTGTTTGTCTTTGCCCGGGCAGTATCAGGGCCTCCCATGCCGCTCGCCGTGCAACGCTTAACAAAGGCTGGGTTGCCCACCTTGATTACGCTCGATGAGTCCATGGCGATGATGCAGGGTATGGGCCTTGCGAACTTTGATACTGTGCAGGTGGTTGCACGGGTTTCCGCTTCCGGCATTGCCAATGCCGGACCAGAGGACTATCAGGCCCTGTCTGGTCCAATTGATCTGACAAAGAAAACTGATGTGATCAAACTACGAATTGAAAAACAGGTGAAGGACTTTTAAGCATGGCAGAACTAACCAGCCCGTTAAGTTTTACGCGCGGACCCGACATGAAGAATCGGTTTATGCTGGCGCCGCTGACAAACTTACAGAGCCATCCAGACGGTGTCTTGTCGGATGATGAGTTTAAGTGGCTGACCAAGCGCGCAGAAGGTGGCTTTGGTTTGACCATGACCTGTGCGGCACACGTACAGGCAGTAGGGCAAGGTTTTCCTGGGCAGTTGGGGGTGTTCGCTGATGCTCACCTAGAGGGTTTGACCAGACTGGCGGCAGCCATTAAACAGCAAGGTAGCATCGCAATTTGTCAGCTCCATCATGCCGGTATGCGCTCGCCCAAAGATCTAATCGGTGAAGCGCCGCACTGTCCCTCTGCGGATGAAGAAACGGGTGCGCGAGCATTGACCCTGGCTGAAGTCCATCAGCTTCGTGATGATTTTATTGCCGCGGCGGTGCGTTGTGAAAAAGCTGGATTCGATGGTGTCGAGTTACATGGTGCTCATGGTTATATTATTTGCCAGTTTCTGTCAGCTGAAACTAATCGCCGTGAGGACGAATACGGCGGCAGTCTTGAAAATCGCAGTCGTTTATTGCGTGAAATTATCGATGGCGTGAGAGCCCAGTGCCCGGCCGACTTTATGTTGGGGGTTCGGTTGTCCCCAGAACGCTTTGGTATTCAATTGCAGGATACGCTCGATCTTGCCAGCCAACTCATGGCGGAAGATCAGATCGACTTTCTGGATATGTCGCTCTGGGATGTATTTAAAGAACCGGAAGAAGAGGCGTTTAAAGGCAAGACCCTCATGGCTTATTTTGCCGAACTGCCTCGTGGCAACGTTAAGCTAGGTGTGGCAGGTAAGATACGTAACCCGGCGGAAGCGGAAGCTGCCATGGCGGGTGGTGTGGACTGGATCATGTTAGGTCGTGCCGCCATCTTGCATCACAACTTTCCTGATCTTTACCGTCAGGATAAAACCTTTAAACCGGTTGAAACCCCGGTGACGCGCGAGCATTTGGCAAATGAGGCCTTGTCGGAAACTTTTATCAACTATATGGCTAGTTGGCCTGGCTTTGTTGAATCTGCATAGAAGTAGAGGAGAGTCGCGCTTCTTTAAGTGCGCTTTTCTAAATGCGCTTTTTTAAATGCACTTTTCAGGTGAGCGATGCACGGTAATAGTGCTTGGCGCCGGCCTGAGTTTACCCTCAGGTCAAGCAACCCGAATCTTTTCGTTAAGTTCCTACAAATTTACCAAAAAGTCAAAACCTGACCCTTGATATGTGACACGGAAGTGGCAAAATGAAATGGACTCGATGGATTGGCGTAAACCACTTCATCGACTCACATTGACTAACAACCACAGCCAATAAGTTTAACGGGAGTAAAACGCAAACTTAAGTTCAGCCTAACCTTAAACCTACAACCCCAGGGGTAACTCTATAAGATGGCGAAAAGATCTTATGTAAATGGCTCAGCTAACAGTCGCAAATACAACCAAGGGAGAAAGAGTAAGAAACACAAAGATCGGCAAAACAAAAGACAAAGCGCAGACATCTATACCCTACCGTTTCAGTCTGCCAATTTTGATCCCTCATCTTTTGAACAGATGCAATGCCAACCTCGGCGTCATTCCCAGCGCACTGTTCAACCTCTCGAAGCAAAAACCACCGCGCAAAAACGCTACATCAACGCAATCAAAAACAACTGTTTAACTTTCGGTATTGGTCCGGCCGGTACTGGTAAGAGCTACTGTGCCGCTGCTTTGGCTGCAGACGCATTGGAAGCTGGCAGAATCCAAAGGATTGTTTTAACGCGTCCGGCGGTTGAGGCGGGTGAGCATCTTGGCTTTTTGCCCGGTGATATGGACGAAAAGTTTGCGGTGTATATAGAGGCATTTCGCGATGCCTTGAACGAACGATTGGGTTCTGGCGCGGTTGACTACTTTTTGCGACATGATCGGATTGTGGCTGCCCCGCTGGCTTATATGCGCGGTAAAACCTTTCGTGAAGACAGCTTCGTGATTTTGGATGAAGCACAAAACACTACTGTGGCACAGATGAAAATGTTCCTTACCCGGATTGGCGAGGGTTGCACTGTGGTGGTGAATGGTGACGTTGAACAAAGTGATATTCGCGGGCCTAACGGATTGGCTGATGCGATACGCCGGGTTCGCGGTTTGCACAATGTCCACGTACATAGTTTTGAGCGTGAGGATATTGTGCGTAGCGGTCTAGTGCGCGAGCTGATGGATCGTTACGAGGTTGCAGACTAGTTAGCGCTAAACTTAAGGAGAAAGCCGGCAGCAACGCCGGCTTTTTTGTTTGTAGCGGTAATATCAGGTCTTAATTAGCAATGCCGCCATACGCTGGCGTTTATCTTCCGGTATCGCAATGGCGCGCCGGGCAACCAGGTCCATGGATATCGCCAGCGCTTCTGAGCCAGTGACCATTTCGCCACTATCAACATTAAACAGCGTGTGGACGAAAACCTGGGTTTTCTCGGCGATTGCTTTCACACCCGATAAGATTTGGAACCGATCACCCACCCTAAGCTGCTGAAAGAAGTTCATGCGATACTCAAGTACCGCACCACCTACCACGCCTTCGCCCCGTTGCTCGGTTTCAAAGCGAGCAAACAAATTTGGCATAGAGTCGGATTGCCGGCCGATATATTGATAGTTCTGCAGATACCCCTCGGCATCACATTCCTCTGCCTGAACAACGCCCTCGCCGATGATCTGAGAGCCTCGCTCCAGCAATTCAGCGGCGCTACAATCTTTGAAGCTAAATGTCTCGGCGCTCACACCTCTAGAACCCGCGTACTCTGGTAGTTCCGCGATAGCGACTGGAGTAGATGAAAAATCGCCGGATAGCTCAACTAGAAAGTGAGCCAACACCTGGTCAGTAGCAGTATGGCGTAACTCCGTTGAAGCAAGCAGTGATTGTCGGTCATGCCTGATGACAGCAAAGTAGCCGGTCATAGGTACGGCCATGCGAGCCTCAGCAATAAAGCGCATATGTTGGCTGTTTATCCGCCGACACATATCAGCCACGCTGGCCTGGGTTGCGATACCTGACTCCACTAATCCGTAGTGTAAGGTTTGATGCAGTTTGTGCGCGAAAAAGCGCACGTTTTGATGGTCGTTCTCGTCGCATTCCCAGCGATTGACGCTGCCACGAAACACGGGGGTATGATTGGGAGCCGGCATGTAGTTCCTTTTTCTCTCTGGCTTAAGGGGATTCAAGGTGCCCACAAAGGGCAAGCGGCACACGATACCATCGCTCGGTTTCTCCCGGAATGCCTCTTTGCTGCCAGCACATGTCATCGCCTGAGCTGTTTCTGATGAACTCCGTTGTCTGCCCGTTTGCGGAACGGGAGGTGGACCCGGAACCGAGAGCAACTAGTTGCGGTATTGCACTCGGTCTCTTGATCCCAGGAGCCTCAGGCTTTGGGAGATAATCCGATTTTGAGAAGCTCCTAAACTTTGGCTTTGAGTTTGAGAGCAGACGAATAGCTTGTGCTGCAATGTCGCTCTGCAGGAAGGGCTCGCGGCGTGTGCCTTGCTGCGGCGATTTCGCTTCGTTATCCCGTTCAACAAGATCTTGCTTGCTGGGTTGAACAGAATTGCTCGGTTCAGGTGGTTCCGTGACGTCTTGATTCTTGGCTTGCAGCTTCGCCCGGAGCTGTTCAGTTGCGATAGTCGCTTGTCTGGTTGGGGCGGGCTTTAATGTCACGCTAAGTGGTCGTACGTTCTGTTGAAGCTTCTTCTGCTTCGCGATTGGCAAAAACAATATGGCGCCGTGTAGTGCGGCAGCGGCCGTAACGCAAATGGCGAGGCGAGTTTTTGTATTGAATATCACGAGGCATTAGATGATGCCTCGTGATAATCGTTCCGAAGGTTTAGCTGAATTTGATCACGCAGCCGGTGGGCATTGCGTGCCACGGACGAGCTTGCCGGCCAGGACGCCAGTAGGCTCACCTTCTTGAAACGCGACTTTGCCTGAGACTATGGTGTGCTCATAGCCAGTTGCCTTCTGGATTAAACGGCGTCCGCCAGCGGGTAAATCGTTGACCACGGTGGGTTCGTGAATCGTCAGCCCTTCAAAATCAATCACGTTCACGTCGGCTTTATAGCCTGGCTTTAATACACCTCGATCGAGCATGCCCACCTGACTAGCAGTTTGCTGGGTCTGCATATGCACTAGTTTTTCCAGCGGGATCTTATTGCCGCGGGTACGATCGCGTCCCCAGTGTTGAATTAACGTGGTGGGAAAGCTGGCATCACAAAGTGCGCCGCAGTGCGCACCGCCATCACCCAGGCCAAAGATTGTATAGGGGTGATTTAGCATTTTTTCGACGAAGTCCAGGTTGCCCGGCATGTAATTAAAAAGCGGGTGGTAGATGAGGGCTTTGCCGTCTTTCTCAAGCAACATGTCGTACACATAGTCGATGACGTTGCGGTTTTCTGAGGCCGCCAGCGCCGCAAAAGACTCATTAGGATCCGGTTCGTAATTCGCCGGTTCACCTAGTCTGAACATCTTGCCGAAGCTAGTAATAATCTCCATCACCAGTGGTACCGGGAACTCGATGGGTGTTTGTGTGAGCAGGTTTTGCTTGAACGCTGGGTCGCGCATGATGGCAACGCGCTCTTCCAAAGGCAGGCGGTGAATGTCCCGGTAGGCCGGGTAAACCATCAAAGGATTCAGCGAAGCCGTTAGGCCAAGCAGGACACCGGTCGCTCGGGGTGGCACCTGCCCAAACATCGGTAAGCCATCTGCCTGGGCAGCTTCCAGGGCATCTAGTAGCTGCTGCCACCATTCCGGGCGAGCATCCTGTTGCTCAACGGTGATCGATACTGGGCGCCCAGAGGCTTCCACCATACGCCGGAACATCTTGAATTCGTTGTCAAAATTGTAAAAGTCAGAAATGCCTTGCAGTACACCTGTGCCGGTTTCACCTACAGCTTTGGCTATGCCCACCAGTTCATCTTCAAGGGCGGTAATACTAGGTGTCAGTTCGCCGGATGAGTCTTTGTGCTTTTCCGTGCGGCTGGTACTAAAGCCTAGCGCGCCAGCCTTAATAGCATCGGCGACAATGCTGGCCATTTGCGTGATTTCTGCTTCTGTTGCCGGCTCGTGCTGGACGCCGCGCTCACCCATAACAAAAGCCCGAACTGCACCATGAGGAATTTGTGTGCCAACATCTATCGCAAGGGGCGAATTGTCCAGGGCATCCAGATACTCAGGAAAGGACTCCCACTGCCACTTTAAGCCTTCATGCAAGGCGGTACCGGGGATGTCCTCAACGCCTTCCATCAGGCCAATTAACCAGTCACGTTGGTCAGGCTTACAGGGCGCAAAACCAACACCGCAGTTGCCCGTCACGATAGTGGTGACGCCGTGGAAAGTTGAAGGGGAGACAAATGGGTCCCAGGTTACCTGGCCATCATAGTGGGTATGAATATCGACAAATCCCGGGGTGACGATTTTCCCGCTGGCATCAATCTCTTGCTTGCCCTGGTTATCTACCTGGCCAACGGTAGTGATGCGGTCACCATCGATGGCGATATCACCCAAAAATGGCGCTGAACCTGTGCCGTCATAAATTTTACCATTGCGAATCACGAGATCGTGCATGCTGATTTCCCCTCTAGAAGCAGCTGATGGCAAAACTCTAGCAAATTGCCAGAGGGAAATCAGTCGCGTTGAAACACCAAAAACTGGTTGTTAGCTGGCATGGGTTGGTCTTTGACAAGTTGATACCCAGCCTCTTCCCCCAGCGACAATAGGCTTTCCATGTCGCGGATACCGCTTTCTGGATTGCGCGCCTTGAGCCACTGGTCGAAATTGGCATTGGATTCGGTGGTGAATTGGCCCTGGTATTTATATGGCCCATAGAACAGCAGGAGATTAGCAGGGCTGGCAAACATCTGTGGGAGTAAGCGCTCTGGCATGATGTGAATGACGTTTGCCGCATAAAGCACGTCAATAGGTGATGGCCAGGTGGGCTGAGTGAGATCTATATAAAGAGGCGGCGCGATATTGCTTGCGGTGAATTCCCTGAGGTTGTGCTGCAATCCCTCAAAATAGGCGCCTTGATCTGAGGGTTGCCAATGAATGTGCGGTAACTCGGAGGTAAAGTAGATGGCATGTTGTCCTGAACCGCTGCCGATTTCTAGAACGTTTAGGCGGGTTTGTTGAAATGCCTGAAGCTTTTTCAATTCCTGCAGGATTGGCAGTTGGTTGTTTGCGGCTGCCTGGGAAAAGTTCTGGATCTCCATCTGGACCTCACTGGGGTCGATTAACCAAGGGGTGGTGTATGATGACTGAATGCCGTGCAACGACCAACTGGACAATCCCCTGATAGGCGATAGAGGCGGGCGAGATTATGGAGCGGCTGCCATGAACGGGCTGAGGGTTAGCCACAGTAAATCATCTTGACTCTAGCGCTCGATGGGTTAACCTTCCGCGCTTGACCTGACACCCTCATGAAAATGCCGCGTTTAGCCCTGATACCATTGTTTCTGTGTTTTGCGCTGACCGCGCAAGCCTGGGTATCTGCAGAACACGTTCACATTGACCACGCCGCTGAGGTGGAGTGTCAGGTTTGCGGTGGCTTGTTGGACCTTGCGCCAGCGGTGCAAGCACCTGTGCTGGTTGCAGTAGAACAATTTAGTTCAACCGCTCTGCTGCCTCATCAGGTAGCCAAGACACGCCCGGTCCATCGCTGTTCGAGAGCGCCGCCAGTTTAACTCTAAGTCATAAAAATTCTTTTTTTAACTTGGAGTCTCCATGAATAAGCGCACTGTAGCTGGCATTGCTGCCAGTCTTTTTGCGGCACAAATCTATGCCGCTGAACATGAAATAGAAGAAATTGTTGT
Source organism: Pseudomonadales bacterium (assembly GCA_046290215.1). Lineage (GTDB taxonomy): Bacteria > Pseudomonadota > Gammaproteobacteria > Pseudomonadales > Azotimanducaceae > JAHRVQ01. The sequence goes on along the minus strand of JBKAGC010000008.1, from coordinate 28,452 downwards.
CACTGGGCCGTTTCACGAGCCTGTCACAGAATCAGCCTTGCCCGTCAGTGTTTTGTCGGGCGAAGCGCTGCGTAAGCAGGTGGCTAACTCTCTGGGTGAAACCCTGGATGGTCAGCCTGGTGTGCACTCGTCATCCTTTGGTACTGGTGTTGGCCAACCGGTGCTGCGCGGGCAAAGTGGCAAGCGTGTTCAGGTTCTGCAAAACAGTGTGTTTGTTGCCGATGCCGCCAATGTGAGTCCAGATCACGCTAACGGCATCGAGCCACTATTAGCAGACTCCATTGAGGTAGTTCGCGGGCCGGCAACCTTGTTGTATGGCAGTGGCGCAATTGGTGGTGTGGTCAACGTGATTGATCAAAGAATTCCGTCGCGCTTGTTTGAGAAGCCGGAGGTAGTTCTAGAGCAGTCCCATAATTCCGTGAACGATGAAAATCGCACCATTGTTGGTGTCACGGCGAGCCTGGGTAGTTTTGGCATTCACTTTGATGCCTATGATCGGCGTAATGAGAACGTCAATGTCCCAGGCTTTGCGGCGGATGAAGAGGCCATTGAGGCGCTTGAAGAGTTGACCGGGGCAGAACACGAAGAGGAAGAGGAAGAAGAAGGTAGCGCCATTGAGAATTACATTGCCAATTCCGACGGTGAAGCAACCGGCGGCACCTTTGGTGTTTCCTGGGTTCAGGACAATGGCTATATCGGCCTGTCTTATAACCGCTTTGAAAGTGAGTATGGTTTGCCGCCAGGTGTCCATGGGCATCACCACCATGAAGACGAAGACCATGATGATGAGGACCATGACGATGACGACCATGACGAAGAAGATCATGAGGATGAAGAGCATGGCGAGGAAGATGAGCAAATTCGCCTGGCGTTAGATCAGGAACGTTACGACCTTAAAGGCGACTATCACTTCGATAGCGGCTTGTTTACCAAAGCAGCTTTCCATATTGGCTACACAGATTATGAGCACGTCGAGCTGGAAATCGAAGACGGTGTTGCGGCAGTAGGCACGCGTTTCCAAAATGATGGTTACGACAGCCGTTTCACGTTGACCACCCGTGAGCGTGGTAATTGGCAAGGTGTTTGGGGTGTGCAGATTAACTCGTCAGATTTCAGTGCTATTGGCGAAGAAGCTTTTATTCCAGAAACAGATATCAGCAACGCTGCAGTGTTTGTGGTGGAGCGTCTGGTTCAGGCAGAGCAAACTTTTGAATTTGCTGCGCGTTTAGAGCGCGCCGAGTTAGAGTCTGGCCGGTGTGATCAAGATGATACTGTGTTCAGCGTGTCCGCAAGCATGCTGAAAGATTTTGGTAATTCTCGTGAGCTAACGATTGGACTGGGTCGTAGCGAACGCGCGCCGACCATTGAAGAGCAGTTCTCGAATGTGGATACCACAACCTGCGGCACCACGGCAGACCTGGTGACTCATGCCGCGACCAACCTGATTGAAGTGGGTAATGCGAATCTTGATACTGAAACTTCTTTGAACTTTGATATTGGTTATCGCTTTAACGTGGGTAGTGCGACCGCAGAAGTAACAGCTTTCTACAATGACTTTTCTGACTATGTGTTCTTAAATCTCACGGGTCAGGAGGTTGATGAGGTGCAGGTTGCTACTTACCTTGGTGAGGACGCTGAGTTTTATGGTCTTGAAGCATTGCTAGAATTTCCATTGTTTGCCAATGAGGTTTATGGTGTCAGTGGCTTTATTATGACGGGCATTGTGCGCGCCGAGTTTTCTAACGGTGATAATGTGCCGAGGATTCCTCCGGCGCGAATCGGTTTCGGCGTCAACTGGGAAAGCGCTAACTGGACGGCAGAGTTCGATATCACCCGGGTCTTTGAGCAAGATCGCAATGCACCGTTAGAGCTGCCCACAGCGGGCTACACCATGGTCAATCTGTACGCAGACTACCACTGGGTGATGGCCAATGAAGTGGATATTGCGCTGTTTGCCAGGGCTGAGAATCTACTGGATCGTGAGGTGCGCAACCACGTGTCGTTCCTTAAGAACAACTCGCCAGAGCCAGGGCGTGCTATTCGTGCTGGTTTGAGAATCACTTTCTAAAGATTTCTTCATCAGCGCTTAATCAATTCACGGTAAGATAGCGCACTATGAAGATATCAAGACGAACCTTACTCAAAGGCGGAATCGCTGCAGCGGCGCAATTTATGGCTGGCTGCAGTGTCTCCGGGTTAGCTAATTCACAACGTCAGCCACTGCTGGGATTTACTGCGGTACCTTTTACCGCGGGATCTGGTGCAGTGCCGGCCATCTCCAGTGATTATCAATATGAAGTGTTGATTCCCTGGGGGACGCCGTTGCAACCGGATGGTCCAGCTTTTCAGTATCCGCCTTCAGCGGCGGCGCAAGCCCAGCAGGTTGGGATTGGCCACGATGGCATGGCGTTTTTCCCGCTAGCTGGCAACGAGTCGGGCATGCTTGCCTTGAATAATGAATACGGACGTAATTCCACCGTTCTAGGTAAAGCCGCACCAACGAGCCTGGCTGATGTCCGTGCTTCGCAACATGCTCATGGTGTCACGGTGGTGGAAATCGCCAGACAAGATGGCCGCTGGCAAAGGGTCGCGAGCAACAACGCCCGACGTTTTCACGCTAACAGCGAGGCGACGTTTTCAGGACCAGCCGCGGATAGTGAGTGGCTGCGAAACAAGGCGAACAATACTCCAAGAGGCACGTTGTCTAATTGTTCCAACGGCCAAACACCGTGGAATACCTACCTGACCTGCGAAGAAAATTTTAATTTTTATTTTGGCGCGAAAGGTGACTTTCAAGCTACCCCGGCACAACAGCGCTATGGCCTGCAGGCCAATGGTCGTTACGGTTGGCATCTGTTTGATGAACGCTTTGATCTGGCCAATCCAGATTATAAGAACGAGTCCAATCGATTTGGCTGGGTGGTAGAGGTGGATCCCTTTGATGCAAAGCAAATCCCAGTAAAACGCACAGCACTGGGTCGCATTAAACATGAGGGTGCCGCCCATGCTGTGAGTCAGGATGGACGCATGGTGTTATACATGGGTGATGACGCTCGGTTTGAGCATATCTATAAGTTCGTTTCTGCAGATAACTGGCAAGCCATGCGCGCGCGGGGCGTAAGTCCCCTGGATGAAGGCGTTTTATATGTGGCACGTTTTGACGAAGATGGCACCGGAGAGTGGTTGCCTCTGACCATGGACAACCCGAAGCTAAAACGTAAGTTTAAGGATCAAGCAGATATTTTAGTTCACACCCGGCTGGCTGCCTCGGAGCTAGGCGCCACCGATATGGACAGGCCAGAGTGGACCACAGTGGCACCTAACGGTGATGTGTACTGCACCCTGACTAACAATCACAAACGCACTAAAGCGAATGCCGCCAATCCTCAAGCGCCTAATCCTAATGGCCATATTATTCGTTGGCGCGACAGCAATGATCATCTTGGTAACAAGTTTACCTGGGACATCTTTTTGATGGCGGATGATCACTTTGATCTGGAGCATTCATTTGCAAGTCCCGACGGTTTGTGGGCCGACCCGGATGGCCGTCTGTTTATCATGACCGATGGTACCCAGCGCGGTAACCTGAACAATCAACTGCTGGTGGCCGACACCGGGACAGGTGAAGTTCGCCGGCTGTTAACCGGGGTATCCGGTTGTGAGGTGACGGGTATCACTGTGACACCAGATCGCAAAACCTTGTTTGTGAATTTGCAGCATCCGGGAAATGGCGATCCAAAGCTGACGAATTTTCCGGCGGCGCCAGATCAGGTGACCATCCCACGGGACGCGACCCTGGCGATTAGCCGCAAAGATGGCGGTATCGTCGGCTCTTAGTTGATAGCCGCAGCGCTTAGTGATGTCCGCAGCGCTTAATAGAAAGCCACGGCGCCGCTTTTGAGATCGTATTCGGCGCCAACAATGCTCAGGTGGTTTTCGCTGCAGCGGCCAGCGAGGGTGCTAGAACCCTCTGTCAAAAGTTGTACCGAACGCTCTACATTACGACGCACGCCCAGCGACATGAGCTTGTGGTGATCAGATTCCTCCGCCAGTAGCGGTTCCAGAACTGGCCGAATTTGTTGCACGATGTGGCTGTCGAGGTTCTCTGGCTGGTCAGTTAAACCTTGAATCGTTGCTTGAATTGCACCGCATCCTGAATGACCCAGTACCACTACCAAACCCACATCAAATTGCTCCACGGCAAACTCCACGCTGGCAATTTGAGAGGCATTGACGATATTGCCAGCGATACGTATGACAAACAGATCGCCCAGCCATTGATCGAAAATAATCTCCACAGGAACCCGTGAGTCTGAACAGCCAAGGACAATGGCAAATGGCTTTTGGCCATCCGACAACTGCGTACGTAAAGCATCGGTATCGCCAATGTCCAAATTCGGCTCACCTCGAACAAACCGAAGGTTGCCGTCTATAAGTTGTTGGATTTCTTTGATTCTTGTTTTTTTGCGCTCTTTCATGGCGCGCATGATACCGAATGTTTTTGATCAGGGCTTGTGCTGAAAGCCAAGTCGCGTAAAATTTAAACGAACGTTTGAATGAAATTTGAAGTGCCGAACTCTACCCAGGAATGTTTACTAAATGCCGCGGAGCGTCTGTTTGTTAAAAACGGCTTTGCCGCGACGTCTTTACGATCTATCGCTGCGGCGGCACAGGTGAATTTGGCGGCAACCCACTATCACTTTGGCTCGAAAGAAGGCTTATTTGAAGCGGTAATACACCGCCGTGTAATGCCAGTTAATGAGGCCAGGCTCTCGGCCCTGGATGCCATTGAGGCGCGCACGGACTATCAGCTTGAAGATGTTCTGGAAGCTTTTCTTGCGCCGTTATTGTCCCATCAGACAGCGCATCTGCCTGGCCTGGTTGCGCGTATTTATAGCGAACCTCAGGTGGTATCACAGCCTGTGCTGGAAAAGGAGTTTGGTGAGATTGTTAACCGCTTTGTGGCGGCGATCAGCAAGGTTTTGCCCGGGGTGCCAAAGCCAGAGTTGCTCTGGCGTTTTCATTTCCTGGTTGGAGGGATGTTGCAAACCTTATCTGTGGCAACACCGATTGGATCTGAGGGTGTGACCACTACCGAAGATAAGTTTTTACAACTCGTACACTTTGCAAGTGCGGGTTTTCGCGCGCCGGCCATCCAGGCTGACCGTGGCATCGAGCAAACTAGAGGTAAAGCATGAAGCAGTTCTTTTTCGCATCGTTGATCGTGGTTTTTGGGCTCGGCAACATGGCTGTGCTCATTTTTACAGGGCCGCGGCTTGACCCAAGACCCACTTCTCCTCTGGCGCCGTTGGTGCGAGTGCAAACCGTTCTGCCTGGACAAGTTCATATGACCGCGGAAACTCATGGCACTATTGCGCCCCGCACTGAAAGTGAGTTAACGCCTGAAGTATCTGGGCGTGTGGTTGCCATATCTGACGCTATGGTAACCGGCGGGTTCTTTAGCGCCGGTGAAGTGTTGGTGAGTATTGAAAAGCTTGATTATCAGCTTGCGTTAGAGCAGGCGAGGGCGAGTTTAGAGCGATCAAAAAGCGAGTTGGATAATGCTCGTAGAGCGAATACTCGGCAGCAAGATTTGTTGCAGAAGAATTTAACCTCGGATGCCCAATCAGATGAGGCGCAAAATCGTTTGGCGATAGCCGAGGCCAGCATGCGGGAAGCCCAGGCGAGGCTGGCAAAGGCCGAGCGGGATTTACAGCGTACCGATCTTGTGGCGCCATACGATGGCCGAGTCCGTAGTGAGCAAGTTGATGTAGGTCAGTTTGTGAATCGTGGATCGCCGATTGCAACTATTTTTGCCACCGATTATGTAGAGGTGCGATTGCCGATTAAAGACGATGAGTTGCAGTTTGTTGATGTGCCGCTAGGAACCAATGCCGAGGATTCAGGTGCAACAGTTACCCTGACAGCTAAATTTGGTGGCGAAAAGGTTCAGTGGCAAGGTCAGGTGGTGCGCACCGAAGGTGAGATAGATCCGCGTACCCGGATGGTGAATGTTGTTGCCAGGGTGCTCTCACCTTACGAAACTAACAACGATAAGCCGCCCTTGTCGGTCGGGTTGTTCGTAGGGGCAGAAATATCTGGGAGCACCTTTGATGATGTGGTGGTGCTGCCACGCATTGCGCTTCGTGGTCCATCTCAGGTTTACGTGGTGGACGCGGAGAATCGACTACAGTTTCGCGAGGTGGAAGTGCTCCGTGAAGTAGATGACCAGATATATATCAAGGCGGGGCTGCAACCAGGAGAGCGCGTGTGCATCTCGCCGCTCGAAACCGCCATTGAAGCCATGCCAGTACGCGTGCCGAATCCAAACAATGAGGTGGCGCTGCGATGAAACCCATCATTGCCTGGTTTGCTAACAACCACATTGCTGCCAACCTGTTGATGTTACTGATCATTATGTCGGGGCTGGCTTCATTAACGCAAATCCCGCAGAAGTCTTTCCCGGATATTGAGGTGCCGCTGATTACCGTTACTGTGCCTTATCTCGGTGCAGCACCGGAAGAAGTAGAGCAAGGCGTATGTATTCGAATTGAGGAGGAGTTAGAGGGTATTGAGGGCATCGAGCAGATTAGCTCGAATTCCAATGAGGGCCTTTGCTCTGTCTCGGTAGAGTTATTTGAAGATGCCGATGAATCCAAAGCTCTGGATGATGTGAAAAGCCGGGTAGACGCTATCGATACTTTTCCGGAAGAAACGGAAAAGCCCATCGTTAGTCTGGTGTCGGTAGTTCGAGCTGTATTGGATATCGCAATTACCGGGCCGCAAGATGAGCGTACCTTGAAGGTTCTTGGTCAACAGGTGCGTGATGATATCGCGGCGCTGCCGAATGTGACGCAAGTGGAACTCAAAAACACGCGGCCTTATGAAATATCCATTGAGGTGTCTGAGGCAGCACTGCGCCGTTATGGTCTGAGTTTCGATCAGGTGGCAAACGCCGTGCGAGTTAGGTCTCTGGATCTACCAGGCGGGTCAATTAAGACTGACGGTGGCGAGATATTGTTGCGTACCAAGGGCCAGGCCTACTGGGGCGGCGAGTTTGAAAATCTGGTGATTTTGACCCGTCCGGACGGCACAAGACTCATGGTGAAAGATGTTGCCACGGTGGTGGACGGCTTTGAGGATACGGATCAGTTGCTGCGATTCGATGGTAAGCCGGCAGCACTAATCCGGGTATCCCGGGTTGGCGATCAAGATATTTTGGAAATCACGCGAACGGTCAAAGCCTATCTGGCCACGGCGGAGGAACGTCTCCCGGCAGGGGTTGAGTTAACCATTTGGAATGACGGTTCAATGCTCCTCAGGGATCGTTTAGATACTCTGTTAAGCAGCGCCAGACAGGGCTTTTTGATGGTGTTGATATTGCTCGCGCTATTTTTGCGCCCCAGGCTGGCGTTCTGGGTCAGTGCTGGGGTTCCTGTGGCTTTTCTCGGTGCGCTGGCACTAGCGGGCAACGTCGGCATGTCCATTGATGCCATTTCACTGTTTGGGTTTATTCTCGTACTCGGGATTCTGGTGGATGACGCGGTGGTAGTGGGAGAAAACGTCCACGCTACCCAAGGCCGTACTGGTGACATGCTTGGGGGTGCCATCGAGGGCACGCAGCAAGTTTCTGTACCTGTGATCTTCGGCGTTTTGACGACCATCACGGCATTTATGCCCTTGATGCTTGGACCTGGCACCATGGGGCAAATTTTTAGCGTCATTGCCACGATTGTTATTTGCTGCCTGATCTTCTCACTGGTGGAATCGCAAATGATCCTGCCGGCGCACCTGGGGAATCAGAACGTGGAAAGCGAAGTAGCAGAGGTGGGGCTGATGCTGATTCCGATCAGCGCAATTATTCTCTCGCAGTTCGCCTGGGGTTTGCTGAGCTTCGTCAATATGGCAGGAGTGGCACTGGTTGCGGCTTACATGCTCTATAAATTTGGCATTGCTGAGCGGTTATCAAAGCGGATTATTGGGTTCCAGCAACGATTTTCGAACCGGGTCGAAACGTTTATTGAAGTGAATTTCCGCAGATTTGTGGTCATGGCAACCAATGCTCGCTACATCACATCGGCTATTGCCATTGCCGCGTTCCTCTCGGGAGTGGGCATTGTGGTCAGTGGCCGCTTGCCGTTCTCGTTTTTCCCACCTTTGGAATCCGATCAGGCTATTGCGCGCTTAACCATGCCGCTCGGGACACCAGCATCGGTCACCAATGAGGCAGTGTTGAAACTCGAACGGGCCGCGCAAACGCTAGCTGAACAGTTAGCATCGGAATATGCCGATACACCAGTTACTCATATCTTGTCAGCGGTGGGCAACCAGCCAAGTAGCAATAGTGGCGGTGGACCACCTGGTGCCAGTTCCGCGAGCTCCGGTGGCCATCTAGGTGAAGTCACCTTGCAGCTGGTGCCGAGCCAGAGTCGCGACATTGAAACTCGCGAGGTAGCGAATCGTTGGCGCGAAATGGCCGGCCAAATTCCCGATGCGGTGGAGCTTAAATTTAGTACCTCATTGTTTACGGTTGGCAATGCCATTGATATTCAATTAGAAGGTGACAATGTCGATGACCTGCGGGAGGCAGCAGAGAGACTTCGCGAGAAACTCGCAGAATATCCCGGTGTGATTGATATCACCGATAGTTTTCGTTCCGGCAAACAAGAGCTGCAACTAAATATTTCCCCAGGAGGGGAAGCACTAGGTTTGGATTTAGCTACCCTGGCGCGGCAGGTTCGTCAGGCGTTTTATGGTGAAGAAGCCCAGCGTATCCAACGTGGGCGAGATGACGTCAGGGTGATGGTTCGTTACCCAGAGGATGAGCGGCAGTCTCTAAGTACCTTAGATGAAATGCGTATTCGCACGGCAGACGGCTCCGAGGTACCCTTTGAAACCGTGGCGGTGGCCGATCTTGGTCGCGGCTATTCGACCATTAAGCGCGCTGATCGACAGCGTGTTGTTAACGTAATTGCAGACGTTGATCGGACTCAAATCACCGCTAACGAGGTGATTGCGGCGCTAGGTGCTGGTGAAATTCAAAAAATACTAAACGACTACCCAAGGGTAAAGTACAGCCTTGAGGGTGAGCAAGCGGAACAAGGGGAGGCGGTCGGCAGTTTGATACCGCTGTTCTTTATATCGCTCTTTGTGATTTATGCGTTGCTCGCCATACCGCTCAAATCTTATATGCAGCCTTTGATTATTATGAGTGTCATTCCATTTGCTATGTTGGGTGCCATCTGGGGGCATCAAATTATGAAAACCATGGGTTTAATCTCAGGTTTGGCGATGATGTCGGTGATGGGTGTGATTGCGGCTTCAGGGGTCGTGGTTAACAGCAGTTTGGTTTTGGTCCATAACGTTAATCGCCGGCGGACGGAAGGTCAGTCCTTGCACGACGCTGTTCTGGAGGCGGCGATTTCACGCTGCCGGCCGATTGTGTTGACCTCTATGACAACGTTTGTGGGGTTAATGCCGCTGATGTTTAACCGTAGCGTACAAGCTCAGTTTCTTGTGCCGATGGCGGTATCTCTGGCATTTGGCGTGTTGTTTGCCACGGTGGTCACGTTATTTGTTGTGCCTTCGGCTTACCTGATACTCGAGGACTTTCACAACTGGCGGACAGGTAAGCGCTCAGATGGCTCTGCGGATGTCGCGCACGCGACTTAAGTCAGGCGTTTGCTAGTTCGCTGACTGCGTCTAACAGCGCTTGTTTGCGGAAGGGTTTGGCAAGCGTCGCTGCAGCGCCGATGTTTTTTGCCGTGGATAGGTAAGTACCAGCGCTGCCACGACCGCCACCTGACATGGCAAGGATCTTAACGTCGGGGTTGATCTGGCGAATTTCTAGAATGGTTTCAATGCCCTCTTTGTTGGGCATGATCAAGTCTGTGATGACCATCTCAACATTGCTGTGTTCACGCAGCAGTTGCACGCCACGCTCGCCATCACTGGCTGTGATGACCTCATAACCTTCAGCACCGAGCATCGCGCTAATCAGTTGCAGAATGTCTTTTTCATCGTCGATGACTAGTACTAACATGGATGTAATTCCTTGATCATGGCCGCAGCAAGATCAGCCCTTACCAGAGGTTTGGCGACGACCTGGCAGTGTTCGAAACCTGCGAGTTGTTCGCTGATGATTGGCTCGGGAAATCCGCTGAGCACGAGCAGTGGTAGGTCTGGTTCAATTTGGCGTACTTTTTGACATAGCTCAACGCCGGACATGTTCGGCATAGTCAGATCAGTCACTAACATATCATACTGTTTTGGATGGTGGCGAAACTCTGCCAGGGCTGCCTGGCTGTCTGTATGAACTTCCGCCTTGTAACCAAGATCAGTCAACATTGATTCCAAGATACCTGCTACCGCTTTATCATCGTCTACGACCAGTATAGACGCTGATTTCTGAATCGGTGTGAGCTTTTCTTCATCGGGCCTGAAAACGGCCTGATCGGTGACTGGCAAAAACACTTTAAACTCTGTGCCGTGGCCTAGTTGGCTGTTTAACTCAATGCGACCGCCAAGCTTTGTGACAATGCCATGTACCATGGAAAGGCCCAGTCCAGTGCCTTCGCCTACTTCTTTCGTGGTATAGAAGGGCTCAAAAATTCTCTTTTGGGCATTCTCTGAAATACCGACGCCTGTGTCTCGGACGGTTAAACATGTCATGGTTTCGCCGTTATTGTCTACGGATTCCAGGCCGATCGTTAAAGTGCCACCTTTTGGTCGCATGGCGTGCCAGGCGTTTGTACAAAGATTAACCACGACCTGGACTAGCTGGGTTGGATCCGCATCAACTGGTTTGCACTGACCTGGAATTTCTTCCTTTATTTCCACACTGGCCGGTAAGGTCGGGCGCAGCAATCGTAAGGCGCTGTGGATGATCTCTGCAAGGTCTACGGGTTCCCGGGTTTCATCGAAGCGGCGGCTAAAGAGGAGTATCTGCTCCACTAGATCTTTGGCGCGGAGGCTGCCATTTAAGATTTCTGTTAACGGTCCGCGCAGCGGATCGTCCTCCTTTAAGTCTGCAAGCACCACGTCGGTGTAACCCAAAATGGGCGTCAGAATGTTGTTAAAGTCATGGGCAATACCCCCCGCCATGGTGCCAATGCTTTCCATTTTTTGCGATTGAATTAGCTGGCCTTCCAGACGTTTATTTTCTCGTTCAATTAGAGTTTGTTCGGTGATGTCATGGACGGTGCCTTCAAAGTGTCCGCCCAGATCACTGGTGGTAAAGCGCGCGCGTACCTCGATAAATTTACTGTTGTGCTCTGGATTCGTTTTGAGGCGAGTCCGAAATGGCTCGAGAGTTTTGTAGGCATTTTTCAGAACCTCAGCGAACCTGTCGGCATCCTCGGGGATAAGCGCCTTGAATGTTTCGGTGCCGCCTTCAGGTTGCGTGCCATTCTGGAAACCTAGTTCTTCCATAATTTTTCCTGAGCAGGTGATTTCTCCGCGGTCCAATAACCAGCGAAAACTCCCAAACTGCCCAGCATCCTGGGCAGCCTCGAGGATACTTTGGCTTTCCCTGAGTTCCTGTTCGATACGGATGCGACGATCGGCAATGATTAAGAGTGCGCAAAGATCTGCCAGTGAATGGGCAAATTCCTGATCCTCTTTACTCCAATCTCGTGGCCTTATTGTCTGTTCGTGACAAATGATGCCTGCCAACTGGCCGTCGATCCAAATAGGCACATCCAATAATGAGTGAATGTTTAACGGTTTTAGGTAGCTCTCAGTGAGACCTTGTGTGGCCTCGTGGGTCCAGGCCCTGGGTGCCACGATCATGCTTCTATCGTCCAGAGCGGCAAAGTAATCTGGATAATCAGTGCGCAGTAGCTGCTGCTGTTCTTGTGATAACTTGCCGTGATCGTATGTGGTCAAGGACTCGATCGCACTTCTATCAGGGTTGTACAACCAGATGCCAACCCGCTCTATGCCCAGTTCTTTAGCGCTGACTGTAACAATCTCGCCGAGGCTACCGATCAAGCTCTGGTGCGGCCGCTTGGCAAGGTCCACCAGTATTGTCTGGCGCTTGGCGGTTTGCCTGGCGTTATCAACGATGTGTTGTTCATAGTTGGCATTGCTTTCCAGCACTCTGCGCAATTGCAAAACGATAAAAAACGCCAGGGCGCTGGTGAGCAAGAAGATCCAGGGGCCGCTGACTTCAGCAATGCTCGGCGACGTGCTGCCGAGAAAATACTGCACCACCGGTTGTGCAACTATCCAACCCACGCCGAGGGCAATTAGCGTGTAGCGCCAGGATTGGTAGCGCAGCACGATTTGCACCGCGATGGCCAGTGCCATAAAGCGCAACGCTAAGCCGATACTGTAAACAAGAGCCGCAGTCATCACTAAAGTATAGGTGAGTTCGTTAGTATCGGGTGTAATCATCAGCTTTTAAGCAGGGTATTGCGAGTTTAAAGTTCGAAATTGGTGACAATTTTCATCAATTTATCTTGCTTGTGAGAAACACCCAGCCTGATAACTTGTACACATCGACGTGAACCGGTAAACGGCAGTGGCAGTACAGATTGTTCTACAGGGCGATATTGAGGTTGAAACCCAGGGGCGGATTGAGCGGCTATTAAATCTTCAGTTAGGTTCGGTATTAAGCCGATTTGTTTCTTTGAAGGCAGTTGTTAGTAAGCACCAGGGGGAGAATGCCGTGCCCTATCAGTGCGAGTTGTTTGCCACTTTAAAAAATGGCAGTCGTCTGGAAGTGACGATGTTAAATTCTGGCGTCCATGTGTGCGTGGCGGACGCCGCGGCTCGCTTGTTAAGAGAAGTGCGACGTTACACCAGGACGTCAGATCGGTCGCTGCCAGACATGGATTTGCAAACCGGGTTTTAGGTGAACAAACGTTGCCTGGCTTGCTGGGTCAGGGACAAAACCGCCGGGTGTTTTAGTTTTCGCTCCGGCGAAATTGCAAAGTAATTCTCCACCACAGATTCGGCAGTACCCACCACATCCGCGTTGTACATTTGACAAACTTCCTCGGCGATCGCGGTAGGTGCTGGGAAAAGACCAACCCCAGCCTCGCCAAATGCTTTGAGCAGTGCACTGTCATCAAATTCAGCGAGCACTCTGGGATTAATGTCGAGGTTGTCAAACCACTCATCAAGACCGCGGCGCGTGGGGCTTTCGTTCACCGGGAGGAGCATGGGAGCGTTGTTCAGCGCTGCTGGAAAATCCTCGCTGTAGCTGCTGGCTAACTTTTTGTGAGCAAAAAAGCTGACCGTGCTAGAACCCAGGGGGTGGTTGTAGGCTTTGACATGGGTGCCGGTGGGTACAGCGCGGTCAGAAATAATCAGGTCTAGTTTGTGAACAGCCAGGTCCCCTAGCAATTGTTCCAATGAGCCCTCGCGACACACCACCTTCATGGGATCATCTAGATCAAAAGCAGGTTTGAGTACGCGCAGCGCGACCAGTTTAGGTGTGGAGTCGACAATACCCACGTTCATGGTTGTGGGGATCAGGGCTTGCTTGGTTTTCAGGCGGTAGGTGAGTTCCTGACCGAGGAGGAAAATTTCGTCCGCATACTGCTTCACCACATGCCCCGTTTCTGTCAGCACCAGGCCACGGCCCGCTTTGGCAAACAGGGGTTCAGAGATGGACTCTTCCAGTAGCTTGATTTGACCGCTAATGGTTTGCGGCGTGAGATGCATGACCTCGGCCGCGCGAGCGATACTACCTTCCCTGGCCACGGTCCAAAAATACATCAAGTGGGTGTAATTCAGGTGTCTCATTAAACTCTCGGGTTATGCGGGTGGAAGTTCGTGATCAAAGTGAGCGAAATCTAAAGTAAAGTAAATACGAAATGAACGCGATAATAGATCGGAAATGTCGAATTATCTGGTTTGGTTCGAGCGAAACTTAAACCTCGGTAAAATCGAGGTTTACAAACCAAACATACGAATAGAATTGTGTATTGGATGCTTTACAGTGCGCCCATCGGTTACTTTATAAGATGCTGTAGTTTTGGAATCTCTGTTTCTCACGAATATTACCTCGCCTCCCTTATTGTTCTTTATCCTGGGGGCGCTCTCGGTTTGGTTGCGCACCGATTTACAGATTCCCGATCAGATTTCTAAGTTTCTTTCTCTTTACTTGCTCATGGCTATTGGTTTCAAGGGTGGCGTGGCCCTGGCCATGAGCGACTTTAGCTATGACATGCTCGCAGGTCTGGGCATTGCTCTGACGCTGTCTTGTCTAGTCCCGATTTACGTGTTCTATCTGTTGCGGCGAACCATGACCGTGGCAGATGCAGCAGCCACAGCAGCCACCTTCGGATCCATCAGCGCGGTAACCTTTGTGACCTCCACGAGTTATCTTGATGCGCTTGAGGTGCCCTGGAATGGTTATCTCGTTGCGGCAATGGCGCTCATGGAAACCCCCGCCATTATGATTGGCCTGTTGTTCTATCAAATCTACCGAACCAACACGACCCATAGCGAAATCAACAGCAAAGAACTGATTCGTGAATCTTTGTTAAATGGCTCGGTGTTCCTGATTGTGGGTAGTTTGGTGGTGGGTTGGATCTCCGGTGTTGATGGCAAGGCAGCGGTTGGCCCGTTTCTGGATGAATTGTTTATTGGCATTTTGTGCTTGTTTTTGTTGGATATGGGTATTGTGGCCATGCGCCGTTTGCGGGATCTGGCGGGCGCTAAAATGGAACTAGGCATTGGCAAACTGGTGTTCTGGGGTATTTTATTTCCCATCATCAATGCCGGGGTGGCGGTGGCGTTGACTACTTTGTTCAATGTCGCTGAAGGTGATGCCATGCTGCTCATTGTGCTCAGTGCCAGTGCCTCCTATATCGCGGTGCCAGCGGCGATGCGTTTGGCCCTGCCAGAAGCAAACCCGGGGGTTTACCTGAGTATGTCTCTTGGCATTACCTTCCCGTTTAACTTGTTAATTGGTATACCGCTTTATCATCAACTAGCCGTTTGGATTCAGACTATATGAAACCTTGCAAACGAATTGAGATAGTCATTGAAAAGCCCATGGCCCAGCACCTTGCAGATAAGCTTATGGCCCTGGGCGCACCCGGCTATACCTGCCTGGATCACGCCAGTGGTCAAGGCGATCGGGGTCTCCGGGGCGCTTATGAACCTACCGGCACTGAGACCAACTGTGTCTTTATTGTGGCTTGTGAAACGGCGCAGGATGCCGAGAAAGTGGTGGAAGGTATTCGGCCCATGTTATCGCGCTCTGGTGGTGTCTGTTTAGTAAGTGATGCCTATTGGGTTCAGCACTAACCCTCACTGATGGCTTGCCCCGGCTGGCAATGGGCGCGCTGCCAAGGCACACTGCGGGCAGACTAACTGAGTGAGGCCATAATGAATAAAAATATCTTCCTCCTTCCTGCTATCGCATTGCTGATTGCGTGCGGCAGCAACGACGAACCGAATGCCACCAACAACCCTGGCGAAACGGCCCAGAACGCCGCAACAGCGTGTGTCTCCGGGGGACAAATAGAAGTCTATTGCGGCTTTGAAAATCCTGAAGATCTTGTCATTACCCCCGACGGCAAGCAATTGATT
This sequence comes from Pseudomonadales bacterium, assembly GCA_046290215.1. Classification (GTDB taxonomy): domain Bacteria; phylum Pseudomonadota; class Gammaproteobacteria; order Pseudomonadales; family Azotimanducaceae; genus JAHRVQ01. The sequence goes on along the minus strand of JBKAGC010000008.1, from coordinate 12,903 downwards.
GTCAGCGAAATGGGCGAGTTTATGGTGCATGGTCCAAGTGGTCTAGCGCTGCTGGACTTAAGCTCCGGGGCCCGTGCTGAGTTAAGTACGGACTGGCAAGATCGCAGTGTGAACTGGGGCGATGTGAATTGTCCCGCGCCACAAGTTGAGCTGTTCAGTCCACACGGCATTGATCTGGTGCAGCGTCAGGATGGTGCCCAGCAACTGTTGGTGGTAAACCACGGCGGTCGCGAGTCAGTTGAGTTTTTTCAGTTAACTCAAAACAGCGAAGGCAACTGGCATACGATCTGGCGTGGCTGTGCGCTACCGCCCGATGATCCTTTTATCAACGACGTTGCAGGTCTAAATGATGGTGGTTTTATTGTCACTCACATGTGGAACAAGAGCTTACCGTTTGCTGCGGTCGTCGCGCAGTTATTGGCGGGTGCGAACACAGGCTGGGCTTATGAGTGGCAGCCAGAAAGCGGTTTCGCTGTGATTCCTGGCTCAGTGCAAAACATGCCCAATGGCGTGGCAGTGAATGCTGATAACAGCAAAATCTTTATGAATGTTTATATCGGCAACAAGACCGTCCGTATCGACCGGGCCAGCGGTGAGGTGGATGGTGAGTTTGCGGTTCAGCAACCAGACAACATCACGATTGATGAAAATGGTGACATCTGGGTGGCGTCACATCGTCATGATCCAATTAATCAAACCTGTACTGAACCCGGCGTGTGTTTGCTGCCATTTGCGGTAGTGAAGGCAGACCCACTTAGCCTGGAAACTGAAACGGTACTTGAGCATGAAGGTGCGCCTATGGGCTATAGCACGGTGGCACTTAAGGTTGGCGAGGAAATTTTCATGGGTAGCGCCCATGGGGATCGCATTGCAAGCTTCGCGATTGAATCAGGTGCAGGGCAATAGCGCTGCATGGAGCCCAAAGGTAAACTGGGCAACTTTTCTAGATACAAACAGAGAAACTTAGAACGATGAAACACCTGATGCCCTTTTTCGCGTTGTTGCTTGTGGCTTCAACACACGCTATCCCAACCTCTAGCGCAGAATCGGGTTATGGTGATTGGAACCGAACCTGCGCCACGGGAGAGAACGGTAAAGAACTATGCCAAATCACCCAGGTTACCCAGCAAAGTGATTCGGAAGATTTGCTATTTGATATCACCATCGCGTATCTACCCGATGCCAAGTCTCCCGTGGTGTTCTTAACGGCTCCACTGGGCATGTATCTTCCCCGGGGTATCACCATTAAGTTGAGTGATGAAACTCTGATGACCGTGGCGGTGCAAAGGTGCACGGAAGCTGGTTGCCTTGCGGTAACAACCCTGGATGAGGCGTTTCTAGAGGAAATGCAGCGCGCCACAGAGGGCTTGTTTGTGTTCGGTCGCAATGCTGAACAAAACGTCGGCGTGCCTTTGTCTCTGGTTGGATTTACCGAAGCGCTGGCTTCGATTGCCCCAGACTAAGGCTTGCGTTTCTTGGTGTGCCGGGTGGCAACAGCTTGTGTTGGGTCTTCTGGCCAGGGGTGTTTAGGGTAGCGACCGCGCATGTCTTTTCTCACTGACTGGTAACTGCTGCGCCAAAATCCAGCTAGATCTTGGGTGATCTGCAAGGGGCGGCCTGCTGGTGAGAGCAAATGCACAACTAAATCTATTTGGCCATTGGCTATTGAAGGCGTTTGTTCCGCGCCGAACATCTCCTGCAACTTCACCGCTAGGACCGGCGGAGACTGCAAATAATCGATTTTGTAAGAGGAGCCACTGGGTACCAGTATCGTCTCAGGTATCAGTTCAGCCAAACATTTGCGCTGCTGATAGCTGAGTCGATCCAGGCAAATTTTTCTAATATCGATTTTACTCAAGGTGTCTAGTTTGCTTACCTGCGTCAAATAGGGTGCTAACCATTCCTCTAAGGTGTTGAGTAACGTCTCATTTGATAGGTCAAATTCATGCTCAGGTTGAATCTGATGCAGTAATGCGCAGCGTGCTTGCAGCATGGCGAATTCTGCCTGGCCCTTAAACAAGGTTAGACCCTGGCGCCTGATGTAATCGCAAATGGTCTTGCTGCGTTCCTCTGGAGAGATCTCCGGGAGCGGCTCCCGGGTTAGAACTAACTCACCAATAGTGCGCTGTTGTTCAGCCACAAAGCGGGCTTTTTGTTTGTCCCAATCTATCACACGCCTTACGTTAATCAGTTCGGCGAGCTGTGCTTCGAACAGGTGCGCGGGCAGCGGCAAAGCAGAACGAATCGTGTCGCTGTTACCACGAGCGCCAGAAACTTCCGCAACAGCTAACCACTTGGCAGATAGTCTGGTGTTCTCTGGTAGCCTGGCGCTGCGGCCATTGGCGAGTTGGTAACCGCTGCTGTGGCGTTTTCGTGCGATTCGATCCGGAAAGGCCAGGGCGACCAGGCAAGCCACCGCTTGCTCTCGATCTAGAGGGATTGCGCTGGGTGTGACGGAAATGTCTCGGAGCTGCGCCGACATTTGTTTCATGTAGCGTTGGCAACGATTTAACCAGCCTTTCTGGGGCGCGGGACACGGGCTCTCTTTGAGAAGAATTGCGACCCGGCTGTCTGGATTGATGCCCAGACTAGCATCTCGTTGGAAAGGGTCCCGTTCACTCCACAAGGCCGCGAGCGCCAGGCCAATGGCCTCGGCATGCAGTTTCTTCGACCAGATCAACATGTGGGCAACTCGTGGTTCCATGGCCAGTGCCGCCATGCTCTCGCCATGCTCACTTAAGAGATAAGTTTGTGCTTTGTTGGTGATAGCCTGGAATGAAACCAATAAATCTAGCGCTTGTTGCCAGTGTGCGCTGGGGGGCGGGTCGAGCCAGGACAGTTCACTGGGAGCAGAAATTCCCCAACCCAGTACTTGCAAAGCCAGATGTCCTAAATCTGCCTCGCTAATTTCCGCTGGAGTCGTCTCGCGCATTTGTCCCTGCTGCTCCTCCGACCAGAGGCGATAACAAAACCCCGGTGCTAGCCGGCCGGCGCGTCCGGCTCTTTGCGTTGCAGAAGCAAGACTGATGCGGTTGATTTGTAAGCGACTCATGGCGGTGTTGGCGTCAAAGCTGGCGCGTCGTTCAAGGCCGCTATCCACCACCACGGTTACTCCTTCTATGGTTAAGCTACTCTCGGCGATATTGGTGGCCAGCACGACCTTGCGTCTGGGGGCTAAAGCCGGCGCAATGGCGCGCCTCTGGGTGTCCAGATCGAGGTAACCAAACAAGGGGCAGATGTCAGTATCCGCGTGGTTTTGCTGGTGCAATAGAGCCTCGAGTTGACGAATTTCGCCCTCACCGGGTAGAAACACCAACACGCTGGCGTCACGATGCTCAGTCAAGATTTTGCGTAACGATTCGCTCAGCCTTGGTACGATTTTGTCACGAGGTTTATATGCGCCCTGGTAACGTACTTCCACCGGGAACATCTTGCCCTCGGATTTAATCAGGGGCGCATTGCCGAGGAAATCCGCTAGCCTATCCGCCTCAAGCGTCGCTGACATAACCAGCAACCTGAGCGGTGTATCGCGAAACAACTCACGGCTTTTAAGGGTAAGGGCGAGGCCGAGGTCCGCATCGAGGCTGCGCTCATGAAATTCATCAAAGATGACGAGACCATAGTCTGTGAGCGCCGGATCTGCATGGAGCAGTTTTAGGAGCACGCCCTCTGTGACCACCTCGACACGCGTTTGAGCACTCACCCGGGTATCCAGACGCATTCGATAACCAATGGTTTCCCCGGGTTCTTCGCCAAGCAGTTCTGCCATTCTTGCTGCCGCCGATCTTGCGGCGAGTCGGCGCGGTTCCAGAACAATAATTTTACTATTCTTAAGATAGTCGGCGCGAAGGAACTCAAGGGGTACTAGTGTGGTCTTACCTGCACCAGGCGGTGCCTGGAGTACGGCTTCATGACGGTTTTGCAAGGCTGCAACTAAGTCATTTAATACATCTTGAATCGGCAGCTTCTCTCTCATCGGTTCAGTATACTTGGGTTCTTTGGCTGAGATTCGGATATTTTGATTAAGGGTAAACAGCTCGCAATTGGTTTGATCCTGTGTTCGCTGCTTGGCTGCGCAAGCCAACCGGATCTTGCCACTCCGTCGTCCTCACGAGGCAAGTCTGTGAACCTCTCGGGCAATTGGGAAGTGGATCACAAGCTCACTGAAAATGCTCAGGAAAAGCTTCTGTTTCTCTATGAGATTGCCCAGAGCCAGATTCAGCGTCAGGCAAATAGTCGCGATGACAACCTTGCCAGGCGTCAGGTGGTACAGCAGTCGATCAACGATCTGGGCGATTTAATCAAACTTGGCAGCCTTGCCGATTCCATGCATCGTTCAAACGTCCTCCGCATTGAGCAGGGTCCGGATTATGTGTTGATTAAACGGGAGGATGATTTTGCCCTGAATTGTGAGTTAGGCCTTAACTCGCCCGGCTTAGACTCTGAACAGGAGTGGTGCGGATTTGATAAGCACGGCAAGTTGGTTTTTATCTCAAGGTTGCCGGAAGGGTTGGATATCGTCCATGAGTTTGTGTTGTCCGATGATACCCAGCGTCTTAGTGCAACCACGACTGTGCGGACGCCAGCGCTTCGCGATGCATACTCTATAAACCGCATTTACATGCCGTTTGAAGAAGGTAGCGGATTGTATAACTGTGAGTTCACCCTGGCGAAAAAGAAGACCTGCTCGCTGGTTGCACCAGCCCAGGATGACGCTGAATGAGAATTGCACTTGCGGTGATGATTTGCCTGGCAACCTTGACTGGCTGCGCCTCAAGCCCTAAGAAGGGTACCGGCAGTGAAGCGGGTGAAGTATTGGCGGCCAATTTGGTCGGGGACGTGAGTCTTGATTATGCTGCATCTCTAGCCAATGCGCCGTTCAACGTATCCATTTTGCTCTTCGATGTGGCAGCCAGCGGTGAAAAAATTAGCCGCATTTATGAACCAATTCGCAACGCCGAGGCTGCCTATTTGCCAGTACTGCTGAAAAAGACCCTCGACGAATCTGGTTTCTGGGGCGCTGTGAGCGTTGTGCCTTCTCTGGATACCGCATCCGAGGTATTTGTTCGCGGCACCATTTTAGAATCCACGTCGCTACAATTAGTTTTGCAACTCGAGGTTAGTGATAGCCGCGGTGAGGTCTGGTTTACGCGGACTTATGCTGATCTCGCGGATCCAGCAGATTATGATTTGGATGTGAATGTGACGGCGGATCCCTTTCAGGATTTGTTTGATCAAGTGGCTAATGATATGGGCGAGTACTTGAATCAGGTCGACTCAAGCGCTGCAGAGGGAATTTTAGATACTGCGATGTTGCGCTATGCCATGTTGTTAAGTCCGGAGGCCTTCTCGGGTTATTTGCAAACAAGCAGCGATGGGCGTGTGGATCTAATGGGTTTGCCCGCCAGAAACGACCCCCTTTATCAAAGGGTGCGGCAAATCCGCAGTCGTGAATATGCCGTGCAGGATGTGGTGGACGAACACTTCGACAATTTTTTTGCCGACATGGGGAAGGTCTATCCTTACTGGCGTCAGTCCAGCTATGAGTTGATTGCCTACAACAATAAGATTGAGCTGCAGCGTAATACTGGTCGTCAAGACAGTTGGCGTGAAGTGGAGCGAGTTTACCGCCTTTATAAAGAGCGGAAGCTAAATGAAGATGAGTTACGTGAATTGGCTTCATCCTTTGAGCGCGAGATTGAACCTACTGTGGCAGAACTCGAAGGTCGCGTGATCGAGCTGCAAGGCTCTTTGTTTGATCAATATAAAACCTGGCGAAGGATTCTGCGGGAGATTTATCAAAATACCGTAGGTGAGTTACCTGTCTCCGGTAGTTAGCTTCCAGAATCTGGGTGAAGCGCGTGATTTACCAGTTCCAAGAGTTCGTTCGGGCGAAACGGCTTCGGTAAAAAATGATTCTTTGCGCCAGTGGGAATTGGTTCTCTCAAACCCGACATAAAAATAGTTGGTAGATTATTTGGTGTTGCCAGTTTGGCGGAGATTTCGAGGCCGCTAACGCCTCCAGGTAACTGCATGTCAGTTAGGATCAGGTCAATGTGGGTGTGGTCACTGATGGCGCTGAACGCTGCCTTGCCATCCGCCGCACTGATGACCTGATAACCGGCATTTTCCAATACCAGTGTCGCAATGTTGCGCAGGCTCTCGTGATCTTCCACCAGTAAGATCCTGGCGTTGCCGCCAGGTATTGCTTGAGAGGCCACCGGATTGGCAATCGGCGTTATCTGATGTTCTGTTGGTGCGACGGTAAGTTCTGGAAGTAGGACGGCGACCTTCGTGCCCTGGTCAAGGCCGCTTTTGACTTCGATATCGCCGTGGCTCTGGTGGACAATACTTTGCACCGTGGCCAGACCAAGTCCGGTGCCTTTGCCTTCCTCTTTGTTGGTGAAAAATGGATCAAAGATATGCGGTAGGTCTGCTTCCGAGATACCTGTGCCGTCGTCAGTGACGCTGATGACAACATAACCTGCCCCCCGATCACGGCGAGCTGTGGTGATCGACAAATTGCCGCCATCGGGCAAGGCATCTTTTGCATTAAGAACGAGATTCATCACTACCTGCTCAAGATGGCCAGGGTCGGCGCTAACAAATAGAGGTTCAGGTGCGAGATCAGTACTAAACTGAATGTGTTCGCCAATCAAGGGGCTAAGTAGTGTCACTAGATTGTTAACCAAATCATTCACGTTGATCGATTCGGGGTTAAGTTCATGCTTGCGACTGACCACAAGTAACTGACGAGTTAATAATGCTGCGCGTTCGGTGGCGGTAAAGCATTGATCAAGTATCCGCCTTTCATTAGTGTCAGCAGAAATTGAGTGACTGAGCAGCTCATAGTTACCCATGATGGCGGTGAGGATGTTGTTGAAGTTGTGCGCGATACCACCCGCTAGAGTGCCAATGGCTTCCATCTTTCTGGCTTGAAAGAGTTGCGCCTCAAGCGTGCGCTGTTCTGTGACATCATGAAGAGTTCCTGCCACTCGGCCAGACGCCTGATCACGGAAAATGTCACCGTGCAGGTATTTGCCCTGTACGGTTTGAAACTCAAGGGGCGTGAGAGAGTCTGCTAACTCAGACTTTCCTAAAATCCCTTCGATGTAGTCGCGGTCATTTTCTGCAATGCAGCTGAGCAGTTTTTCACGCCCTGGCGGTCGACTGTCAAGTGGTAAGCCAAACAGTTCAAACATGCCGGGTGACCATATGGTTGTACCCGGTTCGGGACCTTGCTCCCAGCTGCCCATTTTGGCGTTGCGCTGTGCCTCTTCAAAGTGTTGTTCGCGTTTTTGCAACTCATGATTAAGTTCTTTGTACTCCAGTTCGCTCTTCTTCAAGGCGCTAAGTGCCAGGGCATTAGCAAGGGCTAAAGAAATTTGCCTGACGGCTTGTTCACAATACTCAATTTCAGTGTCGCTGAAGTGGTGCGTATTGTCGAAGGAGATCATTGCAGCGCCCAGCATGCGATCTGCTGACTTAAGTGGTATGGATAACATACTTCGCGACGGGAACTGGCGGGTTAAGTCTGGTGAGGCATAACCCGAGTTCCAGGCATCTTCAATCACCAGGGTTTTATTGGCTTCAACGGTTGCTTTGGTGATGGTAGGTTCGCCTGGGGAGGTAGTGATAGTGCGGTAACTGTGGCGAAGCGGTCCGTATGCGGCAGCAGGAAGAGCGGTTTGTGTCTCTTCTTGCCAAAAGGTGATAAAACAACCGTCGGCGTTAATGATTTCTGCCAGGCGGTCAGCGAGCAACTGAGTGAGATCGTTAACATCATTGATTTCCAGTGCCGCCTGGGTAATGTCACTTAGCACTGAGAGAAAACGTTCGCGGTCCAGAGTGTCGGCTAGTTGGTCTTCTGACTCGGACATAATAGGGCCGCGTGAGTTGGGCTGTTAGTGAAAGTCAGCGGCATTTTTCAACATGTGTGCAGCACCGTGGGGGGAATTGATGGCGGCGTTTTCCCCGTACATGGCTTCTTTCATCTGTGCATAAACCTTACGATTGGCACCAAGACGTGACAGTTCCTCAGCTTTTGTAATGGCCGCGGGCAGTAGATTTTCTAGTGGTTCGATTTGTTGTGCGATGCCAGCTTCAAGGGATAAGGGACCACTCCAACGCTTTGCCTGGAGCACCGTTTCAAAGTAGGCGCTCCGAGACATTTTGTGGCGGAACAGTGCCAGTTCTGGATTGGGAATCACCATGCCAATATCAACCTCGTTGGCACACATAAAACCGCGGTCGGCACGTTGAAAACGCGTGTCATGACACAAGGCGCACATAAAGCCAGCACCAAAAGCGTGGCCGTTAACAGCCGCGATTGTCGGGATGGGGAGGGTGATAATACGCCCCATGAGGGACATGAATTCTTCGCCAAAGGCGTCACGATCACCACCTGGATGACCTTTGTCCTCGGACATCCGCCAGTCGAGGTCCAGGCCGTTAGAGAAGAACTTTTCTGACGATGAAGCGGTGACCAGTGCTGCGGGACCTTCGCTGGCTTCTACCTCATCCAGGGCCTTAGCGTAGGCTCGTACAAATGTCGTGTTCCAGCGATTCTCACCATCATTCATGGTGAGCACAAATACGTTGCCTTGCTTGCTCAACTCGATCATTGGCAGTTCCCCATCTAGCATTTAAAAGTCGTTTCTAAATGGATTATGTCAGCTCGTCTCGAAACTGTCAGTGAGCTTTTCGCCTTTTGACGGGTTTTTCGTTACCAAACGGCGCTGACAATTCCCGCAAAACATGGTTTAGTCTTATCATGCTGAATTTATCGGATTCTCTATGGCAGACCCTGCCAGCGAACAATTAGAACAAGTCGATGAAGAAGCCATTCTTCAGGAGCAATTAGCGAGCCGGCAAGCAAAAGGCGACAGTGAGCGCCTCGTGGTGCTGCGGGTCTATAACTATTTTCGTATTGTCATTTCATTCCTGCTGCTGATCGTTTTTTATGAGATACCTGGCCAGACTTTTGTCGGTGCGTTTGAGCCAAGAATGTTCCAAAGCATTAGTCTTTTGTACCTGATGTTTAACGTTACGGTGGGCTTTGCGGTGCTCATCTCGAAGAACCCAGGATTTCGTACGCCAGGCGCGATCGCGGGTTATACGATGTTCGACATATTCTTTTTGTCATTCATTTTGTTTACCAGTGGCGGTATAGAAAGTGGTCTCGGGTATTTGCTCGTGTTCTCGGTGGCCTTTGGTAGCGTGATGATGGGCGGGCAACTTTCTGCGCTGTTTCCTGCTGTGGCAACCGTCAACACCATTACCACTGAAGTGTATCTCCACAACACCGGGGCGATTTTTGGTAATCAACATTTTGTTGAGGTGGGCATGCTGGGTATTGCCTTCTTTGTGGTGAATTTCTTCTTTCAGTATGCGTCGGAGAAATTACTAGAACGTGAAGCGGAAGTGGCGAACCTGGCAACCCTGGATCGACTCAATCAAATCGCGGAACGCTCCAGGCAGGAACTAGAAATTGCCAATGCGCGATTCTCCGTGCTGTTGACGTCCACTGGTGAAGGTGTGCTTGGTCTGGATACAAGCGGCACTATCACTTTTGCCAATCCACGAGCATGCCAACTGCTTGATGTGGATTACGAGCAACTCATCGATAGCGACGTACAACGTTTTATGGTGCCCCAGGAGCTTGCAGCCGAGCGACAACAAAAAATTCTTAGTCTGCTCAACATTAAGCCGCTGTTTCATTATGACCATAACCGTTGGCAAACCGCCGGTGGCGAGTCTTTTATTGTTGATTACAGCTGCGAGGCAACGGTAAACAAACTTAATGAGCGCACGGGTGCAGTTTTGCTGTTTAGGAATATTACCCAGGAGCGTGAGAATGAGGAGCGGGTCCAGTATTTGGCAAACTTTGATAGTCTCACTGGCCTGGCCAACCGCACCAATTTCCATGAGGTGCTAAAAACTGTGATGGCGCGGAGCGCCAGAAGCAAACGGTACATGGCGATCCTCATAGTCGATACAGACCACTTCACCGCAATTAATGAGAAAGAGGGCGAAGAAGCTGGTGACATGATCCTAAAAGCGCTTGCTGAACGCTTGCGCGCGCTAGTGAGGGACGGGGATTTGGTGGCGCGCCTGCAAGGGGATCAGTTCGCAATCATGCTCGTTGATCTGGATCAGATGGAGGATGCTAGTCTGGTGGCAGAAAAGGTGATTCGTGAGGTGTCACAGCCCATATCCCTGGGTGAGCGTGACATCACAGTTAGTGCTAGTGTTGGTATTGCCAGCCTGGGGGAAGACAACGACACAGCTAACGACCTGATTAGTGCGGGATTGTCGGCGGTTGAAAATGCCAAGAAAGAGGGTCGTAACACCTATCGCTTTTATTCCCCTGAGATGCAGAGAAAGGCAGAGCAAAAACGTCAGGTGCAAATCAAGCTGCGTACCGCAGCAGAGAACAATGAGTTTGAGATGATGTACCAGCCCATTGTATCTCTTCAGCGCGGTGAGATTGCGTCCTGTGAGGCTTTGATTCGCTGGTATCCAGACGGCAGTGAGCCGATTCGTCCAGACATTTTTATCCCCATCGCCGAGGAATCCGGGCAAATTAGTGCGGTTGGTTCCTGGGTACTAGAGACGGTGGCGGAGCAGATGAAACGTTGGCAAACCCAGGTGGCTGGATTTCCACCGATTGCGCTGAACATATCATCCGGCCAACTGCGCGACAGTGGTTTTCGTGAGCAGTATGTTGCCATCCTGGCGAAACATGATATCGCGGTTGACCTGATTGAGCTGGAGCTTACGGAAACCGGCATGATGGAAGATCCGGAAAAGTGCCTTGAGGAGCTGGCGCATTTCCATGACCTTGGCGTGAAGCTATCCATTGATGATTTTGGCACAGGCTACAGTTCCTTAGATTATTTGCGCCGCTTACCTATGCACCTATTGAAGATTGACCAGAGCTTTACTCGCGGGATTGGCCAGGCTGAACATGACGAGGAGATCGTTCGTGTCATGATTCGGATGGCCCATGCCATGGGCCTTGAGGTGATCTGTGAAGGGGTTGAAACACCTGAACAATTGGCTTTTTTGCAGGCGCATCAGTGTGATTACGCGCAGGGCTACTATTTTTGCAAGCCGCGTTCCGTGACGGAGATTACCGACGTGGTGCTAGGTATTCGTAACGGCAATATTGACCTGATGGCCGGCGATGCTGGTTAAGTTTACGGATTGTGGCCTCGCCTGAGGCGCGGCGAAAAATCCAGGCAAAAGCGGGTAAACTAGGCCACCCGGTACCATGACCTGAGCATACACACATAGGAGTTCCACATGAATTTACGACGAGCGGCAATCGTTAGTCCGCTGCGCACACCGGTAGGTAAATACCTTGGTACATTGCAGGGTTTTAATGCCGAGGATCTTGGCGCGCTAATTATTAAGGCGCTGGTGGCGAAGACCAAAATTGACCCGGAACGTATTGAAGAGGTGCTGTTTGCCCAGGGGTATCCAAGTGGCGAGGCGCCATGTATTGGTCGTTGGTCAGCGCTGGCTGCAGATTTACCCTTGCATGTGGCGGGTACGCAAATAGACCGTCGATGCGGGAGTGGCCTGCAAGCGGTAGCCAATGCTGCCATGATGATTCAAACCGGTGCTGCTGATGTGGTAATTGCCGGCGGCGCGGAAAGCATGAGCAATGTGGAGTACTACACCACAGATATGCGCGGTGGTGCTCGCGCCGGCTCGGTGACGCTGCATGATCGACTCGAGCGCGGTCGAGTCAGGTCACAACCGGAAGCGAGGTTTGGTGTGATTTCCGGCATGATTGAAACCGCGGATAATCTCGCCACGGAGTATCAAATTAGCCGTGAGGAATCGGATCAGTACGCCGTGCAATCCCATCAGCGTGCGCAGGCAGCATGGGATGAAGGTAAGTTTGCTAATGAGTTGGTGCCGGTGACTGTGCCGCAAAAGCGCAGCGATCCCATTGAATTTGCCATGGACGAAGGCGTGCGGGGCGATGCCAACCTGGATAGCATGGCGAAACTGCGAGCATTGCGTCCAGAAGGTGTGGTAACGGCAGGCAATGCGTCCCAGCAAAATGATGCAGCCGCGGCGTGTCTGGTGGTGGCAGAAGACAAATTGGCCGAGCTAGGTCTTGAACCCATGGCGTACTTTCACAGTTGGGCAGCTGCCGGTTGTCATCCCGCGACCATGGGCATTGGACCGGTACCTGCCGTGGCGAAGTTGATGCAGCGTACCGGGTTGAGTTGGTCGGATATTGACCTGGTTGAACTGAATGAAGCCTTTGCACCCCAGGTTCTGGCGGTGTTGAAAGGCTGGGGTTGGCATGATCCTGATAAACTCAATGTGAATGGCTCCGGTATTTCTCTCGGCCATCCCATCGGTGCTACAGGTGGCCGGATTCTGGCCTCGATGCTCAATGAACTTGAGCGGCGCCAGGGCCGATATGCGTTGGAAACCATGTGTATTGGCGGCGGCCAGGGTATTGCTGCGGTGTTTGAACGCGCTACTTAAGGTTTTTACCGCAAATTCAAACCAAATCGCAGTAGCACGCGTCATACTTTGCAATTCAATGTATTTGGAAAGTCTCCGTGAACCTAGCTGTTAAAATTGCTGCACCCCTCGCCATTGTCTTTGCTGGCGTGGGGGCCTTTATTCTCCTCGATCTCGCTAAGCCTGAGCCGGAGAAAAAGACCGAGCCACCGCGTCCTTTGAGCGTCTATGTTGAGCCGGCAGAAAAATCCACGGTTGCCTTAACGGTAAGTACCGGGGGTGAAGTGCGTTCTCGTACTGACGTGAATATTGTTTCCCAGATTGCTGGTCGGATTGTTTCGGTTTCCTCTGAATTCACGGAAGGGGGCCAGATTGAACCTGGCGTTGCTATCGTGCAAATCGAGGATCGTG
>JBKAGC010000007.1:0-41850 GCA_046290215.1 Pseudomonadales bacterium | reverse complement strand
CGCCGGATTCCCCATAGGCTAATTCAGGCGGAATATAGAGTACCCATTCGTCCTATGCTCGTGGCGAACCCCTTAGCATTCCTGTTGGCGGCGTGATCAAAGGTTGGACTGAGGCGTTGTTAATGATGCAGGAAGGGGACAAATGGGTACTCTATATTCCGCCTGAATTAGCCTATGGGGAATCCGGCGCTGGTGGCGTTATACCAGGGAATAGTGCGCTGATTTTTGATATTGAACTGATTGAAGTGAAGTAGGAGCAAGTAAATGACCGAGACATCTAAAGAAATTCGTAGTGAAGTCACTGAAGACGGCAAATTGAAGATCTACATTGAGTCCGTTCCCATGCCAGTGCCAGGTGATGGCGAGGTGTTGCTGCGCGTGGATGCTTCACCGATCAACCCTTCTGATTTAGGTTTGCTCATCGGTCCCGCCGATGTGGCAAGCATGAGTGTGGCAGGCAGTGGTGAGGATGCCGTGGTTACCATGGATATCCCCGATGGCATGTTAAAAATGCTCAGTGCCCGGGTTGGCGAGTCACTACCGGTGGGTAATGAAGGCGCCGGTGAAGTTGTAGCGGCAGGTGCTGGTGCAGAAGCACTCATGGGTAAGGTTGTGGGTGTGGCTGGCGGTGCTATGTACTCGCAGTATCGTGTGGTGCCCGCGTCTAACTGTCTGGTAATGCATGACGGTACTACAGCAGAACAGGCTGCCTCTTGTTTTGTCAATCCGCTCACGGCGCTAGGTATGGTTGAAACCATGCGCCTTGAAAACCACAAGGGTTTAATCCACACCGCGGCAGCCTCCAATCTTGGTCAGATGCTGGTGAAGATTTGTAAGGACGATGGCGTGCCGCTGGTGAATATTGTGCGCAAGCAAGAGCAAGTGGATTTACTAAAGAGCCTGGGTGCTGAGTATGTTTGTAATTCCAGCAGCGAGTCATTTATGGATGACCTGGTGGACGCCCTGGTTGCTACTAATGCGACCCTCGGCTTTGACGCGACGGGTGGTGGTAAGCTGGCGGGGCAGATACTCACAGCCATTGAAATTGCCGCCAACAAGAGTGCCGCGGAGTACAGCCGGTATGGTTCTAACGTATTCAAGCAGGTTTACATCTATGGTGGATTAGATCGTTCACCCACGGTCTTGAATCGGTCATTTGGTATGTCCTGGGGCCTTGGTGGCTGGTTGTTAACGCCGTTTATTAGCCGGATTGGCATGGAGCGTTTCGGCGAGTTGCGCCAGCGGGTGGCCGACGAGATCAATACGACCTTCGCCAGCTCTTACACCAGCACTGTATCCCTCGCGGAGGTGCTAGCGCCTGAGTCAATCAAGGCTTATGCGAAACAAGCCACTGGCGAAAAGTACCTGATTAATCCGAATCAGTAACGGCTAGTCTGGCCATTTGTTCACCCACCCACGAAGGGAAAGCCTCTTGTTGGGTGGGTGTAACGCCAAATAGGCTTTGGAAGCCATCCGCGCAAATACCCCATCCCACCGCGGCTGATACCACCAATTGCACCATGTTGCGGGCCCGCGCTTGATCGTGATCGCTAAGTTCTGCGGTAAGGCGCTGAATTAGGTTACCTAACCCAACGGCATTATCCCCGTGCGCTTTTGGGGTAGACTTTTGTTCCTCCATGGCTCGCCAGGCGAGGAGCTTGATGTGGCCGGTTTCGTTCATGAGCTCAAAAAGTTTTGCGACGCTGTCTTGCGGCGCCGGTTGAGTGCTAATTACCTCGCCCATGGCTGCAATGAGCTCAGAAGTCATCTTTTCCAACAAGGCATTGCGCATACCCTCGGCACTACCAAAGTGATGGAGCAAGGTGCCATGATTAATTTGGGTTTCGGCAGCGATGTCTTTCACAGTCAAGCCGCGGATGCCGAATTCGATCAATCTTTTTTGCGCACTGGCAAGGATCAGCTGCCTGGCTTCCTCTGGGTTGCGACGTTTTCGAGTGGGGCGAGCTTGCGCCATATTGGGAGCCTGATTGCAGTATTGACATTAATGTTAACAGGACTATTATTAACATTCTTGTTAATAGCGTAAGTTTTAGAGATTGCCATATGACCCAGATACGTAGAAAGATGCAGCCGCTGGTGGCAATGGGTGCCATGGGACGTTTGCTGAAAAACCCAGAGGCGACAGAAGAGGTATTTATCATCATCCAGGCATTGGCCGGTGATTCAGTGGAGCGAGGTTACGCGCGCTTTAAGTCCACGCCACAAGCAGGCGCCATATTGGCGCAAGAACGGGCCCTGATCGATGTGCTTGCTGATCGGAACTACCTGCGGCAGCTACCGGATGGCAGTTTGGGTCGTGCTTATTTGAAGTTTATGGAAGAGGGCAATATCACCGCGGATGGCCTCAAAGCTGCCAGCGAGGTGAATCAGGAAGAACGATTTGCAGATCCAGCACTTGAAACTTACGCATTACGACTCCGTGACCAGCATGATCTCTGGCATACGGTGAGTGGTTTTGGCCGCGACGTAGCTGGAGAAGCCTGTTTGTTGGCGTTCACTTACGCTCAAACCCAGAATCGCGGGCTCGGTTTTATCGCCCTCATGGGCGGCTTGAAATTGCGTAAAGCTTACGGCGCAGCAATTTTTAAGAGCATGTGGCAAGCCTATCAAATGGGGCGACGCGCCAGGTGGTTACCAGGTCAGTGGTGGGAGCAAAAGCTCTCCCAGCCCCTGGCACAAGTTCAGCAAGAATTGGCCATCACTGCACCGGATCGATACGAGAATTTACCAAGATCCCTGGCGGCAGCGTCGTAGCGCAACAAACCCTATTGTGGTGCTGAATAGCGCGATATCACGTCTATTTCTACAGCTTTCCTTCATATTTCAGTAAGGAATAAACCTCGCATACTCGCTATATTATTGATATTTAACGATAATGAAATGATCTAAGAAAATGGAGGAAAGTCTGGAGGTTTCTTCATTTTCTCACTAGAATGCCGCCAAATTTTCACCCCCGCTCCAGGTATGCGTTCATTTTTCATTTTAACAATTGTCGGTTTGGCTGCCGTTTTATTTCCTATGGAAGACGCTGCGGCCCCTCGCACCCACGACACAGTAATTGATGCCGATATTTTTCACCCTGCGGCAGTTACCCTCGGCCGTGTTCAACAGCCCGCGCCGGAGTTCGCCTCGATTCGACACACGCCTGATCGTAAACAAGCCTTTTATGATTTCCTTCTGCCGATGATTCATGAGGCAAATGAGGAAGTTCGCAAAGAGCGGCGCTGGCTTGGCCAATTGGCGATGCGTTTGCTCGAGGGTGGCGCGCTGTTGGATTCTGAGCGAGCGGCGTTAAGTAAAATTGAGCGTCGTTATCGCCTCAAAGGCCAACAAGACAAGCGTGATGCTGTGCGCATCGGAAGCTTGCTGCGTCGAGTGGACACGGTGCCAGCGTCGCTGGTGGTTGCCCAGGCAGCTAAGGAATCTGGCTGGGGTACGTCACGATTCGCTACCCAGGCGAATAATTATTTTGGTATCTGGTGTTTTTATGAGGGCTGCGGTGTGACTCCTTTGCGTCGTACTGTGGGTTTAAGTCACGAAGTGGCCACTTTCGCTGATGTAGCGCAATCGGTTCGTTATTATGTGCGCACTTTGAACACCCATAACGCCTATGAAGGCTTCCGTGAATTGCGTGCAGAAGGGCGCCGCCGCAACCAGCCAGTATCCGGCGCGGAACTCGCATCTGGTCTTGAACGCTATTCTGAACGCGGCTTTGCCTACGTGGAAGAAATCCAGAACATGATCCGCTACAACAAATTGTCCCGCTTCAACTCTGGGGATCAGGCCTAACAGCCTTCCTCAGAGCGTGAGTTATCAAGCGTTAACTGATCAGGCCAGGGCATTTTTCGCCACTGAACAAGCTGAACCTCGACGTGTGTTCCATGGCCGCGGTCACATGTATGAGGGTCTCGAGCATATCAATCTAGATTGGTATCCGCCGGTACTATTACTCACTGGCTACAGTGAGATTGCTCAGCTTGAAGACTTACAAGCGGCCCTGCTGGCTGTGGATTCACACAGTCAAATCAAGAGCCTCGTTTACCAGCTCCGGTCTAGCAAAGGTGCAACCTCGGAGGTCCTTGCCGGGGAAGCCATTGATTGCACCATCGTGACTGAGAACGACGTTCGCTATGAAGTTCAGCCTGGGGTAAACCAGAACGCCGGCCTGTTTTTAGATATGCGGCCGCTTCGCCACTGGCTCAAATCCTACTCTAAGGACAAAAATGTCCTTAATCTGTTTGCTTACACCTGCTCACTTTCGGTGGCGGCGCTGGCAGGGGGCGCGAGGCAAGTGGTGAGTCTGGATATGAGCAAGCCGGCCATTCAGTGGGGTACGCGTAACCATGAGTTAAACCAACACGAGTTGCGCCGCGTCCGGGCAATGCCCCACAACCTATTTAAGTCCTGGGGCAGGCTGCAACAATTTGGCCGCTATGACACCATCATTATTGATCCGCCAACCCGGCAGCGGGGTAGTTTTGATGCAGAGAAAGACTACGGCGCGATTCTCAAGAAACTACACAAACTCGTGTTGCCGGGCGCTGATATCATTGCCAGCTTAAACAGCCCTTACCTGGGTTCTGACTACTTGCCAAACCTGATGCAGCGGCATCAGAGTAACTTTCGCCTGGTAGCGGAGTTCCCGGTCAGCCCGGAGTTTGTCGACCGCTACCCGGAGCGGGCCCTGAAGCTATTTCACTTCAAGAGCCCGGGTTGATAAAGCATTTAGTTCAGGCGACCCTGGCCTCTGGAAACAACCGGAGAAAGTTCTCGCTAAAGAATTTATCTTGCACAGGTTCTGGTGATTCCGCCAGGTGACCTGAGAACTTACCAATGGGGTCGCGGCCGCCTTCCACATGGGGATAGTCGCTGGAAAACAGATACAAGTCCTCATTCGATTGCGCGATTAATGACGCCACATCCTCGTGGGGAAATGGTGTGAAGCCCATTTGCTCCGTCAGCTGCTGACTCGGTGGTCGCTCGAACCTGACGGACTCATCAACCCGTCCGTAAATCTTTGCAACCCAATCCAGGCGCTTGAGCAGTTCCGGCACCCAGCCGGCACCAAGCTCCACTGCGGCACCTTTGAGTTTGGGGTTGCGGGCAAATACGCCGTCCATCATCAACATGCTAATAAAGGTTTCTGGCGGTTGGTGCATAACGGTAGCGTCCTTGGTGCGAACATTCTCGCCGCCACCCATCCAGTCTTGAACCGGCGCGCGACCATTGTTGCTCCAGGCTTTCAATGCTTGCAGGGGGGAGCCGCCCACATGCAACAAAAATGGCACACCAGAGGCCGCAAGTAGTTGCCAGAATGGTTCCAGATCCACATGGCCCGGAGAAATCTCCAGCGGCGCGCGATGGGGTACCCAGATGGCTTCCAGACCAGCGTCGATGGCCCATTCGGCCTCGGCTATAGCCATGGCTGGATTGTCCAGAGGCACAACGCCAACACCCATTAAGCGATCATCATCGCTACAAAAATCTACCATGTGACGGTTATGGGCGCGGGCAGCGCCATAGCGTAGATCCCAGGGCTTTTTGGAGCTGGGGTGAAAGGGCAGGGCAACGCTGTGGGTGGCGAATACCAATTGCTTTTTGAACCCCAACATATCCAGGGCCACTTTGCGGTCATCTTTGTTGAAAGCGCCGAGGGCCTGGATTTCCTTGGACCTGGCAATCAAGTCATCCCCCAGGGCTTTCATGCTGGCAATATGTTCAGGAGAGTGTTGGCCGCCCTGGTCCATAATGACTTGCACCTCTTCGTCGGTTACCAGTGAGGCGCTGTAGCTCACTTCCGGCAGATCATCGCGGATCCCTGGGTCGGCATACTTTTTAAGAAAGTCTGGCAACTCCATAATGTGACTGTCGGCGTCGTAAAATGGTCTGGTATCTGGTGTGTAAGTCATAATCCCCTCCTTTTTCAGCACATTAGCGCGAAGATAATTTGCGGCGCAAGGCATAATGGTTTCGGCAGTTGCTTTTGCGCCTGTGGCCAAGCAAGAATGGCGAGGGTAAATCGTGAGCCAAACTGATCTTTTTTGGAGCTAGCATGTCTGAAAATCTCAACGAATCCATTCAACACGAAGTGCCAGGAGGCATGATCCCCGCCCATGGTTTGACCGAGGCGATACACATTGGTGAGTCAGACCTACCGTTTGTTGACGCCGGCGATGGTTCACAAATCCAATTGTTGCAGGTGGACTTAAATCAGGGCCTGTGGGTGTTGCGAACCCGGTTTGCCGCGGGCCAACGAGTCAGTAAGCACTACCATACCGGGCCGGTTTTCGCCGTTACCTTTAGCGGTTGTTGGTTTTATGAAGAGTATCCCGAATACCAAAATACCGCGGGATCGTACCTGTATGAGCCTGCCCACTCAGTTCATACCCTGGTGGTTGGCGATGAACCGGCGGACGTCTGGTTTTCCATCTATGGCGCAAATGTGAATGTGGATGATGACAACAACATTACCGGTGTGACCGACGCGCAAAGTATTCTTAAAGCCTATCAGGGCCTTTGTGCCGCCCAGGGTAAATCCTGCGACAAACTCATCATCAAACAGTAGAAGATGCAGCGCCTATTTGTTTGCACCAATATTCGTAAAACTGGCGGCCAGCCCTCATGCGGTGGCCGCGGTAGTTTAGACTTGATTCCATTACTGGAAAGTAAGATTGCGGCGCGGGGTCTGGCTTGTGAGGTTAAAGCATCAGTGTGTTTTGGCCACTGCGAACGGGGGCCGAATGTGAAGCCTCTCGGTGCGGCTTTTTACCACGGCGTAACAGCGGCCCATTTGGATCAGATATTGGATAGCCTTGATTAGCAGGGCCCGCCGGGTAATTTAAACGAACTTGTGGCAAAGGTCGTCTAATCGTTAACGTCACAGGATTGAATTGGGAAATGACCCATGATGCGTATCACCTTATTGTTATGTTTGCTGCTGGGCCTTTGTGCCCAGGGCTATGCCGAGGAGGTCGAGGAGACTCGAGCCGTTGCTGCTAACGGCCTGGTGAAGATTAAGAATCTCCGTGGTGAGCTGCGTATTGAGGGTTGGTCTGAGGCTGAAGTGCAAATAGAAGGGGACCTGGATGAGCTAGCCACGGGTCTCCGTTTTGAAGTCAACGGCAGCAAAACCGAGATTGAGATTGAAATGCCAAGCGGCAATGTAAATTGGGGGGACGGTTCGGATCTGGTGATCATGATACCTGTGGCAAGTCGTCTGGCAGTGGACGCGGTATCCACTGACCTCGAAGTCATTGGTGTTCATGGTGGTGCGCAGCTTCGCTCCATCAGCGGTGACATAGAGTTTTCCGAAGGTCGCGGTCAGATCAGTTTAAAGACCGTAAGCGGCAGCATTCGCTCAGATCAAACCCAGGGCAATTTGCGCGTTAGCAGCTCGAGCGGTGAGTTAGAAGTCAGCAATCACCAGGGGGATGCAGATGCCCAGACCATGTCCGGCGAGATTGAGCTAGAAGTCACCGGGGCAAAACAAATTCGCAGTTCAACCATCAGTGGCGACATCAATGCTGTGTCCAGTTTTCTCACCGATGTACAGGCAGAATTTAGTAGTGTCAGTGGCGACGTGAATATCAAGCTTGGAGCGCCAGAAAACCTTACCATTGTGGCGCGCACTACTTCTGGTGACATCGACAATGATTTGAGTCGAGACCCCGTGAAGAAAGCCTTTGGCCAACAATCTTTGCACGCACAATTAGGTGATGGTAGCGGTACGCTAGGCATTAGAACGGTGTCCGGCAACATAGAGTTAAGTGAGAGCTAAACAAAGAAGATGGCGCAAAATCCCATTGCCAATTTTTATGAAGAGCTAAAGCGTCGCCGCGTGATTCGTGTGGCGACGCTTTACGTTGTGGCAATTTGGCCAATCATTCAATTATTAGACATTATCTCCCCGACCTTAAACCTGCCCGAGTCGGTATTGCGTTATTTGGTGATCGCGTTTTTTGCCGGCTTACCCTTTGCCCTGATTTTGGCGTGGATGTTCGACCTCGATAAGGATGGTGTTCATCTTGACGATGGTGAGGCACATCAACCCTTGTTGGGTTCCAAAGCAGATATGACCATCGTTGGTGTGCTTTGTGTGCTGGTGGTGGGATTGTTTTTCGTCCAGGTGGCTCTGGAAGATGAGCCGGTAGCGGATGCCGGTGTGGTAGCCACTGATGGACTACAGCCAGACCCAGCGCCTGCGCTTGCACATCAAGAGCCGGTGTTGGCGAACTCCATTGCGGTAAAGCCTTTCGATAGTTTTAGCGTTGATCCTAGTGATCAATTTTTTGCCGACGGTTTATCCGAGGAATTGCTCAACGTATTGGCGCGTGTTCCTGAATTACATGTGGCGGCACGTACCTCATCATTTGCTTACAAGGGCGTGAATCGCAACATTAGTGAGATTGGCCGCGAACTCAATGTGGCGAACATTTTGGAAGGCAGTATTCGTGTTAACGATGTGGATAACAGTATTCGCGTCACGGCACAGCTCATTGATGTGGCAACCGGGGGTCACATCTGGTCTGAAACTTATACGCGTCAATACAACGATGTGTTTCGCATTCAAGATGAGATCTCTGCGGCTGTCGCAGAAAAATTGAAGGTCACCCTGGTGGGTGAAAAGCCGGGCGGTGGTCAGGGCGACGTGGTGCGAACCACCAATCCCGAAGTGCTGGTAGCTTACGGTCGCGGCCAACAAGAATTGGCCAAGCGCAATAAGGCAAGCCTCGCCGCAGCGGCGGATTATTTTCACGCGGCCATCGATGCTGATCCGAATTTCGCCCTGGCATATACGGGCCTGGCTGACGCCCTGACGCTCAACGTCAGCTACGAATTTGGCGACCGTGACAGTCAACTGCAAGCTGCCAGGGTTGCGGTCGACAAGGCCTTATCTCTGGACGCTAACCTTGGCATTGCCTGGGCAAGTCTTGGTCTGTTGGAGAGTCAGTTCTCTGACCGTATTGCTGAGGCGCGATCAGCGCTTGAAAGAGCCATGACACTAAATCCTAGTTATGCCATGGCGGTGATGTGGTACGCCTCGTTAGAGGAAGACAAAAGTAAAAAGATGACACTTTATGAAAGAGCGGTAGAGCTGGACCCAAAATCGCCAGTGGCTGCCTATAACCTTGCGCAGATGTACTCTGCCCAGGGTCGGGATGCTGAAGTGATGCGCCTATTTAGTCAGATGGTTGAAGCGGATCCGAGCTATCCACATGGCTACGAACTTGCTGGCCAGGTGAGTGTTAGAAGTGGTCAGATTGGTGAGGCGATACGCTACTACAAAAAGGCTTATGAACTGCGTGATGATGATGTGAATTTAGCGTTGAACATCGGGAAGTTGTACGCCGACATTGGTGAGCTAGAAAGTTCAGACCTCTGGTTTGAAAAGGTTCTGCCAATTGTGCCTGACGAGTATTATGCCAGAGTGCTCTGGTTCCGCATTGGTCGTTATGTTGCCGGCGGTGACATGGACAAGGTAGATGCTTTGCTGGACGAAATTAAGCAGCCAAGAACCGGCGACCTGGAAGATGACTATGATCGTATCCTGGCAAATTATTATCAGGGTAATACGGCAACGTTGGTGGCAGACTACCGTAAAGCCGAACAATCTGGGCGAACCATCGGCAATGACGATGAATACGCGGCCGGTCTCCGTGTCCGGGTTTGGATTGCCGTGGCGAACCAGCTTTACGCTACTGAGAATATCGAGGAAGCGGAGGTGCTGCTGTCCCAGGCTGAAGATGCATTGCAAAACCGTCTGAATGATCCAGGTCGATATTGGGCAGAGGATCGTTATTATCTTGCGCGGATTCATGCCATTCGCGGTGAAGACCAGCTGGCGCTGATACAACTGCAGCGAGCTGTGGACGAAGGTTGGCGCGAACACTGGCGGCCCTCCTTGGACCCGGCAATGGCGAACCTTCAGTCTGAACGATTTTTTACTACCATGATGGCCGGTTGGAAAGAAGCCGTTTGGCGATCATCCGTGATCAGCTTCGTCTTGAGGCGGAGTTTGCCATGGGTACTTAAACCCCGGCTTAGGTGATGTCTTCTCAGCTCAAAACCCTGTTGCAACTGTTACCTGTCTGGCTACTCATAACAGCCTGTCAGAATCCATTTCTGGTGTTTCCAGGCAAGTCCTTATCAGGAGAAGTGGCCTATACTTCCTCGTTCCAATTTGCTGCACAGTTTCCGCTGCTGCAACTGGAAACCAGTGGTTATTCTGTGATTTTGCGAACCACGGTGATTGATGGTGAACTATATGTAGATGCTGCACCAGCCCGACGCTGGGGCAAGTATCTTGCGGAAACCAGGCGCGCAAGGCTCAAGCTAGGTGATAAACTTTACCCGGCCCGGGCAGAGGTGGTGAGCGATGAAGCGATTACTTCTCGATTCTTAACTGGCCGAACGGTTTACCGAATGGTGCCTTTATCTCGATTAGAGGCGAACGAGTCGGTGCAAATTGAGGCAAACCAAGCGCCGAGACAATAGTGGGCACTATCGTCGGCACAACAGTGGGCACTACAGGGCAGCCTGCTGATTAACCTGGGAGTTTACAATGGATTACGGTTGGCCGGACTTTGTCGGCAATGTTGGCGTGTTTATGGTGCTGCTGAGTTATTTTCTGTTGCAGCTAGAGAAGATAGACCCCAGAAGTCTCGGCTACTCCATGTTAAACGCTCTGGGTGCTGTGTTGATTTGTGTTTCTCTGTACTACAACTTCAACCTGTCTAGTTTCATCATCGAAATATTCTGGTTAGCTATTAGTACCTATGGGATTTTTCGTGCCCTGCGAAGGCGCGCCATTACGGATGGTGAGTAAGGTGTTTTTTGCGTGGCGTTGGCACACCTGCCGCGCTTGGCTCGGTTAAGTTTGGGTCAAACACCGCGTCAAAGTATTGTGAAATAGGAACAAACTCTGGTTCCGTTATGACTACGATCTGTCTTTCTGGTTCTAGCGGGCTGGGTTGTGGTGCGGCTTCTGGTGCAACATCACTGGGCCTATCAGGCTTCTCCGCGGCAAGACATCCTGCATAAAACAAGGTGCTGCTAATAAGCAGCAAAGTGGCGTAAAGCTTGAGTGGGATCGGGCGGAACATGAGTGTTGTTTGGCCGGGCTTTATATTCAGCCTAGTCGAACTCTGGGATTTTGTGTCAGGATCACCGCTTTAATTGAGGGAAGTAGAGATGGCGAGATTGGATGGTAAGGTGGCGATCGTCACCGGTGGCGCGAGCGGCATTGGTGCCGGCACTGTGCAGCGTTTTGTAGAAGAGGGCGCCAGGGTCGTCATCGCTGATTTGGGGGTTGATGCTGGCGAGGCGCTGGCGGCAGAGTTAGGCGACGCTGCAACATTTTGCCAAACCGATGTTTCTAGCGAGCAGGACGTACAGCATATGGTGCAGACGGCGGTGGACAAATTTGGCGGTCTAGACGTCCTGTTTAATAACGCTGGTTTTGGCGGTGTCTCTGGTGAAACCGATACCATTGAACTGGGTGAAGAGTATGACGCTACCATTGGTGTGATGTTCACCGGCGTTGTGCTGGGTGTAAAACACGCTAGCAAGATCATGAAGGCGCAAGGTTCAGGCTCTATTATCAGCACCGCCAGTGTGGCCGGTGTTCAAGGTGGCCTTGGTCCCCATGTGTATTCTGGGATTAAGGCGGGGGTAATTGGTTTTACCCGTTCTATTGCGCTGGAACTAGCGGCCTTTAACGTTCGCGCCAATGCCATTTGCCCAGGCGGTATTGCCACCAACATTTTCAAACCCATGGTTGATCCGGAAAACAAACTTAACGAACCCACGGCTGATGTCATGCGGCCATTGCTTGCCAATATGCACCCCATCAAGCGATCCGGGGAGCCGGCGGATATTGCTAATATGGCACTGTTTTTGGCTAGTGATGAGTCAACCTTTGTTACCGGGCAACACATGCTCGTGGATGGTGGTTTAACGGTTATCCGCCAACCGCAAGGAAATGGCTTGTTTGCCGAGGAAAGCTAATTGTTTTCTACTGCTAAACTTCGCGAAGTTGAAAAACTGTTAGCAGATAGTGGCTCAGCCCAGGCGGTGATTAGTCAGGGTGATGAGGTGCTTTTAGACTGGTCGAGCCATGCTGAACCCGTTGACGTGTATGCAGTCCAGAAATCTATATTGCTCCTGTTGATTGGTATTGCCGAGGACAAGTATTTGCTTGAAACCCTCGACAATATTAATCATCACCTTGAGCCGGAATGGACTCAGCTTTCTCCCTGGGATGAGGCAAAACTCTCTATTGAAACCTTGCTGTCCATGACCACGGGTATGGCAGATGATCTGTCTTTATCCGGTGAGATCAACCAGACCTGGCGTTACAACAACGTTGCCTACAACTATCTCAAGCAGATACTCATGTTGCATACAGAAATGTCTTTGCAGGCATTGAGTGAGGACTGGCTGTTTGGTCCGTTGGGTATGACTCAAAGCCACTGGTACGATCGTGACGAAGTACTACCCAACGGCCAGGCGGTGACCGGATTGCGCGCCACAGCGAAAGACTTGTTAGCTATTGGTAAGCTGATCCTGGCCCGTGGTCGTTGGCAAGATCAACAACTGGTGCAGGATTTCTTTTTCGATCAGGCGCTGCAATCGGCGCCAGCAGAAAACCCCGCATGGTGCTGGGGACTATGGCGTAATGACAGGGAATTTTATTTGCGTGCCATGGCTGAAACAAAAGGGCCCGTGCCGGGCAATATTGTTCCGGCCGCGCCACAAGATCTCATCGCAGCGCGCGGCGCTTATGGTAACTACATCCATGTGGTGCCTGGCCTCGAGCTTGTGGTGGTGCGCACCACAACCCCTGAACTTGTTGTGGGTAAGGGTTTTGAACAAGCTCTCTGGGAAATTCTGCAAGATGTTAGTTAGCGTTCATTACCAGGCCAATTTGACGGCTTTGCGCTACCAGCTGGCCGCTACTATCCCATAGCTGGCCTGTTTCTATCATCCGCCCTTGAGATAAATCATCGCAGCTAAAGCGAGCTTGCAGCCAGCCAGGTTGTGGTTTGCGCCTGACATGTACGGTTAACTCAATGGTTGGTACCCAGCCCACATTGCCTAACAGGGCAAAAGGCGATGGCGGAAAGGTATCACAAAAGAGTGGCAGGCAAATGCTGTCCGGGGCGCGGAGATCCTGAAATCGATTCCAACCGTTTAGCTCCGCTTTATTAGACTTACCTGGCATGGCGCTGGCCGGGTCAAGCCGGGTATCAAGGCGCTCGGCAATGGGTAAGGTAATGCCCTGGCTGTCGCCATCGCGGGCCATGCAGTCCTCTGGCGACGGAATCTCAGGTGCGGCAATGGTAATTTCTTGTTCAATGCCAACAGATTGTGCCAAATCGCCGAACACCGTCAGTAACTCAAGGCGAGCCTTGTCGCCTTGTATTAGCGTTGCCCGGGCGGTACTCAAGGTCTTACCAACTCGCAATACCTCAACCTCAATATCGCAAGGCTGGTCTGGGCTGCCGGGCCGCAAATAATGAGTAGTGACCGAAACCGGGTCTGGGTGGGGCAAGGCGGCTTGCAGTGCCCGTAGGGCCACGGATAAGAGATAGCCACCGTTGGGGTTGTCACCAATGTTCCAGGCAGCGCTGATGTGACCGCGCCATAGGGTGTCATTGATTCTGGTGACGGCAGTTTCCGTATCGAACTTCCACATAAACCAAAAGCCTGCAAAAAAACGCAGTTTACACCGTTTATCAGGTGTCTTCTGGCAAACGCACAATCACTGTCTGACTGGCTGTGGCCAGCAGTTCGCCACTCTCATTCCACATGTTCACAGAGCCGTAGCCAAATCCATCGCCAACAAAATCCATATGGTTGTCACACAATACCCACTCGGAGGCATGTGCTGTGGCATAACGGATGGTGTTGTCGATACTGGTGCAATAGGCCATCTGACCAAGGGCATTGCCAAGCGCTGAGGGCATGTAGTCAGCAATGATGGCGAGGGCACCGCGGTCATGGTGAACATCTGGCATTTTAATCCACAGGGCGTTACCACCATCGCCGCTCGGCGTACCGGCGCCGGAGAAGCCAAACATACCGTGGGCGATCCTGACTTCAACATGTTCATGGAGAGAAGGTTGATCGTGGTGCCGTTCGAGCACCGGGCAGTCGTCAGCGGGTGCAACTTTTGGCGCTTTGAGCCATAAACCTTGCGCCACGTTGGGCCTGGCCCACGAGCGCCGGAGTTAAATCCCCGTCGTGGTACGTCGGAAAGATAGCCAACGACACGACCCTGAGTGACGTTGCGTCCCACCGCCGGTAGGGATAATTCGAGGTCCAAAGATGCTGGCATTTGCGTAATGCCAGGATATTGTCCAGTGGCCCAGACGATTGGTTTCGCTGTGGCTTGTTCTAGCGCCACCACACCCGCCGCCAGGCCAACACCGCCAAACAACGAACCGCGGCCACCTGTGGTGCGTTCAACAATGGGTAGCTGCCACCGGTGGGTATCCAACGGGTGGTGCATATCAAGAAATTCGGCGGAAGAAATTTTCATAACAACAAAACATCACAATAACTGCGCGCGTAGTATACGCGAGCAGTACGGTGATGTTTTATGTTTGCGAGGTGTTTGTGGCTACTCGCCGAGTAACCGCTGAGCGTTGTTGGCGTCGATGTAAACCACTTCTTCAAGTCCAGCAGCGGTGGCTGGCATGTTATTGAGGTGATGGATGCTGAGATCCATGTCATCGCCCAATAATGCTGCGGCTTGTTGTGAAGAAATCATCCGTACCGGTTCACCCTGATCACCTAGCAAAATCTCAGTTTGATGGGCAGAGAGTTGCACCACTGATTCCATGGCACGCGGTGTTTCAGCTTGTGCCGAGACTACGGTAGCCAGTAGCCCTAACGCGATAAACTTTTTCATGTTTCCCCCTTTTCTTGTTGTTGGTAATAAGTTTCTACAGTTTGAATTGACCCACCAGTCGAAGCATATCGTTAGACAGTTGGTCTAGTTTTTCAGCACGCTTTGCCATTTCTTTTGCACCTTCAGAAGTTTTTCGCACTGCTGATGAGATATTCACGATGTTGCCATTGATGTCATCGGTGGTGGCCCGTTGCTCTTTGGCACCCTCGGCAATCTGTTGAGAAACGTTTTTAATGGTAGCGACTGCGGTCGTGATTACAGTCAAACTGGTACGTGCTTTGTCAGCGGTTTCCACACTGGCATGAGCCTGGGCGCGGCCTTTATCCATGACCTGTACCGCTTCCCGGGAGCCTTGCTGGAGACGCTCAATCATGTCGTGAATTTCCTGGGTAGATTCCTGGGTACGGCTGGCAAGGGTTCTCACTTCATCGGCAACCACAGCGAAACCTCGACCTTGTTCGCCAGCCCGGGCCGCTTCAATCGCCGCATTAAGGGCCAGAAGATTAGTCTGGTCGGCAATACCGCGAATGACATCCAGGACTGAGCCAATGGTATCGCTATCTTGCTGCAGCTTGGTGATGACACCCGATGCGGCTTCGATATCTGATGCAAGGGCCTCAATGGCGCTCATGGTCTCGCCCACTACTTCGCGGCCAGTTTTCGATTCTTTATCAGCTTGTTCAGAGTCACTGGCGGAGCTAACAATACTGGTAGCCACATTTTGTACCGCCTCGGACATTTCTTTCATGGCCGCTTCAACCTGCTCGATCTCTTTTTGCTGGCTGATGATTGAATGGCTGGTGTCGCCAGACTGGGAGCTAAGTTCTGTGGCAGAACTAGACAGGTCATTGGCGGTGTCACGAAAGTTCACCACCATATCGTGAATCTTCTCAACGAAGGTATTAAACCAGGAGACCAATTCACCTATCTCATCATTGGTATCAACTTTTAGACGTCGGGTCAGGTCACCTTCTCCCTCGGCAATGTCCCGTAATGCAAACACGACTTGATTAACCGGGTTAACAATGGCGCGTTGAATCAGTAGCGAAAGTCCCAGGGCTAGAATCATCACACCAAGGCAAATCATCAGGGTGATGCTGATGTAACTCTCGGTAACTTGTTGCAGTAAAGAAAAGTCGGTAAGCATATAGATCGTGCCAATACGATTATTTTCCTCGTCGGTGATCTGTTGGGTCACGGTGAAGTCACCATCACGTATGTCGATCGTCACCCTGGGTGCTTTGGTGGGCATGCCCGTAGGCAACATATCACCAGTGCCTGAGCGCGGTTTGCTGGCTTTGTTCGAGTCCCAGTTGTACCAGACAAACGGTTCGCCGGCTTCATCGTAAATCACAACGTCGTGAATATTTGGCTTGGCTTTTAACGACGCCAGGGTCTCAAGACCAGATTCAGGATCAGAAAAAGCGAGAGAGCCGACAGAGTTACTGCCAATGATCTTGGCCACGGTTTCTGACTCGGTAATCACCGATTGCTTAATGCGACTGGTTTCGATGCTGGCGAACAGCACCACCGATAGCACAACCGACAGCATACTGGTCACGGTGACACCTAAAATGACCTTCCATTTCAATGGTAACTTGGCAATACCCATAAACTTTCCCTTCTTCAAATCTTGTGACGGCAGGTTTTCATCATTCGAGGTGGTTACATGGTGCTGGCGCGATACAAACGTGAAGAGGCTTTCAAGCCGGCGCCTTCAAGGCGCGCCTGGTTTACAGCCAGGGCAACCTTACGACCTTCACCAATAAAGCCAACCATGCCTCCGTACTGGGCAAACTTGTCAGCTTCACCAACGGTTAAGATAGGTAGCCCAGACAAGCTGTCGATGACGTCGGTTGCCTGATCTGCAGCAGCAACACCAAGAAAGACCACATGACAGGATTTTGCAGCATCTACATCACCGAGACCGAGGCGCTCGATTTGGAAGCCGCGGCTTTTGGCTTGCTTGTCAGCCATGGCACTGTCGAGTTCGCCGCTGAATGGGTCGTCGCCCATCAGACAATACTTATAAGGTTCGCTGTCGCCGGCGAACTTGTTGTCCGGCCAGGTAACAAACTTGGCCAGATTTATCATGAACTTGGACATGGTTCTTTTGCCAGCATCTGAAGAGGAGATTAGTTCTGCTTTTGCTGCTGTGAAAGGCAGTAACAAACAAACAATTAGTCCAACGCGGTGCAAATATCGAAGTTTCATAGATCCGTCTCAGTGGTAAAAAATAAATTGTTTTTAAAGCTTAGACGGTTTTTTGAAATTGGCGATGTGGATTGAAAAATCACAAAAAATATGCGTAACAGCTAAAACCAGGGGTCCTGAGCAGCTTATGGGTGGCCGCTAGCGATGGCACTTTTGCTGGTGGTACTCTTAATGCTTCACACTCGCTTGCTGTCACAGTTTGGAAGACTTTGAAAAGACTGCGCATTTCGGGCGGTAGCGACAATAAAATAAAAAAAGGGGGCAACATGCGCACATCCATTTCTATAGGTAGTGCTTACTACAATGGTGAGGATTGGGACGATCTGGTTGATTACACACAGCGGGCAGATCGACTGGGTGTTGATCAAGCCTGGTCAGCAGAAGCCTGGGGCATGGATGCAGTGGTACCGCTGGCTTATCTAGCAGCAAAAACCGAGTCAATTCGCCTGGGGACGGGCATTATGCAGGTGTCGGCGCGGGTCCCAAGTATGATTGCCATGACCAGTCAGAGTATGGCTACAGTGTCAAAAGGCCGATTTATTCTAGGTTTAGGCGTCAGCGGTCCACAGGTGGTAGAGGGCTTGCACGGGACGGCGTTTGCCAGCCCTCTGGGGCGTTTGCGGGAGTGTCTGCAAATTGTTCGCCTGGGTTTATCAGGGCAACGGGTTCAGTTTGATGGCAAGCATTATGTTTTGCCCAGACCAGGCGGAGAAGGCAAGCCCATCCGTTTGTCACAACCGCCACGACCTGACTTACCCATTTATCTGGCGACCCTTGGGCCAAAGTCACTGGAGATGACCGGAGAGTTGGCGGATGGCTGGTTGGGCACATCATTTATGCCGGAACATGCAGATGTTTTCTTTGATCCCCTGCGCCGCGGGGCGGAAAAAGCAGGGCGCGCCTTTAGTGACATCGATATTCAGGTGGGCGGTAGTTTTGAAGTGGGCGAACATGTCGAGCAAATGATTGAGGCGCGTAAACCAGCGATGGCGTTTACGCTGGGCGGCATGGGTTCGGCCAAGACCAATTTCTACAATGATGCCTTCAAGCGAGCGGGTTACGCCGAGGCGGCGGAGGAGGTGCAATCTCTGTGGGTGAAGGGTGATAAGCCGGCGGCAATCCAACGGGTCCCTGACGAGATGGTGCTAAAGACTAATCTCATTGGTACTGAAACCATGATTAGAGAACGACTAGATGCCTATAAAGCTGCTGGAGTCACAACGTTGCGTTTGAGTACCGGTGGCAAGACCTGGCGAGACCGTGCTGAGTCGTTAGAGCAGTGCCTGGATCTTGTGAAATCCTGGGACGCTTAAGCCAACGAACTGCAATTTTTCGCAAAGGGATGAAGTTGATGCCGGAATTAGAAACCTTACATAGCCATGAGCAAGAAGCTATTGTTACCGCGGTAGCGCGGGATGGCGCTTGCATTGTCGCGGACTTACTGGATTCTACCCAGTGTGCAGCGCTACTCGATGACTTTAAGCAGCACTTAACGGACATGCCCTGGGGGGTTGACGAGCTAGGCTACAAATCTGACTTTTATGGTGCCCAGACCAAACGACTGCACGGTTTGTTCAGCAAATCGAAACACATGGAAGCAGTGCTAACTCATCCGCTGTTATTACAATTGGCCAACAGCGTGCTGCTGGATGAAAAGAAGTCGAGAGACTTCCGCTTGAGTAATGCTGAATTAATGGTGTTAGCCGAGCACCAGACAGTCCAGGAATTTCATACTGATGCTGGCTCATGGTTCCACGCGCAGCGTCTGGAAGCGCCGCAAGAAATTCTTCTTAGCGCTAATATAGCGCTGACGGATTTTACCGCCAGCAATGGTGCAACCCGGGTGGTCCCCGGCAGTCACCTCTGGGAGAGGGGGCGAATACCCCAGCCTCATGAAATTACCCAGGCGATAATGCCAAAAGGCGCAGGCCTCATATATTCCGGCAACGTCATTCACTCCGGGGGCGCTAACTCCGATGCGGATATCCGGGTTGGTTTGTATTTGGGTTATGTGGTTAGCTGGCTACGGCCATTGGAGAATCAGCTGATTACCAATGATGCAGAGGATATATTGGCTCTGGGTGACCGCGCTAAACAGTTGCTGGATATTGTGCCCGGCGGATTCACCGTGATCGCTTAAGTCAGCAAGACGGCAAAAACATAGGGGAAAGTGATGTGGACACAATTGGTTTGTTTGCTTATTGGCATGGTGTTGCCCTATATCTGGGCCGCAAGCTCGTTACCTTTTCGCAGTAAGCAATTCGGCAAACCCGATATCAATGAACCCAGGGTGCAAGCGGAACAGTTAAGCGGTGCTGGAGCAAGGGCCGTGGGTGCCCAGGCCAATGCCTGGGAAGCTTTGATTCTATTTGCAGTGGCGAATCTTGCAGCCTGGATGGCGGGCGTTGAGCCAGTTGGCAACTGGGGTATGGCGGCCCTGATATGGGCTGGAGCAAGAGTAGGTCATGGAATTTTTTACATCATGGGTCTCGCCGCACTGAGAGTGCTCGCGTTTGTGATTGGTACCGCCATGTCATTCTGGATTATGGTAATGGCATTAAGCGTTTAAAGGTGAGTGAGTAACATGAGTACGGATAAGCATCGCAATGATATATACGGCGAACTGGGTAGCGACTCTGGTGCGCCTGCGATTCCCGCGGCAACCGTGGTGCTGGTGAGAGAAAATCCCAGCATAGAAGTCTTGATGTTGCAGAAAAACACCAATATCAGTTTCGGCGGCATGTGGGTGTTCCCTGGTGGCCGGGTTGAAGAGGCCGATCGCGAGATTGCCGAGGATGAGTTAGCTGCAGCAAAACGCGCCGCAGCACGAGAAACCCAGGAAGAAACTGGTCTGCAACTCACAGAAGAAGATTTTATCTGGTTTGCTCATTGGACCCCGCCAGCCAGCACGCCAAAGCGTTATGCTACGTGGTTTTTTGTCGCCCGGTTAGACGAGGATGACGACATTTTGGTGGACGGGGAAGAAATTCTAAATCATCAATGGATCGCACCTGGCGATGCCCATGCCCATCACGGTGCGGGTAAAATTGATCTTGCCCCACCTACCTGGATCACGCTTTTTCAGTTGTCGCAGTTTGATAAGTTGGACGAGCTGCTGGCTTTTCTCGACCGGGAACCGGAAAAGTATTACGAAACCCGAATTGTCCAGAACAAAGCAGGTGAACGAATTGCCCTGTGGCACGGTGACTCCGGTTATGAATCTCTCGACGCGGAAGCCACAGGCCCGCGCCATCGTTTGGTTTTGCGGCCCGATGGCTTTGCATTTGAGAATACCGTGGCCGCCTATTCCTAGTGACTTAATCCCCGGCAAACTTAAGGCGGTTGTCACCACATGAGTTTTGGTGGCATTGTTATAGGCAGGTCACGTAGATGACAAACGAATAACACGTTGAATGCCAACTCAAGAGGGGAGACACCATGGCTATCGATTTTGAGGTAGAGCCAGAATTTCAAAAGCAAATCGATTGGGTACAGAAGTTCGTCACAGAGGAAATTGAGCCGCTGGATCAGTTTATGAGTGTTGGCCGGGATCGTCAGGGCAACTCGTTAGACGAGGATGGCTGGCGAGCTATTCGCGCCTACATTAAAGACCTCCAACAACAGGTGAAAGATCAGGGATTGTGGGGTTTTCACCTGGGTCCAGATCTCGGTGGTCCCGGTTTAGGTCAGGTTAAGTTGTGTTTGCTCAATGAAATTCTTGGGCGAACGCGCATGGGACCTACAGTGTTTGGTTGCCAGGCGCCGGATACCGGCAATATGGAATTGATTGCGCACAATGGCACTGATGAACAAAAGAAAAAGTATCTTGAACCCCTGCTAGCTGGCGAAAAACGCTCTGCTTATTCCATGACCGAACCTCATGCTGGTGAGCCTGGTGAGTTTAAATGCCAGGCGGTGCGAGATGGTGATGAATGGGTAATCAGTGGTGAAAAGTGGTTCACCTCTAATGGTAACAATGCTGATTTCCTTATCGTTATGGCGATTACCGCGCCAGATAAGCCGCTGTTAGAACGTGCTTCCATGTTTATTGTGGATACGGATCTGCCGGGCGTGGAAATTGTACGCAACGTTCATACCCTGGGTACCCCGCTGCGCGAGAACTACAATACCGGGCCGGGTCGCAGTGGTCATGCTTATATTCGCTATAACGATGTGCGGGTGCCGGCGTCAGCATTATTGGGTGAAGAAGGGGCTGGCTTTGTTGGCTCGCAAACTCGCTTGAGTGGTGGTCGTATTCACCATGCCATGCGCGCCGTGGGTAATTGTACGAAGGCCCTGGACATGGCTTGCGAACGCGTCTTAAGTCGTCGCGCCAAAGGAGAGTTGTTGGCAGACAAGCAAATGGTTCAAGAGCAGATCGCTGATAGTTACATTCAGTTAAAGCAGTTCCGGCTCCATGTCTTGTACACCGCCTGGTTGATTGACAAGACGGGTAAGTACACTCGAGAAATCCGTAAAGAAATTGCCGCGATTAAAGTAAGTGCCGCCAAGGTAAATCACGATATTGTTTACCGTGCGATTCACATTCACGGTGCGCTCGGGATGTCCAATGAGACGCCGCTAGGTGATATGTGGATGTCCGCCCCATATATGGGGATCATGGATGGCACTACAGAAAGCCACAAAGAAAACCTGACCAAGTTATTATTGCGCGACTACGAGGCTTGTGATGATTTGTTCCCCACTTATCACTTACCAAAGCTCATTGAAAAGTCCCAGGTTAAGTTCGAGAAAGTCATCGAAAAGTATCTGGCGGCGTAAAGGTTATGGCTTTAACCAGGGAAGAGGCTCGAGCGAGTCTCACGGCAGCGGGTGCTGATTACGAACTTGAGCAACGTGAACTGTATGGTCGGCCAATTCGCAGCTTTAAGCACGGGCCGCACACCTTACGCGAGTTGTTTGCTGAAAGTGTGTCTGACGCAGACTTTTTCGTTTATGAAGATGAACGCTATAGCTTTAAAGAAAGCTATGAGCGTGCCGCGCAAATTGCTCATCTATTGATTGATGCGCATGGCGTCAAGCCGGGTGATCGGGTGGCGATTGCCATGCGAAACTACCCTGAATGGGTATTTTCCTTTATGGCCGTGACATCCATTGGTGCAGTGGCTGTGGCCATGAATGCACTTTGGAGTACTGAAGAGATGCACTATGGTCTTACCGACAGTGGTGCTAAGGTGCTCATCGCAGACGCCGATAGAATCATTAGAATTACCCCAGTACTTGCAGATTTGTCTATTGCGGTATTGTCGGTGCGGGTTGCGGGCGACGATCGCGATCTTATTGCTTTCGCCAGTAGATACCCTGTGCAAATGCCAGAGGTTGTGGTGACGCCGGAGGACCGCGCCACCATCCTTTATACCTCCGGCTCAACCGGTCACCCAAAAGGTGCTGTGTCTTGCCACCTGAATGTATTGTCAGCGTTAAAATCCTGGGAACTGGATCAGCAGACGGCTGTGTTGCAATTAGACGAAGTACCGCCAGCGCCGCCCTATCAAGCCGCCACCTTGCTTGCGGTGCCATTGTTTCATGCCACCGGCTCGCACGCGGTGTTTCTGATGTGCTTTCGGGCGCAACGCAAACTAGTCTCCATGTATAAGTGGGATCCTGCCCTTGCGGCAGAACTCATTGAAGCGGAAAAAATCTCCTCCTTTGTGGCGCCAGCGGCAATGACAGGAGATTTGTTGAATGTGGCAAAAACCACCAAAGCTGATTTGAGTTCCTTGCAAACAGTGGGGGGCGGTGGTGCGCCGCGCGCGCCAGAACAGGTGAAAAATATCGCCTCGTCATTTGCCAAAGCCCTGCCGAACACCGGTTGGGGTATGACAGAAACCAACGCCATTGGCTGTGGCATTGGCGGTGAGGACTATCTCGAGCACCCGGCCAGTTCTGGACGCTGCTCCGCCGTGTTGGATATCAAAGTTGTTGATGAGATGGGCAAGGCGTTACGACCCGGGGAACGTGGGGAACTCTTGATCAGCGGTGCTTCGATTATTGAAGGCTATTGGCAAAGGCCTGACGCCAACGCCGAAACCTTCGTCGACGGCTGGCTGCGCACTGGTGACGTGGCCTATATCGATGCTGATGGTTATCTGTACATTGTTGATCGAATTAAAGATCTAGTGATTCGCGGTGGTGAGAATATTGGTTGTGCTGAGGTGGAAGCCGGACTGCTGGCCCATCCGGAGATTCTTGAAGCGTCTGTCTACGCGGTGCCAGATGAGCGGCTTGGGGAAGAAGTGGGCGCTACTTACTTTGCTAAAGCAGAGCTAGATCCTGATGAACTAAGGTCCTACCTGGGAGATCACATTGCTCGCTTTAAAATTCCTCGTTATTTAACCCAGAGTCAGGAGCCATTGCCAAGAATTGCCTCCGGGAAAATCGATAAACGGCGCATACGGGAGCAGGCAATCGGTGATCTGATCACATAAAAGGCCCATAACAACGCTTCGTTATGGGCGCGAGTTCGCTATAATGTCCTCATGAGCGAAATACCTATTACCGTTATTCCAGGCGACGGCATTGGCCCGGAAATTACTGATTCTGTGCTGCAGATTCTTGGTGCCCTGGATGCGGGTCTAAAATTTGAAGAGGCGCTTGCTGGTGGTCCTGCCATCCAGCAGGGCCTGGATCTGATTCCTGAGGAAACCCTCGCCCAGATCGAAAAGAACCCGGTGACCTTAAAGGGGCCAATCACCACGCCCATTGGTCGCGGTTTTACCTCGGTAAACGTGTCATTGCGACGCCAGTTTGATTTGTACGCCAATGTACGTCCGGCCTTGTCCATTCCCGGTGCTACGACGCGCTATTCCGATATTGATATTCTTGTTGTACGGGAAAACATGGAAGGTTTATACGCGGGTATTGGCCACAAACGTAGTGAAGACGGCGAGCGTGCGGAACTGACTTCCGTGGTGACGCGGCGCGGTTGTACGCGCATCGTTACCCACGCCTTTGAACTAGCCAGAAAGCTTGGTCGAAAAAAGGTCACGGCTGTACACAAGGCCAATATCATGCGCTCGACTTCAGGGTTATTTCTGGAAGTTGCCAGAGATGTGGCGAAGCTATACGACGATATCGAGTTTGAAGAAATGATCGTCGACAATTGCGCCATGCAATTGGTCATGAATCCGCATCGATTTGATGTCATTGTAACAACCAACTTGTTTGGTGACGTCTTGTCAGATTTGTGCGCCGGCCTAGTGGGCGGTCTTGGTCTGGCGCCAGGGGCAAACATTGGTGAAACCCGTGGTATTTTTGAGGCCGTGCATGGCAGTGCGCCTGATATTGCCGGTAAAGGCGTGGCTAATCCAACTGCGCTTTTACTCGCCTCGGCCCTGATGTTGGACCATCTTGAGTTAATTGAGCCGGCCACCAGAATTCGCGCTGCGGTTCGTAAGGTCATTGGTGAAGGTAAGCACCTAACCCCTGATCTGGGCGGTAGTGGTTCCACAACAGAATACACGGAAGCTTTACTCGCAAACCTCTAGGGCTAAGCCAGGCCACCATGAAAAATCAAAATCTAGCTTTGGCAATACGCGTCTTTGTGTTGCTGCTAGGTCTGTTGTTTTTACCCGGCGTCAGTGCCAAACCCGTGGCCCAGCAAGGTCTGCTTGATCTATCGGACTGGGACTTTTCCCGAAATGGTGCCATTGAGTTAAATGGTGAATGGCGGTTCTACTGGAATCGTCACCTGAGTAGCGATTTGATTCGCCTTGAGCAGTTGCAAGCCGGTCAGGCCAGGTTTCTTGAAGTGCCTGGAAATTGGAATGAAAGTGGCGAGTACTCAAATCTGGGTTTCGCTACCTACAGGCTTGAAGTTTTAATCAGTGACCTTAGGCCGCTGGCCTTGAAAATGCGCACCGTGGGCACCGCCTATCGGCTTTATGTTGATGGCGTCGAACTAGTGGAAGTAGGCACACTGGGTCAGTCAGCAGTCACGACCACGCCAGCCTATCGACCAGACATCTTCAGTTTTACACCCCAATCCCGCAGGGTTGAGATCATTTTGCTGGTGGCGAATTATCATCATCGAAACGCGGGTGTTTGGGAAGCTATCGTCCTTGGCGATCAAACTGAACTAGAAGAGATGCGTCAGGGTCGATTCGCTACTGATTTCATTTTATTTGGCGCCATCGTGATGATGGCCTTGTACAACCTCATCACCTGGATTACTCGACGAGAAAATGTCTCCGGACTATGGCTTGGCCTGTTTTGCCTGACGTTGAGTACCCGCATCTTATTGGTGGACGAGCGCTTCATTAATGAAGTGCTGCCAGACTTGCCCTGGTCTTTATTGACCCGTTTTGAGTATGTCTCATGGTTCTTGTCGATCCCCATATTTCTGGCGTTCATTCGCAGTATGTTTCCCACCGAGACCTCCTTGCTGGTGTTACGCGCACTGTGGGCCTTAGGCGTTATCTTTACTCTATTGACCATTGTGCTGCCGATCATCCAGGCCACGTCATTGGTACCGCCGTTTCAAGTATTAACTCTGCTGAGTATGGGTTACGGCGCCTACTGTATCGGCCTGGCCATCTGGCGGCGTAAAGAAGGTAGCATCTTGTTTGGCTGCGGCGCTGTGTTTTTGTTTGTTTCCGCCGTGAGTGACATTATTACTGTAATGTTTACGTTGGACGGGGATAACCAGCTACAGTTTGGTTTGTATCTGTTTGTGCTGTTGCAAAGCATCCTGGTATCTGTGCGTTCATCCCGTGCGTTCCAAACGGTGGAGGCGCAAAGTAGTGAACTACGTAAAACGAATCTTGAATTGCACATTCAGGAGAAGCTTCGCAGGACCGCGGAAGGTCAAAGTCAGGCACTTCACGAGCAAGTCAGTCAATCTATGCGCACTTTTGGCTTTGGGGTAGTGGCTCAGGCCGTTGCTGAACGCTTACAAAATGAACCAGAGAATCATGGCGAACTTGCCCGGCAGACCCTGGTTGATTTGGCTCTACTGTTAAGGGGTGAGCTACCAGAAAGAAAGGAGCTTGAGCTGCAGCCGCTAGTCGCTGAATTTTTTCAATCCGCAGCGTTTAGGTCATTAAAAGCAGATTATCCTCTAGTGGATGTATCAACGAACTTTGAACTGTCTGACGTGCTTTTTAAGGGGTCATATGGCCATCTCGAAACGTTATTGTTTCATCTAGCTCGATACAGTTTGCGTACCCAAATTCATGCTCAGCAAATCCGTATTTCCGGGCGTACTGATTATGTTTATGCCGGTAGCCTGTTTCATCACCAGGTCAGTGATGGGCATTACTATATTGTTGCAGTTGAAGACCAGGGTCAGGGTATACGCCCCGAGGACCTGGTGGAGATTTTTGATCCGGAGCAAAAATCCCGGGGTTACGTTGATTTGAAGCCGGGCCCCTGGGATCTAGCAGTGGCCTGGACGATTCTCGAAGACCACGGTGGGGCGATTGATTTACATAGTC
This sequence comes from Pseudomonadales bacterium, assembly GCA_046290215.1. GTDB lineage: Bacteria > Pseudomonadota > Gammaproteobacteria > Pseudomonadales > Azotimanducaceae > JAHRVQ01. The sequence continues at coordinate 15,246 of JBKAGC010000007.1, read as the reverse complement.
TGGCGGAAACAACTCGACTGGAACTTTACTTCCCAATAGCAAAGCAGGGGACCTGACGAGGTAACATGCAAGGACAGCGGGTATTAATCAGCGGGGCCGGCATTGCTGGTCTTTGCGCAGCACTTTGGTTTAACCGATTTGGTTTTGCGGTCACGGTAGTGGAGCGAGCTGCTGCGCCACGTGGTGGTGGTTATCTTGTGTCGCTTTCAGACTACGCCTATCGGGCAGCGGCAGAACTAAATCGGACGACCTGCACATCGCAAGGGGATCACTCACTCCAGGTGCAATATGATGCACAACCTTAATGCTAGACTACAAAAGGTTGTTTCAGGGTGTGGATGTGCTGCAAATCATGCGTGACGACGTGGTAGATGTGTTTTATCAGAAGGTTAAAGATCTGGTGACCATGCGTTTTGCCGACACGATTGCTGAGGTTGATCAACAAGCTGCAGGTGTGGCGGTAACTTTCGCCAGCGGCGAGCAGCAGTCCTTTGATCTGGTGGTGGTAGCAGAGGGTCAGAACTCCCCCACCAGGCAGCTTTTATTAGCGGACCAAACGAGATTGGATTATCTCGGTTTGCATTGCGCAGCAATGAAAATACCCAATGTATTAGCGCTACGGGATAAGTTCGAAACCCACATGGACCTGGGCCGCTATATGGCAGCTTTCAACACGCCAGATGGTGAATTGGGCACGGTATTTGTCTGGTCTAACGATTCGGTTGATGTGCCGAGAGGCCCTGACAAGTTAGCCGCGCTTCGGTCAGCATTCGCAAATAGTTCCGTCGCCATCAGCACAGCATTAGATTCTGCTAGTCCCGAGCGCATTTATATGGATTCCCTAAAACAAGTGCTGGCTTCTACCTGGTCTAATGGACGAGTGGTTTGTATTGGTGATGCGGCTCACTGCTTAACCTTGTTTTCCGGTCGTGGTGCAGCGGCAGCGATATCAGGGGCCACCCGGCTAGCGAAACAGATCAATACCGATGGCATTGACGCGGGTATAAAAGGCTTTGAGCAACAAATGCGCGCCATTATGGAACCTATCCAAAAACAAACTCGTGGCGCAGTGGCCTGGTATGTGCCGCAAACCCGGCTGCAGCAATTCACCCGGGATTCGGCCATGCGCTGGTTGCCGAATAAGCTGTTTCAAACTTATTTTCAGATGAAGTACTCCAATGTCTGAAATCATTTTCACCATGGACGTGGAAGACCCAGACCAGGATCGCGATGGTAGCTTTGTGCCGCCGATGTTGGCGGTACTGGATTGGCTGGCCAGCGAAGGACGGGTCGGAACTTTTTTCGTGGTGGGGGAACTGGCGGAGAAATATCCTGAGGTCGTGAAGCGCATTCATGCCGGCGGCCACGAAGTGGGGCTACATGGTTGGCAGCATCGTGATATCAAGTTGCTGGGGGAGAAGCGCTTTCGGCGCCAGACAGAACGCGGCAAAGAACTCCTTGAAGACATCTCAGGTGCGGAGGTCTCCGGCTATCGCGCCCCCATGTTTAGCCTCACCGCAGAAACACCCTGGGCCGATGCAACACTAAAAGACTTAGGTTTTACCTACTCCTCCAGTGTCCTGCCGGCGAACAATCCCCGCTTTGCTTATCCGGGCCAACCCAGACAGTTATATACCTGGCCAAGCGGGCTGATCGAGCTGCCTGCACCAATTTCTGGTGCAGGGCTTGAAATGCCAATCCTCGGCGGCATCTACTTTCGCTACTTTCCTAACTGGATGGTGAGGTTCGCAAGATCACGACTTGGCAGCGAGCAGGTCCCCTGGTTCTATTGTCATCCCTATGACTTTTACTGGGACAAAGCATTTGTGCGCATGCGCGATACACCTTTGTGGGTGAATTTGCTGCTGATGGGGCGGCGCCGCTTTGCTATGGAAAAGATGCGTGAGTTTTTTCAGCAATATGAATCAAACCGTACCCTGCTTGAATATGTCAGGGCTTATGGCGCGTCTGATACGACCTCTCAGCAGGCCTCTTATACAGCGTAGACGGCACCAAGCGGCCCAACCAGGTTGGCCACGGGTAGCGGTAGTTTTTGCCAAACCGAAATCAGGTGTTTCGCGATGCCAGAGCTCCCCGTGAGGTCTGGCACCTTGCCTTGTAGTGGTAAGTAGCTGTAATTGAGTTTTCGCGGTTTAAAGCCCAGGTTCTTTTTAAAGGCGTACGGGCCGCTTTTGTCTGGGCTGCGGCCGAAGTCGAAGGTTGGCATCTGGTGGTCTACGCCATACTTCATAAGCTGCCAGTACATCCAGGGGTATGCGTGAAAGTCTCGCGCTTCAATTGTGCCGCCGCCATAGTAGGGCATAAGTCGATCTTTATATTGAAAACACAGTACCGTGGTTAGGTCCTTGCCTGCTGCCGCCACAGTGACCAGGATGATTTGCTCTCTGAACTGCTCCAGCAAGCTGTGAAAATAGCGTTTTGGATAAATCGGCGTGCCAAGGTTTCTTAAGCTGATGCTGTAGACATCTAAGAACCTCTGCAGGTCCCGGTGTGTGTCCAGGGATAGGTCTTTTGCCTCGGCTTTGCGAATCACGGCTCGCTGACGGTTGGGAATTGCCAACCAGTTTTCTTCATGGTCTGCGGTGAGAGTTTTTGCAAAATTAACGAAATGTTGGGTCGTCTGCCAGTGATCAGGGGCTGAACTCACATCCCGTAACTCCAGATAATCGACGTTGGCATGCGCCTCGGCAAGTAAGCCCAACAATTGAATAATGTCACAACCAGACGCGCATAATGGTCCTGCGCTGACCGCAAAGGGATTAGAGATTAGCGCTGTCCCGGTAAATGGTCGCTTGACCAGTGTTGCTGGGATAACCGCTTGTATTTCACCTTGTTCCTCTACCAGGTAATAGCAAGGCTGAAATTGGCCATAGCTGGTGGCAATGACTTGATGCCAACCAGACAAGTGAAAGAAACTACCGGCTGCCTGGCTGCGGACAAACTCGTCCCAGCGTTGACGGTCCCGGGCGAAATCAAAAGGCGTGAGCTTCATGGTAGCCGCCTCAAGTTTACATAGTGAGAGGCGCCAATAATTTTTGCCGTGAGGCTCCCAGGGGCTACCGTTGCGCCGCCAAGCGGCGCGGTCATGTTTTGTTCAACCAGTTCGAATCCGCTGTTGATTGCATCCTGCAACAGTAACTGCGGTGGGTGATAGTACTGGGGGAAGGTCGGCTCACCTTGCAAGCGGGCAAGTATATTACTGGCACAGTTAACGCTCTGGTGGATCAACGTTTCTGCACCTCGCCACATGATGTGGCAATGTCCTCCGGGTTTTAAGACGCGACTGACTTCGGCAATAAATTGCTGTCGTTGTGCCGGAGTTTGTTGATTTAAGAACTGACAGTTTATCACGGCGTCGAAGGTCTGATTGGCAAATGGCATGTTAAACCCATCGCCGCGAACAATCGTTTGATCGTTGGCGCTTGCTTGTTTACAAGCAAGTAAGTTGTAGTCCAGACCGATCACATCAGCATTGCCTAGATCTTTCAGCATCAACGCCGAACCACAGGCAGCGTCTAAAATGAGACCGGTTCCTAGCCTGTTGGTAAGAAAGCGTTGCTCGCGGCGAAAGAACCATTCACCCACATAGCCATTAGCCGAGGCGTGATCCAGGCCGTGTTTGGTCCGCATCGAGCCATAATTTTTATCTACTTGACGATCGGCCATGATTTTTACAAGAGTTTGGAGAAAGTTGGATTGCTGAATCTAGACGGGCTGAACACGGGACGGTTTTGGTCTTAAGGTAAAAAAGCACACGGTAAAAAATAGTCCGGAAAAACACAATGACACGACCCGCACTAACAAACCCGCCGCGACGGCCTGGTCATTCGGGATGTGCATGGACACCAAAATGCCAGCCACGCCAATCTCTGCTGCACCAAAACCGCCGAAGGATTGAATCGGAATTGCCCCGAGAAAGTGCATGAGAATCGCAACGGTGACTAACACGCCAGGTTCAAGGTCAATGCCAGCAGCGCTGAAGATCAGCACCACAGCCACCAGGTTAAAGCTCCACTTGCCTAGAGTGGTGCCAGCAAGCCAGCTAATCGCACTGGGTGCTGACTGATGGCGATACCAGGTTCGTGCTTGCAGGACGATGTACATTAAGCGTTTGAGCCAGCGCACATGGCGCCAGGTGAAAAATAGTCTGGCAAAGGTGGATAACCAAAAAGGTAAAGTCGCAAGTACAATCAATAGTGCTAGTAAAACCAGACTGGCCAGCAGCAAACCAGTCTGGCCGCCATACAGGGTTTGGCTTAGGGCTGCGACTAACAAACCAGCAAGAATCAGCACATCATAAATACGTTGTACCACGACGCTGGCTGTGGCGCTGCCAACGGTCATGCCTAACTTCTGGTTAAACACGGCAACACCGGCAATCTCGCCTAATCGAGCCGGAAGCAAAGATAACCAGGCGATGTAAAGTGAGTTGCAATACATGGCCAAACTAAAAGGTACAGGGCGGTTAACGCAGTGTTGAACTCTAAGGGAGGTAAACACGACCTCGATGCCAAGGGGAACCAGCGCGAGGGCAAGCCAGTGCCAGTTTGCCTGGCGAAATTGCATGAGTAGCGCGGCAGGCTCCGCAAGCCAGAGCAGCAAACCCAGGACTACAATGCCTACCAGCAGCGCCGACAACCATGAAGTCAATTTGTTGTTGCCTAGCAAAGAGACTCATCCTGGTTAAAGTTGAGTTGCGGGTATACCGGTTGTCGAGGTTGATTGTCGATATCAAAACCCAGCGCCGACAATAGCAACTGTAGGCCGATAATAATTGGCAAGGTGGCAAGCATCACGGTACCGATAGGGGTTTGCACTTGCTGGGCGACGTTACTGCTCCAGGTTAGTGTGCCAAACACCAGGCCAAACAGCAGCAGAGCAGGACCCAGCAGCCATTCAATAGAGGCTAAATGGAAATCACGTAAAAAGTAGTTGTAAAAAATCCGGCGAAAGAAGTTTCTCGTGTGAAGCCAGAAAAACAGAGGAATAGAACTGGCGACCTTCAAGTGGCTGGTCTCGTCGCCATAATGAGCGCGTTGGGGAACGTCTTGAACCACGGCCCGGAGGGTAGATAGCTGGTAGAGCATGTCCGACTCAAAGAAGTAACGCCGGTGTATTTGCTCTAGCGGCAAGGCGGCCAACACGTTGCGATGAATTGCGGTGAATCCATTGGTGGGGTCAAAGTTTTTCCAGTAGCCACTGGAGAGTTTGCTCATAAATGACAAAGCGGCGTTGCCAAGCAATCGTCCCAGGGGCATTCCTTTCAGGTTGGCCAGTAAATAGAAGCGGTTGCCCTTGGTGTAGTCTGCCTCTCCCTGCAAGATCGGCTGAATGATTCGTGGAATGTCCGCTGGCGCCATTTGACCATCGCCGTCCAACTTCACAATAATTTCCGCGCCTTGTTTGAGTGCTTCGGCATAGCCACTCACCATGGCACCGCCCACACCCTGGTTGCTATCGTGCTGGACCACGACGACCCGCTCGTCGCTGCAGTGTTTGGTAATCAGTTCACCAGAGTGTTCCGGACAGGCATCATCGACACAGATCACCAGATCAACGTTGTCTGGCACCGCCGTTATCACCTCTAAAACTGAATTAGCCACGCCGTAGCATGGTATAACCACTGCCACCTTCATTTGCCACAATTGCCAACTGTTTGTCGAAGGCGACTAATTTACCAGATTCTGCCTTGGTTTACGGCTCTGCTTTGGTTCTGGGTTAGGGTGCAGCTCTGGCGAAAGCGGGATCATTGGTACTCGCGCTTGATCTCGCCTACCTCAGCGCTATCACTTATTCGCAAATTGACCTTGCGGCGCAGATAGATAGTGCCGTGAACCTTTGAGTCAGCGTCTATCATCAGGGTGGGGTAAGACTGGTTCCAACTGTTATAACTCACTTTCTCAAAAATAATATCGCCATCCACACTGCTATTTCTGAGCTCGATGTCGCCATTGGTAGTTTTGACATCCTCGCCCACCTGGGTACCGGTCAGTTCAACAGAGCCATTCACAGTGTTTACCGAGCCAGTGACGATACTGCGCTGTTTGAGCCGGATACTGCCATTTACGGTGCGGACATCCTCGTTCACGCGCAAAGACTCCCCCGCGCGAATGCTGCCATTCACCGTGGCAAGGTCTTCTGCAGTAACATAGTTGCCAACGCGGATTCGGCCGTTGGTGGTCTTAACGGACTCAGCGCTGCTATTGTCCTCGAGTTCGATATCACCGTTTACGGAGCGGACATTGCCAGCTTGCTCGCCCTCCTGTACTTCGATGTCCCCCATGACTTTAGTCCAATCATTTGGTCGGTCAGCAAATACCGATTGGCTGGCAAGCAGAACGAGAAGTGGTATATAGCGGCGCATTGGGGAATCCCTGAGTGTATTTATAAACTTAGATGCGGCGTATTAATAAAGGGTTTAAGCCCTCTATAATGAGCCCCATGGCAAAACATCTCACAGCCTTTCGACTTGGCGATATTCGCGGTGTCTATCCAAATGACCTGGATTTTGACTTCGCGGAACAATTTGCCCATGCCTTCGTGGAGCAATTTGGCCTGCGCGGTACCGTCGCTGTGGGACGCGATATGCGCGAATCCAGTGTTATTTTGCAAGATGGCTTGCAACAGGGCTTTACCGCATCAGGTTTGAATGTGGTCAATCTTGGCCTATGCACCACCGAACTGGGTTACTTTGCAAGTTCTATGGCGGATATTGAAGCCGTGGTGATTGTCACCGCCAGTCATAATCCGGCCAGATATAACGGCTTTAAGTGCGTTTTGCATGGCGGTGTGGGTATTCACTTTGCCAATGGTCTGAGTGATGTGATGGCGCTGATGATTGCCGGTCATCGCAATAGCGCCGCGCAACGGGGCAAGGTGACAAGCCGGGACTTCCACGCCCACTATATTGAGTTTCTCAAACGGCGTTTTGCCATCCATTCGGGGTTTGGCCAGATCGCGTTGAATGGCTTAAATGGCACCGCGTCCACTCTGGCAGCAGACATTGCCTATGAGTTTGACTTGCCCACCAAATGGTTTCGTAAAGAACCAGGTCCGTTCCCAGAAGAAGGCGCTGATCCTGTGAACCCCCGGCTGCGGCAGCAAATGTTTGAGTTTATGCAAGAGCAGGATTTTAGTCTGGGTGTAGCCTGGGATGGTGATTGCGACCGATGCGTGTTTTTTGATGGCGAGGGCCGTTACATTCCTTCCTATTACATGGTGGGTATTCTTGCCGACCATATGCTGACCCAGTCTGGACCAGCACCTGTGGTGTATGACACCAAGATCTATTGGAATTTACGAGAGGTCCTGCAGCGCCATAACGCAACGGCGGTGCCATCGAAAACCGGCCACTCTTTCATGAAAGAAAAGATGAAGGCATCGGGCGCGGTGTATGGCGGTGAACTGTCTTCCCATCACTATTTTGGTGATTTCTTTGCCTGTGATTCCGGCATGTATGCCTGGCTAAAAGTTGTGGAATTGATCAGTCATCTGGAACAACCCCTGGAAGAGATTGTCGCGGCTCGCCGTAGTCGCTTTGTTTGTACACCGGAAATTAGCATTGGTCTGACAGAGGTCGATGTTGCGATAGAGAGTCTCAATAAGCGCTACGGGGCCCAGGCATTAGCAGTAGAACGGGATGACGGCATTGCTTTTGATATGGGTCAATGGCGGTTTTCGTTGCGCGAGTCGAAAACCGAACCGCTAGTGCGACTTAATCTCGAAGCCACCGGCAGTGGGGAGATATTGCTCGAGCAAGGCACCGCGCTGTTGGCCCATCTTGAGCCTTATCGCGGCGATGAGCAGAACTGGGCGCTGGCCCTGACGGTGGAATAATTTCGTAAATGGGACTGCCGGGCGAAATATCCGGTCTATAGTTTAAGTGAACAAAGCAGGTTGGCAGCACCCAGACTGAGCAAATGGATAGACAGGCGCTTCGCGAACAGAACCAGAGGTTCGCAAATACCGAAGGTATTTCGGTAAACAATCAGGATTTAGGTTTTGTCCCGGCATTCCGGGATCCCGACACTGGCCGGGTTGAGGTTGCGCGTTTCCAGGATGGACGCCTGGCACCCATGCATGTGATTAGCGGCTTACCTGCCGAGTGGGCGACGGAACTTGATGCTTCCGGCGCGGTGCTCGTGGTAAAACCTGGTATCGAAGCGGGCTTTTGTCGGGGCGGCCAGTTTTATACCCGGGAGCAAGCCATCAGCGCTTGCCAATCATGTTAACCATGTAGCTCTAAAAACCGCTGCTAGAGTCAGGGGCGTACAGCCCAGGCTAACAAACTCGCACAAAACTTATCTCTAAACACACCTGCTTTAGCGGGCAAGTTAATCGCACTATGACGCCTCAGTTGTTAACAAGGTGGGATTGTGACGCAGACGTTATTTCGCAGCGAAGCAGGACAGCATCAGCAGCAGCGCTTGCTCGGGGAAGTTACCCTGGCGCAGCCATTACCACTGCAGCTTTGGATTGCGTTAGGCGTGGTGTTGCTAATCAGTTTACTAGGCTTTTTATTGAGCGCAGAGGTACACCGCAAAGAGCGAGTCTCTGGACGATTGCAGCCCAGCAAAGGTGTGTTGCTAAGTAGGGCGCAGCAAAGTGGCACGATTACTGAGATCTACGTCCAGGAAGGCAGCGCAGTACATGAAGGCCAGGCACTCTTTGCCCTGGCAAATCGCCGTGGTAGCAATACTGCATTGGGCCCACTGGTTTTAGAGGTTTTGAACACTCGTCAGGCCTTAATCGCAGAAGCCATTGCCAACAATGAGCGCCTCTTGGCGGAAGAGCTTGCCACGGCGAATGCCCGCAGAACGGAACTGCTCGAACAGGCGAGACTAACTGAGCGTCAAATGGGCTTGCTTGAGGCGCGCATTGAACTTCAGCAACACTGGTTTGAGAAACGCTCCAGGCTGGCTCTGGAAGGTCACGTGGCGCAGGTAGAGGTCAGTCAAAGTAAAGAGCGTTTATTAAGTCTCGAACAAAGTCGCGAAGAACTGCAACAACAGTTGCGAACCATCAACCAGGAAGCGCAGCAGGTCAGGGCCCTGGTTAGGCAATTACCGCTGCAATATGCGGAAACGATTCGAAACTATCAGCAGCAGGCGGCGCAGTTGACGCAGCAACAAGAAGAAGCTCGCGCCTCTTTCAACACGGTGATCAGGGCAGCGCAGCCAGGCCGGGTGACCTCTGTGCGGGTTAAACCAGGCCAGGAGGTGGTAACCGGTGAGCCGCTCCTGAATATGATCCCTGTTGGCTCTGTTCTACTGGCAGAGCTTGAACTGCCGAGTAAATCAGCGGGGCTGGTAAAAACCGGACAGAAACTACGTTTGCGTTTCGATGCGTTCCCTTACCAACGTTATGGCCAAATCGATGCGGAAATCATTCAGTTCGACAAAACCCTGGTTAATGCCAACGCCGTTTCCCAGTCGCAAGGCTTGCCACCTGTGTATCGGTTGCGGGCGCATCTCGCAGCACAACATCTTACCTATGGTGAGCAGCTCTTACCGCTGCGTTCTGGTATGCAAGTAGAAGCGGACATCTTGCTGGAACAGAGACGTTTACTAGATTGGCTATTGCAACCGTTGATTGGCTTTAAGGCAAGGCAGGGAGCCTCATGACAATGGCTGAATTGGAATTTTCGCTACGGACGAAAACCCCCGTGATCTTGCAAACTGAAGTGGCTGAGTGCGGCCTGGCTTGTGTCGCCATGGTGGCAAGTCACCATGGTTACGAGTGTGATGTTGCAGCCCTACGGCGGAAATTTACCGCTAGCCTCAAAGGCCTAAACCTCAAGCATATGATGCAGGTTGCGGAACGTTGCGGACTTACCGCCCGGGCGATTCGCTGTGAGTTAGAAGAATTAGCAAAACTCAAGACCCCCGTGATCTTGCACTGGGATCTGAATCACTTTGTGGTGCTAACCAAAGTGACTAAACGTGCGGTGTGGATCCATGATCCGGCCCAAGGCCGGGTGAAACTGACACTAGCGGAATGCTCCAGACACTTTTCAGGGATCGCCCTTGAATTAAGTCCTGGTGCTGAATTCAAACAGGAACAAGTTCAGCAGAGACTATCCATCTGGCAATTGTGGAGTCGCATGCATCATCTGGTGCGCAGCTTAAGTTTGTTGTTTGTGCTTTCGCTGGTATTGCAGATTGCGGCAATCGCGACGCCTTACTACATGCAGTGGGTTGTTGATCATGTGCTGTTAACAGAGGATCGAGACTTGCTCGTGGTGTTAGCCCTGGGTTTTGGGCTATTAATGGTGTGTAGTTCTTTGCTCACCACATTGCGCGGTTATCTGGTGCTCAGAATGAGTTCCGTGGTGAACTTGCAAATGGGGGTTAATCTGACGCGACACCTGTTGCGCTTACCTCTCAGCTATTTCACCAGGCGTCATGTTGGTGATGTGGTGTCGCGATTTGGCTCACTCAGTCAGGTTCGTGAACGGTTGACCACTGGTGTGGTAGAAACCCTGGTAGACGGTGTTATGTCGATCCTGGTGCTAGGTGTCATGCTGCTTTATAGCGTCCCACTCACCGCATTGGTGCTTGTTGCTGTTTTGCTCTATATAGGAGTCAGGGCGGTTTCCTACGGTATGCTGTATCGAGCCAGCGAACAAACCATCAAGAGCGGCGCCGAAGAGCAAACTAGTTTTCTCGAAAACATACGCGGCATCCAAGCAGTAAGATTGTTTGGTGCAGAGAATTTTCGGCTTGGCTTGTGGCAAAACCGGTACACGGCAGTGGTAAACAGTGAAATTCGCCTGGGTAAGTTAAATCTGCTGTTTTCTTTGCTTAGCGCTATATTGTTCGGTGCTGAGAATATTCTAGTGGTGTATTTTGCCGCCCAGGAAGTTCTTAGTGGCGCACTTTCCATTGGCATGGTGCTAGCATTTATTGCTTACAAGAATCAGCTAAGTGGCCGCTTGACTAACCTGGTGGAGCAGTGGATTGCGTTTCGAATGTTACGCCTGCATCTAGATAGACTAGCTGATATTGCCTTAACAGAAACCGAATTAGATCCCGCTAACGATCCAGCTATGGTTATGCCGTCATCTGGCCAGGCAGGATTGGAGATTGAGAATCTAAGCTTTCGCTACGGAGATAATGAAGCACCGGTATTACGGGATGTGAATTTCAGCGTTGAACCAGGCTCTATGGTTGCGATTGTCGGGGCATCAGGAGGCGGTAAATCTACTTTAGTGAAGTTACTGCTGGGCTTGTACCAGCCTGATGAAGGTCGTTTGCTTTATAACGGTATTGGCTTAGAGCAGTTTGGCGTGACAAATTATCGCAGCGAGGTGGCAGCGGTACTTCAGGGAGATGCATTACTGGCCGGTAGTGTGACCGATAACATTAGTTTTTTTGATGTCGAGCCTGATCATGAAGCGGTGCAGCACTGCGCCAGGGCTGCTGCAATACATGAGGAGATTCTCGCTTTGCCTATGGGCTATCACTCCCTGGTGGGTGATATGGGCAGTCAGTTTTCTGGCGGCCAGGTGCAAAGGCTGTTGCTTGCCAGAGCCTTGTACCGCAAGCCGAAGATTCTTTTTCTGGATGAAGCCACCAGCCATTTAGATGTGTGTAATGAACGCCGCGTCACTGCCCATATTGAGCAGTTGGGCATCACTCGTCTGGTAGTCGCCCACAGGCCAGAGACAATTGCTCGTGCCGATCAAGTTCTGCTGGTGGCGAACGGTACGGTAAGTCGGTTGGATAAAGCGGCCTACCTTAATGCGCCAGAAGCCCTAGATACTGGCGAACTAGCGGCGTTGTAGGTTCTTTCTGTTTCAGGTGGGAAAGTACTTGCTCGTATTCCGGTGTAGCCGTGCCAAGTTTCTCAAGCATTTCGATGTGCAATAACCAACTGTCTGGGAAGTCTTTAAGTAAAGAACTTACCTGTTCTGGAGCAAAGTCCTTTAGTGCAGTGAAGGCATCTAGTTCCGCGGAGTCCCCAGGGCTAGTAACTGTTGCGGTATGAGCCGCGCCTGGATAAACATTAAATGTTGTTGGATCCGCGCTGCCGGCGTAAGTGGCTGTGATGGTATCGCCCACGGCCATATCAAAAGTACCCCAACTGGGCTCAAACAATATCTCGCCCAGCGGGCCTGTGACCGTGCAGTCATCAATCGTCATAAGCAGCACGGTCGCATGATCTTTGCTAATGCTGCGCAAATGTCCTTGCACGGTGACGCCAGACAAAAATTCCAGGTGAATAGCTTCGTCCCGGTGAATGCCGAGTTCTTGCAGCTCGTATTCAGAAGCAAGTTCTAACGGTTTCATTAGGTTACAAATTCGTCCCAGAGGAGAACCAAACCCTGCAGCGTGATAATCAGTACCATGCTGCTCAAGTTCTTTGCCCTGCAGTGCAAGTTGGCTGGGTCCTTCTGTTCGATAGTAAATCACCTCGCCGATTGCGTTGGTCATAGGTTCAATGAACTTGCCAGAAACCTCGAGCCCTGAACTGAGTTTCGCTGTGGTGACCACGCCGGTTTTAGCAGCAGCTTGTAGTGCTGCCGTGCCCCCTGTTGCGAAGCTCATGGTTGCCGCGAACTCGTCGAGTATTTGCGTCAAGTGGCGACAACTTTTCGTGACAAAGAGTTGCGGTTGCGGATTGGTAATGTCGTAGGGCGTGTTAATGGCATCCACGGTAAGAGGGAGCTTTTTCACCTGGTTATCATCCAGGCAAGACAGGGATTCGGATAAGGACGATAACAAGCCAGCTCCGAAGATTTTATAGTTATCAGGCTCGCCCACCAGACCATACTCCACGGTCCACCAGTGCAACCTTGTGAGCAAAGCAAGTTCTGATGGCTCACCAGGATTTGCCAACAACTCATCTAGCCTTGCCTGGGCCTTGTCCAGGTCGGTTGTGGTGGCGGTTTGACTCTCTTTGACAATTGAAAGTTCTCTGACGGCCTCATAAAGGGCAATGTCATATTGATTGTAGAGGGCCTTCATGCCTACTTCGCCAAACCTTTGCAAATAGTCGGAGTACTCTACATCGGCAATGATTGGAGCATGGCCTGCGGCCTCGTGAATTATATCTGGTGCCGGTGTGTAGAGAATGTGCTCGAGGCTCCTCATATCAAGTGCAATGGCGAGTACTTTTAGTGATTGCAGTTCCATAAAGGCTTGCGGTGGGATAAAACCGTCAACCACAATCGCGCGCCAACCGAGCCTGGCCAGACAGGCATTCATTTCGTCAATGGTGGGTATTGACTCAAGGGAAATTCCGGTGCGGCGCAAACCATTGAAGTACACTGGATGCGCGCTATGTTTTAGTTGCTTAACGAGCAACTTCATCACCAATCGCCAGACTGCCTGGTCCCGGGGCGTATAGCGCTCCTGATAGTTTTGCGAGGCGACAAACTGGCGCAAATGCTCTGGTAGCTGCGCACGAATTTCTGACTGCTTCATGATTGAAATAGCGGTTCCATTGAATGGGAAAGTGTAAACTTATCCCGCTTTACACAACAGAGCCGAACCTGCATGGAAACGCTGCTAGCGCAAAAGATAATTCCGGTCCTTAGCATGGACGAGCCTCAAACCGCGCTTCGCGCCGTTGCTGCAATGCAAGAAGGTGGTGTGAATTGTGTTGAAGTGGCACTGCGTTCCACCAATGCCCTGAGGGTACTGGAAGATGTTGCGCGAACCTTTCCCGAGATGATGGTAGGAGCTGGGACGGTTCGCGAGGTTGCAGACTTTAGCCGTATCACTTCCGCTGGCGCCATGTTCGCTGTTAGCCCGGGCAGTACCAAAGTGCTGCTTGATGAATCCCGAAGATGGGACATACCTTATGTTCCTGCGGCGGCCACGGTGAGCGAGATATTGCAGATTATGGCGCTGGACTTTACGGTGATTAAGCTTTTCCCCGCCGGTTCCCTGGGTGGCGTGAAGTACATAAAGGATATTGCCGCACCCTTGCCCGATGTCCGGTTTGTGCCATCCGGTGGCGTCAATCTCGACAATCTTGGTGAGTTTCTTCAGCTAGAAAGTGTAGCCGCCGTGAGTGGCAGTTGGATGCTCAATGCACAACTGGTGGCGAATCAAGATTGGGCTGGTATCACAAAGGTGTGTAAAGCGAGTCTCGTTATTGCAGCGGGTTAATCGCTTATGCGATCACAATGCTCCGGGTAGTGGGAGCACGCAAGCAGGTGATGGTACCTGGAATGTGGAGCCGGTTGTGGTGAGTTCGCCTGTGTCACTGTTGCGATCAAACAGGACTAGATTGTCACTATGCATGTTTGCTACCAGTAGCTGCGCTTCATTTGCTAATAGAGCAAAATGACGTGGATGGTCGCCGCCACTGGATATGGTTTGGACGAGTTCAAGTTGCGGCCTGGTGCGATACACTGACAAGGTATCAAAGCCGCGATTAGAAACGTAAAGAAATCGCTGGTCCTGGCTTAACACGAGATGGGCGCCCAGATTCTCCACATCCTGGTTTGGCACAGTGCTAATGCACTGTTGCAGGGACAGATCATCGAGAGAGTAAGCAGCAAGGGTATTATCTAGTTCATTGAGGACAAACAACTGATGTTCACTTTGGGCCATAAAGCGGGGCCCTGCACCAGATTTGGCGGCAATATGAGTGCGTTCGTTAGTCACTCTACCTGCGGCGTTAAGCTGATAGCGGCTAATGCGATCAGCTCCTAGATCGGCGATAAACAAGGCCTGATCTTTGCCGAGTAAACTAGAATGAACGTGAGCAGATTGTTGCCGCTCTGGATGCGGGCCGCTGCCTTTATGCTCAATAAGGCTTTGAAAAGATTCAAGGTAACCAGCGGCATCTAACGGCAAGGTAGTAAAGGTGCCGCCGCTGTAGTTTGCAATCACTAAAAACCTACCCTCATTGCATAAGGAGAGATGGCAAGGGTCCGCGCCCATACTAAGTTGTTGGCTTAGCAGGTCCAGGGTTAATTCTTGCGAGTCGAGATTGCTTGCACAAAACGCGCTGACGCCGCCGGATACAGAGGGCTGCGTATCTCTGTTTTGGTTCGTATGACCCTCGTCCTCAGGCTCAAAATCATCCGTTTCGTTAACGCAGTAGATCACTGGCTTTAACGGATGCATGGCGAGATACGAAGGGTTAAGCGTTTTAGCCACGCAGCGGGTCGTGCCAGACTTAGTCACATGGTAAATCCCCTCTGCGGAGGTATCGATCGTATAGGTGCCGATTAGGCAATGTTGCATCTCAAGTGCCTCGTTGCGGTAG